>NZ_JACJRS010000001.1 GCF_014697375.1 Phormidium sp. FACHB-1136
TTGAAGACTTTGAGCAGGATGGCCCTAAGATTCTTATCATTTTAGACAATGCAAGTATTCATAAAAAGGCAGAGATTCTAGAGAAGATAGCGAAGGAGATGCCCAACATTGTTTTAGAATTTCTGCCACCCTACAGTCCGGACTATAATTTAATCGAGTTAGTTTGGCACTCTGCAAAGGAATTCATTGCCAATCGTCTATTTGAGTCGATTGAGGATCTAGAAGCGCTTGTTCATAACCTGTTGAACGAAGGGCAGCTTGTCATCAAATGGGATCGCAAGATCAAAAACAAAGGAAACACAATCAATGCAATTTAAATGCATATCAGCTTAGCCAGATTTTTTACTTCTGAACTTATATTTCAACAGTTTCAGAACGCACAAAGAGGCATAAAAAATAGTCTCAGTCTGACAGATATTAAAAACGTAGTTCTTCCCCTCCCTCCCCTCGCCGAACAAAAACGTATCGTCGCCAAGGTCGATGAGTTAATGAAACTGTGCGACCAGCTCGAAGCTAGTTTGCGGCGGCAACAGGAAACAGCCCAGGCTTTAGCGGCTTCGGCCCTATGCCTATTGGGAAGTGTTCGATGAACTCCAGGCCAAACAGCGGGAACGGGGCGGACGCACCCTGACGCGGCGGCGGCTGGATGTGACCGACCGCGATGTGGAACGCCATCCCCCCAACCGGATTGACCAGTTCTCGGTGGCGGAAGATCCGCAGGATTTACATATCCCCATCTCCGCTGACGACCAAGAACTAGGTCGAGAACAGTGCCTTATTGGCCTACTGGGGCGGGGCAAGGGTAGCGATTTGCTGGCCAAACCAGGTGGCAACATGGGTGTTGCTGCCGTTGGCGAGGCGTTCGAGGGCTTCGGTGAGCCATGCGATGGGCAGATCCGCCAGGGCTTGGGAGGTATCACAGGATTGATAGGTGCCGTTGCCCTGTCGCGCAAAGGCAAACACCCGTCGGCCCTGCACGTCGATCACCCAATATTCAGGGATGCCCAGGGCGGCGTAGAGGTGCTTTTTCTCGTCTAAATCCGTGGCTAGGGTGGTGTCGGCAATTTCCCCCACCAGGGCGGGAATGGGGTGCTGGGTCAGGTCTATGCGGCGGGATTCCCCCGGCTGCCATTGGGGATAATCTGGCCCGATGTAGAGCACCAAATCCGGCGCACTGGCACGGGTTCCAGGCTGTTCTAACAGGCAACGACCGAAGGAGCTAAACACCTGATCGGGATGCCGCATGGCCCAGACGAACAAAAAAGCCGTGAATAAATCGCTCACGGAAGCATGATTCATGCCCTCTGCGCCCATCAGTATCCACAACCATCCTTCGTTAAAGGCCAATCGGATTCGTTCGTTACTAGGATCATCCCGCAGGGCAAGGTAATCCTCCCAGGTGGTGGAGTGCCAAGTCTGGAGGGGGTGATCGCGAACCGTGGGGGCCGGAAAGGTTGCCGTCATGGCGATGACTTCAATAGCGCTGACTCTAAAGTAACAAAACGCCCTAGCCAAAGCCTGACCAGGGCGCAGAGATTCCGGAGACAAACAATCGGTAGACAAAAGAGCGGCTGGAGTTGCCCCCAGCCGTTCGGTTGATGACATTAGGAGGCCGCTTGGCGTTCCTTGGCTTCCTTGATCACCGTTTCTGCCACGTTGGCGGGGCAGGGGGCATAGTGGGAGAACTCCATGGAGAACTGGCCGCGCCCGGAGGTCATCGTCCGCAGGTCGCCGATGTAGCCGAACATTTCGCTCAGGGGCACATCGGCCTTCACCCGCACCCCGGTGAGGGTGGGATCCTGGGACTTGATCATGCCGCGCCGACGGTTGAGGTCGCCGATCACGTCGCCCATGTAGTCTTCGGGGGTGAACACGTCCACCTTCATCACGGGTTCTAGCAGTTGGGGGCCAGCCTTGGGTAGAGACTGACGGTAGGCCGCTTTAGCCGCAATTTCAAAGGCAATGGCCGAGGAGTCTACGGGGTGGAAGCCGCCATCGGTGAGGGTGACTTTGAGGTCTACCACGGGGTAGCCCGCCAGCGGCCCTTTGTCGATGCTGGTTTCAAAGCCCTTTTGCACCGCAGGCCAGAATTCGCGGGGCACGTTACCGCCCGTCACCTTAGACTCGAACACAAAGCCGCTGCCCACTTCACCGGGCTCGACAATGTAGTCGATCTTGGCGTACTGACCGGACCCCCCGGACTGCTTCTTGTGAACATAGCCATCGGTCAGCACCTTGGTGATGGATTCGCGGTAGGCCACCTGGGGCTTGCCCACCTCCACTTCCACGCCGTGGGTGCGCTTGAGGATGTCCACCTTAATGTCGAGGTGCAGTTCGCCCATCCCCTTGAGGATAACTTCGCCGCTCTCTTCGTCAGTTTCCACCTGGAAGGAGGGGTCTTCCTGCACCATCTTGCTGATGGCCATACCCATTTTCTCGTTGTCGCCCTTCTTCTTGGGGGCCACCGCGATGGAGATCACCGGGTCGGGGAAGACCATCGGCTCTAGGGTGGCAGGGTTTTTGGGATCGGCGAGGGTGTGGCCCGTCTGCACGTTTTTCATGCCGATCAGGGCCACAATGTCGCCCGCCTGGGCCGATTCCACCTCTTCCCGGTCGTTGGCGTGCATTTCCACAATTCGGCTGATCCGCTCGGTCTTGCCCGTGGCGGTGTCGAGGATGGTGTCGCCCTTCTTGATTTGACCCGAGTAGAGCCGGGTGAAGGTGAGGGCACCAAAGCGGTCGTCCATGATCTTGAAGGCCAGGGCGCGGAGGGGCTTCTCCGGATCCACATAGGCGAAACCACCCGTGGGGTTACCTTCCAGGTCGATTTCGGGCTGGGGAGGCACTTCCGTGGGGCTGGGCAGATAATCAACGACGGCATCTAGCACCAGTTGCACGCCCTTGTTCTTAAAGGAAGAACCGCAGTAGGTGGGGAAGAAGGCCAGTTCGCGGGTGCCCTTGCGGATGCAGGACTTGATCTCATCGATGGTGAGTTCTTCGCCCTCGAGGTACTTTTCAAGAATCTCATCGTCTTGCTCAACGGCAAGCTCAACCATGGCATCCCGGTATTCTTCAACCTGATCCACCATGTCGGCGGGCACGTCGGTGATGTCGTAGTTCTCCGGCTTGCCGGAATCATCCCACACCCAAGCCTTGCGGGTGAGCAGATCCACCACGCCCACAAAGTCATTCTCGGTGCCGATGGGCAGCACCATCACCAGGGGCTGAGCGGCCAGCACGTTTTTGACCTGCTCCACCACCTTGTAGAAGTTAGCCCCAATCCGGTCAAGCTTGTTGACGTAGATGATTCGGGCCACCTTGGAGTCGTTGGCGTAGCGCCAGTTGGTTTCCGACTGGGGTTCCACACCGCCGGAGCCACAGAACACGCCGATGCCACCGTCCAGCACCTTGAGGGAACGGTACACCTCAATGGTGAAGTCTACGTGGCCGGGGGTATCGATAACGTTGAACTGGTGGTCTTTCCAGAAGCAGGTCGTCGCTGCCGACTGAATCGTGATCCCCCGTTCTTGCTCCTGCTCCATGAAGTCGGTGGTGGCCGCACCGTCATGGACTTCACCAATTTTGTGGATTCTGCCAGTCAGGGCCAGGATACGTTCGGTGGTGGTGGTTTTTCCCGCGTCTACGTGGGCGAAAATACCAATATTTCGGTAACGGGTGAGATCTTTCGTGGGCATAATAACTGCTTCTCCGGATTCTGTGCGACAGGCCGCTGGCGACCACTGAACAGGGTTGACTCAGACGGGTTCTGGGTTGCCCTGGTAGCCATGTACAAGAGGGTTCTCTATCACGCGAGCATGACGACGAGTCTTGGGTGAGGCTGCGGTAACAACGCCTAGTATGAACTATTGTAAAACCCCTAGCCCCCTTCTTGGAATAGGCCAGGGAAACCAGGGGAATTTTACGCAAATCTGATCTAGCATAGCGGGATTATGGCTCCATCGGGTCTGGCCATCGGCGTGATTCCCCTAGCCGATGTAGGGAATTGTGGATATTTAACCGAAGGCTTTTGCCAACGCGCTAGGGGCGAAGCCTCCTGGGTAGAAGCCATGGTGTTGATGGTGTTGATGGGGACGGATGGTTGCGTTGCTGGTGTCCTCACTTGGCTGCCGATGGTTCTGGAACCTAACCTAGCCTGAGTATCCGGTAAGTCGTCAGGCGTTTGGCCCGCTACCCCACGGCTAAGGGGCTCAGCAAACACCCTGCCTGGGCTTGAAGAAATGTTATTGCCGATACAAATATCTAGTGATATGCTGAAACATTCGATCACATATCCATGAGTAACCCATAGCCCAAGGTAACGACGGGTTAAGCAAGCGTCATCTGTCGTTCCGGCTTATGTGTTGCTACAGCGCAGAGCACAAGCTTGCCGCTAGTCTTTTCCCGACGGATCTGGGCTAACGAGTGGTCTGGGCGTTGAATTCAGTACACGCGCCAATGACCCTATTTGGATTTTTCTGGGCGGCCCATCTACCCTCCACACAGGCGATCAACTTTTCCCCTGTCCCCATTGCTCTCCTGGGAGATGTGGCAGGTTGGGTTGTGCCGTCCCACCCCGCCCCCCACCTTGCCACGGATCCCATGGCGTTGGATCCGCTCGGCCCAGGCGAGGCTGTGGAACCCGCCTCCACGACCCCATTGCACAGTTTGGAGTCTCGGCCCCTGAAGAATTTGGGAGGGGCTGTGGACTGGCAACGGTGGAAAAACACCGCAGCGGTCACGGTCGTGGATATCTCCGCTACGGAAGATCTGGCCACCGCTCATCTAGAGCCCAATGACCTAGCCTCGATCTCCTGCCCAGCCGCTCATCCGAAACATGCCGGGGATCAACACCTAGCCCCCACAGCGGCGGCGACCACGTCAGAGGCGACCACGTCAGAGGCGACCACGTCAGACAGTACCGCTCCGAAAGGGGGCATAGCCGAGGATTCCTCCTTCGTGATTCAAGTCAAGGGGGTAGCCATTGGCCAGTTAGCGTCGGTGGAGGTGGCTGAGCAGGTGGCCGCCGATCTCCGACAGGCCATGCCCATTTTGGCCCAGCATCCCCAAGATCTCGCGCCCACCATGGAGGGCAATCGGGGCATGGGCGAACTCCAGGATCACACCATTTTCTCCTTGTCTCCAGCGGCCCTAGGGGAAGAGGAATCCGTGGCCCTAACAACCGTCCAGTGGGTGAATAATCTGCGAATCGCCTTGGGAGCAGCGCCTCTCAACCCCGGCCAGGTACAGCGGGTCGCCTACGGGCTCGATCACACCTCCACCCAACTCCAGGGCACGGCTTCTTGGTATGGGCCATATTTCCACGGTCGCCAAACCGCCACGGGGGAAATCTTTGACCAAAATGCCCTCACCGCCGCCCACAAAACCCTGCCCTTCGACACCTACCTAGAGGTGCGCAACCTGCTGAACGGCAAAACCGTGGTGGTACGCATCAACGACCGTGGCCCCTATGTGGGCGAGCGATCCCTAGATTTGTCCTATGCGGCGGCCCGCTGCCTGGGCAGTGTACAGGTGGGCGTAATTCCCTACGAGGCCACCATTCTCACTCCGGGCGACCCCCAAACCTGGGAAGAAGCGGCGCTACCGTTATAGGAGAACTGTAGGATAGGCAGAGGATCCAGCCCCCTTGGGAGCGATCTCGGTCTCTACCCCTCAGCACCCTATGAACCCCGTCGATCTTGCGTTTTTGCCCGCCACGGCCCAGGCCGAACTGATCCGCCAGCGCCAGGTGTCGCCCCTGGAACTGGTGGAGTTATACCTAAAACGCATTGAACGGCTGAACCCAACCCTGGGAGCCTACGTGGCGGTGATGGCCGACCAAGCCCTGGCCGAGGCCAAGGCCAAAACCGAGCAGGTGATGACCACCGACCCCGCCGACCTGCCGCCCCTGTTTGGGGTGTCGGTATCGGTCAAAGACCTCAACTCGGTGGCGGGGGTGCCCTGCGCCTACGGTATTAAAGCGGCCTGCGACCGCATCGCCAGCCAGGACGACTACATTGTCACCAAGCTGCGGCAGGCGGGGCTGGTGATTCTGGGCAAAACCGCCACCTCCCAGATGGGGTCTCTGCCCTACACGGAACCGCCCGGATTTCCCCCAGCTCGGAACCCCTGGAACCTGGACTATACTCCCGGTGGTTCCAGTGGCGGCGGTGCATCGGCTTTGGCGGCGGGGTTGTGTGCCATCAGCCAAGGCTCCGATGGCGGCGGTTCCCTGCGGGGGCCAGCCTTTTGCTGTGGCCTGGTGGGCATGAAGGCATCACGGGGCCGCGTCAGCTTTGCTCCCGTGGGAGAGCGGTTGAATGGTCTGGCGATCAACGGCCCCCTGGGGCGCACCACCGCCGATGCCGCCGCGTTGCTGGATGCCCTCAGCGGCTACGAACTGGGCGACCCCTACTGGTTGCCCGACCCCGACCCCAGCTTTTTGGCGGGTCTCTCGACACCACCGCCGCCCCTGCGGATTGGCTACGTCACCCGCCTAGACCCGATTGGTGAGGCCGATGCTGTCTGTCGGCAGGCGGTCTATGAAACGGTGCAGCGGGTGGAGGAACTGGGCCACACCGCCGAGGCGGTGACGTTTCCCAGCCTAGAGGATCTGATCGAACCCTTTACGGTGGTCTGGCAATGCATCCTGGCGGAGGCCGGAATTCCCTGGGTGGTGCTGGAGAAAATGAACCGCTGGCTCTACTGGCGGGCTTGGCGGATCAATAGTGGAGCCTACCTGCGGGCGGTGGCCAAGCTGCAACAGATCGCCCGCGATATCGTTCGCTTCTGTGCCCCCTACGATGTGCTGATTCTGCCCGTCTACACCCACCAAACCATCCCGGTGGCGGCATGGAAGGCCCTCAAGTCGCCCCAAATTTTAGAAAACGTGATCCGCTGGGTGGCCCCCTGCCCGCCCTTTAACGCCAGCGGCCAACCCGCCCTGGCCATCCCCACCGGGTTCTCGCCCCTGGGGTTGCCCATGGGGGTGCAGTTGGTGGGGCGTCCCGCTGACGAAGCCACCCTCTTTGCCCTGGCCCACCAGATCGAAACCGCCTACCCCTGGCACCACCACCGCCCACCCCTGGCGGAACGGTAGGACGGTGGAGACCTGCCATCCAGTCGGGCATCGTCCCGCTTTTGTGGCCCAGATCGCCCCACTGGCGCAATGTTTCGTTATAATGACATCAACACTTCTTAATACTTCACCCCTGCGTGATCTGAGTCACTCTCTGCGTTGACTTAGGTCACGCTTATTTTGTCAGGAGGTCACTGCCTTCACGCCCCCTTTGCCGGATAGTAAAGGTATCGAGACGCAACCCCCTGCCATGGCTACCCTGCTCTTTCCCTCCACTTCCGATCACGGTGCAGCCGCCCCTCGGCCCTCGCTGCCGCTACACCTGTCCCGCATTGCCACTGCCCTCGCGGCCCTAGTGGGTGTTTGGGCTATGGCCAGCCAAGAGGCTTCCAGCCAAATCCCTGGCCTTGCCGATGGCACCTATCTCTATGGCGAATCCCCCGTGGCAGAAACCGTGGGAGCCACCTACTTTGTGTTTGAGGTCTCCGGCACCAGTCTGACCGGGGCCGCCTACCAAATGTCGTCTTCTTTCGATTGTGTGCATGGCACCGTGACCGCCAATGCCCTGGATCTGACCCTTGTGGACGCCTACGACCAAACGGAATTTTCCCATCGCGTGGCCCTAACACCCGGTGAAACCACGGTGGCAGGTCTGAATGGCGGTGCCCCCCTGCCCAACATCGAAGGCATGAGCCCCATCGCCCACCTCTCTCCCCTCGATCATGACCTGCTTGCCACCTGTCAGGGGCGATAAAAACCCTTGGCGTTGGCGACCCCAATTTGCCATATCCACCCCTGGGGGCGAGGTTTCCTCGTCCTTTTTTTTGCCATCCCCCCGTCTAAACTGGAGGTAAGCCAACTGGATTGAGCTACAGATCCAACGCTACCCAGACCTGTTGCAGCAGGGGTTGGGTGCCAACGCCGCTAACGGCGGAAATGCAGTGGATGGGGCGATTTAGCTCGGCTTCAAACTGCTGAACAAGGGCATCGAGGGTGGCCTCATCCAGGGCATCGATCTTATTGAGGGCGACGATCTGGGGCCGATCTCCCAGACCGTGACCATAGGCCATGAGTTCCTGCTGGATGGTGTGGTAATGGTCGAGGGGGTGTTCGGCGGTGGCGTCCACCAGGTGCAGCAGCAGACGGGTGCGTTCGATGTGGCGCAGAAATTCGTGGCCCAGCCCTAGCCCCTGGTGAGCGCCTTCAATTAGACCGGGAATATCGGCAAATACGGTGCCATCCCCCGTGGGTCGTCGCACCACGCCGAGGTTGGGAATCAGGGTGGTGAAGGGATAGTCGGCAATTTTGGGCCGCGCCGCCGACAGGGACGCAATCAGGGTCGATTTTCCGGCGTTGGGCAGGCCAATGATGCCCACCTCCGCCAGCAGTTTTAGCTCCAGCCGCAGGCGTCGCTCTTCGCCAGGAAGTCCGGGCAGGGAATGTTCGGGGGCGCGTTGGCGGTTGCTGAGGAAGTGGCGGTTGCCCAGGCCGCCCTTGCCGCCCTTGGCCACACAGAGGATTTGTTCGGGGGCCACTAAATCCCCCAGCAGTTCGTCGGTGTCGGCGTCGTAGACCATGGTGCCGCAGGGGACGTCAAGCGTGAGGTCGTGACCACAGGCTCCGGTCATGTTTTTAGGGCCGCCCCGCTGGCCATCGTCGGCCTTGAATTGGTGGGCATAGCGAAAGTCCAGCAGGGTTTGTAGATTGGCCGTGGCCCTGAGGATGATCGATCCGCCATGGCCCCCATTCCCCCCCGATGGCCCCCCGGCGGGCACATACTTTTCGCGACGGAAGGCCACAATGCCATCACCACCTTTTCCGGCAATGACATCTACCTCAGCTTGATCAATAAATTGCATTGGGTCAGGGGGGTGGTGAAGAGGGGATGGAAGACTAAGGCTGCGGACTAATTCGATGGGACAGGAGCGGTTTGGGATTGCTGCTGAATCTGCATGAGGGCGGCTCGAATTTGCTCCGCCAGGGTGTCGTTTTGAGGGTAGGCAGCGGTGATGGCGTCAAAACGCTCGTTACGGAGGCCGTTGGCCTGGACGATCTGGCTGGCCTGGTTGCAGTAGTTCACCACAATGGTGCGGACGTTGCTGCGTAGGTTGCGGGGCAGTTGGTTGAGGCTGTTGGTGTCGGTGCAGCGCAGGCTAATGCTATTGATGTCCACGTTGGTGCCCGTCAGGAGCGCCCGAATTTCGTTGTAGGCGGTGGTGCGGGGTTCCTCCATCTCGAGCACCGAGCGGGCATAACCCATGATCTCATCGGGGGAAACGTTGATGCCCTGAGCCCAGGCGGCGGCTCCCCATCGCACGGGGTTGTGCCCAGCCGTCGGCAAGGAAAGGGGCACGCCCTGAGCTAAGAGGGCGACACTGGCCAAAAAACCAGCGATCAAAGGGGATCGACTCCGCCGGAGGAGAACTGTGGTCATGGATGTGGACTTACTCATAGGGATATCTGATGCTGTGATATCTAAGCTGTGATATCTAAACCGATGGGTTCTAACGGTCATACCTCAACGTTTTGCCTTGAATGGTGGGGCGGCGATTAAGTTCCCCTAGGGTAACGTTAGCTAACAGGGCGAAAAACACGGCATAGTTCAATCACCTTCGTTTGCAGGGTGGCTCGTTCATCCCGACCGAGTTTTAATTCAGATTCTAATTCTAGTAGCAAAGGCAAGCTCCGTTGCAATTGGGCTAGGGTAATGCCCCGGATCTCCTGGCGTAAAAAATAGATGCGCTTGGGGTTGGCAATTTCCGCAGCGGCAGCAATCTCCGCTTCGCTGGTGACCCGCTCCGCCTCCATCACCTTCAGCCACAGCCACAGCCGAAACTGGCTGACCAGGGTGGCCACCATGCGCAGGGCGGGCTCGTTGCGGTTCAGCAGGTCTTCTACTAGGCTCAGGGCCGTTTGGGTATCGCCCTGTTTTGCGGCCTGGGCCAACTTGAGGCTGTTTTGGGTGGAAACCGTCACCAAATCGGCGGCGGCTTCGGGGGGGATGGGCCGCTGGGGATCGTTCCAAAACAGGGCCAGCTTTTCGAGTTCGATGTGGAGTTGGCGGGTGTCGTTGCCCACCGCTTCGGCCAGTAAGTCAATGGTTTTAGGGGTCAGATTGAGGGAGCGGGCCTTGGCTACAGTTTCTACCTGCTGACGAATTAAATCGGTCTTCCAGGGCGGAATTACCGCAAATTCTCGAATCTCCCCATGCTTTTTAAACAGCTTGTAAAACTTAGAACGGCCATCGGGCTTGGCGGCACTGGTCAACAACAACACCGACTCGCTGGGCAGACCGGGCAGGGTGCGCTCTAGTTCCGCCAGCACCTCATCGGGACAACGCTGGCCCAGGGCCGTATTTTGCAGCCACACCAGCCGCTTCCCCAGGCCAAAGGGCGGCGTCATCACCTGGTTGAGCGCCTGGATCGGGCCATTGGCCACCGAGGGCGGGAATACCTCATAGTTAAAGCTGGCCCAGGCTTCATCTAGGGTCTCTTGGCGCAGGGCTTGCACCGCCGCTTGCAGTTGAAAGTCGTCGTCGCCCCAGAAGAAATAGGCTGGCATAGGAAATCGGGAGTCGGGAGTCGGGAGTCGGGATTGCATAACGCTGTGGCGGGGCTGTACTGCTCTGAAGCCATGCCCCAGCAGACTTAGCCGTTGGAAGCTTGGGAAGCTATGGATTATGGGATGATGGGGGGCGGCTTGGGTAGGGGATGGTGGGTAATAACGGGGCAGATGGGGCACAGAGTTCAATGCAATCGACTCAATCCATGGGTGGACTAGGTGCGATGGCGAAGTTGTGGCAAAGCCCTATTTTAGAAGAAAGTTTTGGCTTGATTGACGCAGAATTTGGCCCCCATGCCTTCTCGCCGGAGGAGTATGCCGTGGTGCGGCGGGTAATTCACAGCACGGCGGATTTTGAATTTAAAGACCTGGTACGGTTTGACCATGGGGCGATCTCAGCAGGGCTAACGGCCCTAACCCAGGGTGCGCCGATTGTGGTGGATGTGACCATGGTGCGTCAGGGAGTGGTGGGTTTGGTGGAACGTACCTTTAAGAATCCCCTATGGACAGCGGTGAGCGAGGGGGATTCCCCACAACCGGGACGTACTCGCACGGAAACGGGGCTGCTGCGCTGTTTGGAAAAGGTCTCTGGCTCAACCCCTGGCCCAAACTCTGGCCTAACTTCTAGTTCAACCCCTGGGGCGGTGGTGGTGATTGGCAATGCCCCCACAGCGTTGATGGCTCTCTGTGAAGAAATGGAGGCGGGACGGGTGCAACCTGCACTGGTGATCGGGGCTCCGGTGGGGTTTGTGGCAGTGGAAGCTTCTAAACAGCGCTTGGCCCAGGTGGCGGTGCCCCAAATTCGGGTGGAGGGGCGCAAGGGTGGATCTTCGGTGGCGGCAGCGATTTTGAATGCCCTGCTGGTGTTGGCCTGGGAGCAACAGCCATGACGCCTATCCAGGTGATCGGTGTGGGACTAGAGGGGGGGGCTGGACTGTCCCCGACCCTACGGAAGTTGATTGACCAAGCAACGGTGCTGGTGGGCAGTGAGCGCCAGTTGAGCTATTTTCCCAACGTGGCGGCGGAAACTTGGCCCCTGGGCAATCTTCAAGCCACCCTGGAACGGCTGAGGCAATGGTTGGCGGCTCACGATCAGGATCAGAAGGGCGGCCAAGAAAAGGATCGCAGTCAAGCGGGGTCAGATCAGGGGTTGGGTGATCTGGCGGTGGTGCTGGCGTCGGGGGATCCGCTCTTTTTTGGCCTGGGGCGACTGCTTTTGGAAACCCTGCCCGCCGAGTGTTTGACCTTTCATCCCCACCCTAGTTCGGTACAGTTGGCCTTTAGCCGCCTCAAGCTGCCCTGGCAGGGGGCGACGGTGATCAGCGCCCACGGGCGGTCGATGGATGAATTGGTGGCGACCCTGCGGCGGGGGGATGACCTAATCGCCGTGCTGACGGATCCCGACCACAGCCCAGCGGCCATTGGTCGGCTAATTTTGGACTTAGGTTTGCCCCAGGGGTATGCCCTCTGGGTGTGCGAAAACCTGGGCGGCGAGGGGGAAGCGGTACATACCCTCACGCCGGAAACGGTTTTGGAAAAGTCCTTTGCAGCGCTGAATGTGGTTGTTCTACAACGGCAATCTCCCCCCGCCCCAGACCCTAGGACGTTGCCCTTGATCGGCCTACCCGATAGCGCCTTTGCCACCTTTGCCGACCGTCCCGGCCTGATGACCAAGCGGGATATTCGCATTCATATTCTGGCGGACTTGGCCCTGCAACCGGGGCAAACCCTGTGGGATATCGGGGCTGGAACAGGCTCTGTTAGCGTGGAAATCAACCGCTTCTGCCCTACCAGTTCGGTCTACGCCATTGAGAAAACCCTGGCCGGGTACCGCCTGATTCAGCAAAACCAGCAGCGCCTCGGCAATGGCAACCTGCACCCCATCCACGGCAGCGCCCCAGAGGCTCTAGCGGATCTACCCGACCCGGATCGCATCTTCATCGGCGGCAGCGGGGGCCATTTGCCGGATATCCTGGATACCTGCGCCCAGCGGTTGCGGCCCCAGGGACGGATCGTCCTGGCCGTGGCCACCTTGGAACACCTCAGCGCCACCCTAGCCTGGGCTAGACCACGGTCTCCCGAATGGTCGGTGACCCTCCGCCAGATCCAGATCCAGCATTCCGTCCAGGTTGGCCCCCTCACCCGCTGGCAACCCCTCACCCCGATTACCCTCATCACCCTAGGCGTAGGGGGCATTCGCAGCTAGGGGGCCCTTGGCGGTCGTTCAATCCCCTGCGCCAGCCGCAATGCACTATCCAATCAAGGGATCTGCTGGGCTTGGAGATTCAGAGGGAGCCGCTGGGCTTGAGGATCTAGTGAAACCAGACGGTATAGCCCCAAATCCCCAGGCCCGTCAGCACCATCAGGCCCAGGGCAGGCAGTCCGGTGAGGGGTTGATCCGGCTTTCCGGCCAGGGCTGGAGCGGTGGGGGAGGGCTGGATGAGGTGCAGGGCATCGATCAGGGCAATGGCAAAAATCCAGCCCGTATGCAGCCCCCAGGCGAGGCTGAGATCTCCGGCCATGGCCCACCGGGCCAGCAGCAGCACGAGGCCCATCAGCCCCAATCCCGGCAGCGAGGGCACCCCAGCAGGGCCATCCCACAACAAATGGGAAGTGGCGAAAATGGTGCTGGCCAAGATCGCGACCCCCACCCAGGGCAGGGCGGTCAGTAATCCGTTGACCAAAACGCCGCGAAAAATTAGTTCCTCTACCCAGCCAATGAAGAGGGTCAAGATCGGTAAGGCCAAAAGCAGGGCGGGGGGAGCGGCAGGGGGGGAATCTACCCCTGCGGGCCGCCATTGTCGCCAACCCAGGGCTAGCTGAACAGCAACGAGGATCACAACCCCCAACATCGCAACCCCTAGCCCAACCCCAAGGGGCGTCCAGGTACTCGATTGCCAGGTCACGCCATAGTTAGCCCAGGTCTCCCCATGGCCGTAGCGGCAGTAGATCTCAACGGCAGGGGGAGCAAGGAGATATAGAGGCAGTAAAAGCGGCAGTTTATGCTCTGGGGCGATGGGATAACGCCAGGGAATTTTGGCCAACCGGGCAATGCCCAAGGCAACGGGCAACCAAAGCCCAATCCAACCTAAAAAAAAACGGTTAAACCCAGTATTGGGGGCATAGGGGGAGACTCCAAGTTTTCCACAGGTTTTCCACAGGGGATAGCGGTTATGGTTCCCACTTGATTTGAACGGTTCCAACCTGATCTGGACAGGAGGAACTACTGGCCCAATTTTACCTGCAGAAAAGCAGTTGGCCATCCATCCGATGGATAACCAACTGCTTTTGAGATGGGTACCAACGAGAGTCACCCCATCAACCGATCAAAAATCTGTGGCATGGGGTGAACCGTCGTTGGTCAGCGACAAAACTAACGTCAGAGGCTGAACTACTCTTCTTCAGAGGTGCCGTCCATCTGCCTCAACTGAATGTGCTTGTAGCCCAACTTAATCTCAAACTCGTCTCCGGGCTTGAGACCCATTTCTTGGGTATAGGTGGAGCCAATCACAATTTGGCCGTTTTTATGGACACTGACCCGATAGGTCGGTTCGCGGCCACGGCCATCTTTGCCGCTGTCGGGATCTAAATTAATGCCCTTCGCCTCTAGTAGAGCATCGTAGAAGCCAGAGAGATTGACACGGGGTTGACCATCCTTAGTAAAGGCGTAGTAACCACATTCCTTGGCGGTTTCGCGCTTAGTCAGGTGATTCAGCTCTTTGACCTTTTGCAGCAGGGCTTTACCCGTGAGGGGAGTTGTTTTCTCTACCATTGTTACCATTGCTAGGAGAATTCCTTGTAGAAAAGTACGAGGCCAAGGCTAGCTTGACCACTTAGAGTGATGACACACAAGCGCCTACAGTGGCTTAGCGGCCTGACCTTTGGATGCGATCCTCAATATTTTTGAGGAGTCTGTTCCCATGAAAATATTATAGACATAGGGTAGAAATCTGTCATCTGATAATGGAAAGTTTTGACGAGTTTTTCATTTAGCCTATTAGGATGATCCGAGTCTTAGAGGCGATGCTTTCTCCTTGCCTAGGGGGGCTAGCCGCTGCACCTTTAGCCTCTGTTTAAAGCTTTTGAGGGATCAGATACATGCCCCCACCCCGGATCGACATCTGGAAATTTTGCCGGATGACATCAAAAAGTCTCAGGATTTGTCCACCCTCTCTTGGGTATATCCCTGGTTTAGTCATGGTGATGGTGGTCTCAAGACACCTGGAGGATGGGCATTTTCTGGGTCAGGTCAAGGTGAAGTCGCGCAAGCCTAGAGCTTGATCTAGCGGTTGAAGCAAGGGCTGGATCTGGGGCTTACCGTGGTACTGAATAGGATGGGTTCTGAGGGGGATGGGCTGGTTTTATGAGGTGAGGTGATGGGGGTATAGCGGCTGTATTCTGGCCCAGGGAATGGGTATTCAGCCCGATCAAAAAGCAGACGGTGTCCTAGGAAGGACTTCCGTCTGCGGGTGGATACGATAGTGGCTAGGGCTAGGATTGACCTGTCCCTTAGCCTGGTTTAAACCGAGTTTGGGAGGGATACTAGCCTTCGCGCAACTGGTCTAGAACCGACTGATCTTCCATGGTGGAGGCATCTCCGGCGATGGCTTCGCCGCTGGCCAAATTCCGCAAAAAGCGGCGAATGATTTTACCAGAACGGGTCTTCGGTAGGGCATCGGCAAACTTGATTTCCCCTGGTCGGGCAATGATGCCAATTTCCTTGACGACATGATCCTTAAGTTCCTGTTTGAGGGCATCGCTGGGGGAATATTGCCCCTCTAGGGTGACAAAGGCAAAGATATCCTCGCCCTTAATCTCATCCTTGCGGCCCACCACGGCAGCTTCGGCCACGGCGGGGTGAGACACCAGGGCCGACTCAATTTCCATCGTTCCCAGACGGTGGCCGGAGACGCTGATCACGTCATCCACCCGACCCATCACCCAGAAGTAGCCATCTTCGTCTTTGCGGGCACCGTCGCCTGCGAAGTAGAGGTATTGGCCATCCTGGGGCGGGATGTGTTCCCAGTAGGTGCGGCGGTAGCGTTCGTCGTTGCCGTAGACGGTGCGCATCATGCTGGGCCAGGGGTGTTTGATCACCAGGTAGCCGCCTTCGTTGGGGGCAACGGGGTGGCCATCGAGATCCACCACATCGGCGATGATGCCGGGGAAGGGTAGGGTAGCGGAACCGGGTTTGGTGGCCACCGCACCGGGGATGGGCGTCACCATAAAGCCCCCGGTTTCGGTCTGCCACCAGGTATCCACAATCGGGCATTGCTCGCCGCCGATGACGGTGTGGTACCACATCCAGGCTTCCGGGTTGATGGGTTCGCCCACGGTGCCCAGCAGCCGCAGGGAGGATAGATCCCGCGCCTTGGGTAGTTCGTCGCCCATTTTGATGAAGGCCCGGATGGCAGTGGGGGCGGTGTAGAAAATCGTCACCCCGTACTTTTCAATCACATCCCAAAAACAGCCGGGATTCGAGGGCCGGGGCACCCCTTCGTACATCACCGTGGTGGCCCCGTTGGACAGGGGGCCGTAGACAATGTAGCTGTGGCCCGTAATCCAGCCCACATCGGCGGTACACCAGTACACGTCGGTGTCTTTAATGTCGAAGGTCCACTTAAAGGTGGTGTGGGTATAGAGGTTGTAGCCGCCCGTGGTGTGGACGACCCCCTTGGGCTTACCCGTGGTGCCGCTGGTGTAGAGGATGAACAGCATATCCTCAGCGTCCATTTCCTCGGCGGGGCAGTGGGCATCGGCAGTGGCTTGTAGTTCGTGCCACCAGTGGTCGCGGCCTTCTGCCATGGTGACTTCGGCCTTGGTGCGCTGCACCACCAGGACGTTCTCCACGCTGGGCACGCCATTGTCGGCTAGGGCGGCATCTACGGCGGATTTCAGCGCTATGGTTTTGTCCTTGCGGAAGCCCCCATCGGCGGTGATCACCAGCTTGGCTTCGGCATCGTTGAGGCGATCCTTCAGGGCTTCGGCACTAAAGCCCCCAAACACCACGGTGTGGGGTGCCCCAATGCGGGCACAGGCCAGCATGGCAATGGCGGCTTCGGGAATCATTGGCATGTAGATGCCCACCCGGTCGCCCTTTTTCACCCCCAGGCCTTTGAGGACGTTCGCCACCTGGCACACTTCCCGGTGCAGTTGGGCGTAGGTGAGGGTGCGGCTGTCCCCCGGTTCCCCTTCCCAAATCAGGGCGGCTTTGTTGCGTCGCCAGGTGGTGAGGTGGCGATCTAAACAATTGTAAGAAATGTTGATTTTGCCGCCCACAAACCATTTGGCAAAGGGGGGCTGCCAATCCAGCGTCGTTTCCCAGGGCTTGAACCAATGGAGTTCCTGTTCGGCCAACTCTGCCCAAAACTTCGCGGGATCAGCAGCGGCCTTTTCGGCCAACGCTTTGTAGGCATCGAGACTGTTAATCGCCGCCGTATCGGTGAAGCTAGCGGGGGGCGAAAAAAGACGGCTTTCGTTGAGAACCGATTCAATCGTAGGTGAAGCCATAACTAAAATACGTGCGAGTATGCTTGTGAGTATCCTTTGAAAACCATACGTTTCCGGGGGACGCTTTGGGAAATCTGTACGTTTTCTTTAACCTCTAGGAGGAGGATGTACCCATCGTTGGGGGTATGGATAGTTTAGGGCGTGAGCTGGGTATGCTAAGACTAATCGGGGCCAAGCAACCTTTTCGGCCAACGCGAGTCTTAGCCACCATGGCCTGTTTGGTGCGGTGGATATGGGCCAGCCGAGGTTTCTCGCTACGGTAGCGATACCTTCCAAATCAGCGCTACTGTAACGGTGCAGTGATGTCTAAACCTTGAAAACTTCAACCTTCGTCGTTCCCGCCGCTGCGTTAGCCGCCCAGACCCGCCTATGACTACGGTACAAGCCCCGGAACCCACCGGAAAATCCTCCCCCTTGGCCTCCCAGGAGGGCATCCTCAACAGCATTTTGGGGGTGGCCATTTTCGACCTCAACAGTCTGCCTAAGGAATATTACATTACTGCCGAAAATGACAATACCAACTGGGTGCAGTTGGTTTTCCAGGCACTAGGTCTAAAGTCCCTGCTAATGTCCTCCCTTAAGTTGGATGGCTTCTTGCATATTTCCATCGGCTTTAGCCAGCAAACCGCCATCGTGGTGCGGGGCAAGAACGACTACATTGCCCTGCTGATGCGGGAACCCATTTTGTTTAAAGATGTCGAACAGGCCGATAAGTTTAGCCTATGGGTGCGTAGCTTCGAGCAAAAATTGCTGCGCCAGAATAGCCGCTTTATCCCCGCTTAAAGTATGCCAACTCATAAAGCATCCAAGCTCAGCCCTCATCCCCCAACCCCTTCTCCCTCGGCATTGTGGAGGAGGAGGAGACCCTAGCTGCCCCGATAGGTGCTGTAGGACCAGGGAGACACCAGCAGCGGCACATGGTAGTGACTGGTGGGGTCGGCCACGGTGAAGCGGATTGGGATTTGGTCGAGGAACGGCGGCTCGGATAGCGCGGCTTCGGTAGTGGCAAAGTAGGCGGCGACATCAAAGGTAATTTCGTAGGTACCCTTTTTCAGTTCTTCCCCGTCTAACAGGGGCTCACTGGTGCGGCCATCGCTGTTGGTTTCTACGGTTTTTAGTGCCGTCTTGATGTCTGCATCGTTATTAATGGCCCAGACTGTCAGCCGCAGCGAGGCGGCAGGTTTACCCAGGGCTGTATCAAGAACGTGGGTGGTAAGTCGGCCCATTGTTATGGTGAAAGTTGCTAATCGTACAGTCAAAGCATATAGTAAGACGCTCTCTGGATGGGACGAAGACTATACATTCCTGAAAAATTGTCTTTAGTTTAGTGCTACCCTCATCCCGAACTATGGCGGATAATAGGAAACCTGTGACCTAACGCAACGCATAGAAAAACTCAAGGTTGCCCATAGATGGGGACGAGGTCTGCAAGGCGTTTTAGGATCACAGGTGTTGATGATGTCATTTTGCCGCCGCCGCCATGTCCAACGCCTTCCTTGAACGCCTCCACAGCCCAGCGCATCCCGTCATTGTCTTTGACGGGGCCATGGGGACGAACTTGCAGGTGCAAAACCTGACAGCGGAAGACTTTGGTGGCCCAGAGTATGAAGGCTGCAACGAGTATTTAGTGGTCACCAATCCCGCCGCTGTGGCCAAGGTGCATCGCGACTTTTTGGCCGCTGGGGCCGATGTGATTGAAACCGATACCTTTGGCGGCACCTCCATTGTGCTGGCGGAGTACGACCTCGCGGATCGGGCCTACGAGCTGAACAAAACCGCTGCGGAATTGGCTCGGAGTGTGGCTGACGAGTTCTCCACGCCTGAAAAGCCCCGGTTTGTGGCGGGTTCCATGGGGCCGGGGACGAAGCTGCCGACCTTGGGCCATATTGATTTCGACACGCTAAAAGATGCCTACGTGGAGCAGGCCCGTGGGCTAATCGACGGCGGCGTTGACCTGATGCTGGTGGAAACCTGCCAGGACGTGCTGCAAATTAAAGCGGCCCTCAACAGCATCGAGGAAGCCTTTGTCGCCACGGGCAAGCGCCTGCCCCTGATGGTGTCGGTAACCATGGAACAGCAGGGCACCATGCTAGTGGGTACCGAAATGGCGGCGGCCTTGGCGATTCTGGAACCCTACCCCATCGACATCCTCGGCCTCAACTGCGCCACTGGGCCAGATTTGATGAAGGATCACGTCAAGCACCTTTCTGAACAGTCGCCCTTTGCCATCTCCTGTATCCCCAATGCCGGACTGCCGGAAAACGTGGGGGGCCACGCGGTCTATCGCCTCACTCCGATGGAACTGCGGATGTCGCTGATGCACTTTGTGGAAGACCTGGGCGTGCAGGTCATCGGCGGCTGCTGCGGCACCCGTCCCGAACACATCGCCCAACTGGCGGAATTGGCCAAGGATTTGCGCCCCAAGGAACGGCCTGTGCGATCCCCCCTAGCCCCCCTTACGCAAGGGGGGAACCGAGCCGAGGCTACGACCGATGCCCCCCTTCCCAAGGGGGGTTGGGGGGATCCCCGTCCGGCCTTACATTACGTCCCTTCAGCCGCGTCAATCTACAGCACCCAGCCCTACGAGCAAGACAATTCCTTTTTGATTGTGGGCGAACGCCTCAACGCCAGCGGTTCCAAGAAATGCCGGGAAATGCTGAACGCCGAGGACTGGGATGGCTTGGTGGCCCTGGCGCGGGCGCAGGTGAAGGAAGGTGCCCATGTCCTCGACGTGAACGTGGACTATGTGGGCCGCGACGGCGAACGGGACATGCAAGAGCTGGTCTCTCGCCTGGTGACAAACGTGACCCTGCCGCTGATGCTCGACTCCACCGAGTGGCAAAAAATGGAGGCAGGGTTGAAGGTGGCCGGGGGCAAGTGCATCCTCAACTCCACTAACTACGAGGACGGCGACGAGCGTTTCTTCAAAGTGCTGGAACTGGCTAAGAAATACGGGGCCGGAATTGTGGTCGGCACCATCGACGAAGACGGCATGGCCCGCACCGCCGAGAAGAAGTTTGCCATCGCCCAACGCGCCTACCGAGATGCCCTGGAATACGGCATTCCCGCCCACGAACTTTTCTTTGATACCCTAGCCCTGCCCATTTCCACCGGGATTGAAGAAGACCGGGTCAACGGCAAAGAAACCCTCGAATCGATTCGGATGATTACCGAAAACCTGCCCGGTTGCCACATCATGCTGGGGGTGTCGAACGTCTCCTTTGGTCTCAACCCTGCCGCACGGGTGACGCTCAACTCGGTGTTTCTCCACGAGGCGATGCAGGTGGGGTTGGATGGCGCGATTGTGAGTGCCGCCAAAATCTTGCCCCTGGCCAAAATCGAGCCGGAGCATCAGCAGGTCTGCCGGGATCTGATCTACGACCGCCGCGAATTTGATGGCGACATCGTCACTTACGATCCCCTCACCAAGCTAACGACGCTGTTTGAAGGCAAGAGCCTCAAGAAAAAAGAGGCCATCGCCAAGGATCTGCCCATTGATGAACAGCTCAAACAGCACATCATCGACGGTGAACGCATCGGCCTAGAGGACGCCCTGGCCAAGGCGTTGGAAACCTACCCACCCCTAGAAATTATCAACACATTCCTTCTGGACGGCATGAAGGTGGTCGGCGAGTTGTTCGGCTCCGGCCAGATGCAGTTGCCCTTTGTGCTGCAATCGGCCCAGACCATGAAAGCCGCCGTGGCCTATCTGGAACCCTTCATGGAAAAGGCCGACAGCGATGGCTCCGGCAAGGGCACTTTCATCATCGCCACGGTGAAGGGCGATGTGCACGACATCGGCAAAAATCTGGTGGACATCATCCTCTCCAACAATGGCTACAAGGTGATTAACCTCGGCATCAAACAGCCCGTAGAAGCCATCATCCAAGCCTACCGGGAGCACAACGCCGATTGCATCGCCATGAGTGGCCTGTTGGTGAAGTCCACGGCCTTCATGAAGGACAATCTCGAAACCTTCAACCAAGAGGGCATCACCGTCCCCGTCATCCTCGGCGGCGCGGCGTTGACCCCCAAATTTGTCCACAACGACTGCCAAAACACCTACAACGGCAAAGTGGTCTACGGCAAAGATGCCTTCTCTGACCTGCATTTCATGGACAAACTGATGCCCGCCAAGGCGGCGGGGAGTTGGGATGATTTGAAGGGCTTTTTGGATGAAGAATCGGTAGAAAGCGAGGAAATTCAAAATTCAAAAGGCAAAGGGCAAAATTTGGAAACGGAGGCCGATCTTTCGACTGCCGATTCCCCACTCCCCACTCCCATCGACACCACCCGTTCTGAGGCGGTAGACCCTGCGATTCCTCGCCCCACACCGCCCTTCTGGGGTACCAAAGTCCTCACGCCAGCAGATATCGACCTAGAGGAGGTCTTTGGGTATCTGGATTTGCAGGCGCTATTTGTCGGTCAGTGGCAGTTCCGTAAGCCCCAGGAGCAATCCCGCGAGGAGTACGATGCCTTCTTGCAGGAAACCGTCCACCCGATTTTGGCGGATTGGAAACAGCGCATCCTGGCCGAAAACCTGCTCCATCCCCAGATTGTCTACGGCTACTTCCCCTGCTTGGCGGAAGGGAATTCGCTACACATCTACGATCCGGCGGTGGTTGAGGAAAGGCAAAAGGTAAAAGGCAAAGGGCAAAATTTCCCAGAACCCATCGCCACCTTCACTTTCCCGCGCCAAAAATCCCTGCGGCGGCTCTGCATTGCCGATTTCTTTTTGCCGAAGGAGATGGCGAAACCGGGTGAATTTGACGTGTTCCCCATGCAGGCAGTGACGGTGGGCGAAATTGCCACGGAATTTGCCCAAAAGCTGTTCCAGGCCGACCAATACACCGACTACCTCTACTACTACGGCCTCTCGGTGCAGGTGGCAGAGGCCCTAGCAGAATGGAGCCACGCCCGCATTCGCCAAGAACTGGGCTTTGGGGATCTAGAACCCGAAACCCTGCGCGAAATTCTACAACAGCGCTACCAAGGCTCCCGCTATAGCTTTGGTTATCCGGCCTGCCCCAACATGGCGGATCAGCCTGTCCAACTCGACCTGCTGCAAACCGACCGCATCGGCATGACCATCGACGAAAGTGAGCAACTCTATCCCGAACAGTCCACCACGGCGATCATCGCCTACCACCCTGTGGCCAAGTACTTCAGTGCTTAACAACCAGGGGTGGGGATAGATCCCTAGGCTCTATGGCAGACAGCCCTAGATCTGTCACGGATTCTGAGTCCGGCTGGCTCATCCTCGGTTCTGGTGAGCAGACCTCGCCACTACGGGATGAAAAAAAAGCCACCTGCCGTAACAGGTGGCTCAGAGGGAACTCAGAGACAACGCAACTTAGAAGGAAATCTGACCCTGGAGGTTAAACAGGAAGATATCGGGGTTGGTGCTGAAGTTGTTGGCGTTCATGATCCAATAGAAGGAGGGCATGACCGCCAGGTTGCGGTTGATGGGGTAGCGGTAGGACACCTCCACCTCCTGCTGGGTGCCGCCGTTGCCGCCACCCGACACCAGGAATTGACGCCCCCCAGTCACGTCGTAGGGGATCAGGTAGGATACCGTTCCCAAGGCTCCTGGCTTGAACAGGTCGGGGAAGGCAACCCCCAGTTGGAAGGACTGGCCGTTGACATCGCCAATCCTGGCCCGCGTGGCGGCGTCCGTAAGTTTAACGCTGCCGTAGCTGTAGCGGCCAAACAGTCCCAGCCAAGTCCAGGGTGTCCAGTCGAAGTTGACCAGGAAGGTATCAGCGGGGGCATTGGTGACTGAACCGTTAGCCCCGTTATCCGCGAAGCCGTAGATGGGTTCGCCTGCGGTGCCGCCCACCATGGCAACTCCATTAAAGGTTGTGGGCATTAGGTTAGAGCGAGTATACAAGAACCGCAGGTTGAGGTTGTTAACGGGCCGCAGTCCAATTTGCCCCGTCAGGGTGGTGGTGCCGCCAAACAGACCCACAGAGGGATCGCTGGCGGGACGCAGACCGGGTAGGAATTCGTTATTTTCCGCCAAGTAGCCGACCCGCACATCCATCCAGTCAGCAACATTCCACACCGCCACTGCTCCGGCCCCCCGGTCGATGGTGTTGACCTGGGTGCCGCCACTGGAGTTAAAGCTGTTAGCTCCGGTGAGGAAGAAGGTATAGCGGTTGTTGTCGAAGTAGCTATACCAGTTGATCCGGGGGCCAACCTCCAGGGTGAGGCTATCGCCCACGGGGAACATGTAGCTCAGTTCGCGCAGGATGACATCAAAGTTGCCGACTGGGTTTTGAAAGGTGAACGGTGCACCAAAGGTATTGAACAAGCCCGCCGAGGCATAGAAATTACCTGGGGCCGTTCCCGCCCCCGCCGCCAGTTGGATCTTGAGCCGATCTGACCCGGTGAAGGAGGTGTCCATGTTAATCCAGGTCAACCCTCCAGCCGTAGTGGCGGCATCATTGGTGATCGTGCGAACGACCGGGGCCAGGGTGACCGGGTCGCGGGCAGGAACAAAGACGCTTACCCCCTCTGCCAAAATGTTGCCGTTGGAGAAGCCGTCGCCAATGCTCATGAAGGCGGAACCGCGCAGTTTGGTTTGGGTGGAAAACTGCTGTGCCCGGAGGGAGGCGGTCTCGGCTTCTAGGGCATCCACTCGGCCTCGCAGAGCGGCCAGTTCGGTGGAAAATTCCTCCTGCAAGCGGCGAATGGCCTCAAGGTCCTCAACGGAGACATCGCCTAGGGTGCTGACTAGCACATCTAAACAGGCATTGAGGCCCGCTGCAAACTCGTAGCGGGTGAGGCTGCGTTGTCCTCGGAAGGTGCGATCTGGGTAACCCACGAGACATTGGTAGTTGTCCACCAGGTTACTGAGGGCTTGATAGGCCCAGTCACTAGGCGCAACATCTGAGAAATCCGTCACCCGAAGCCCCTGGGCCAGGTCAGCGGCCCTGGGTTCCACCCGGCCATCGTTGCCCAGGGCGGTTTCTAGGTCAGTCACCAGGAACATGGGCGTGGCTTCTGCGTCAGAGGCAATAGTTTCCTCCGTTGCGTCCTCCGTGGCTACAGCCGCCGTAGCATCGACCGTTGCCTCCGAGGTAGCCTCGACCGCAGGCGTCAACGTTTCGGCCAGCAGGATGGTTTCCGTGGCCACCGCTGTCCCCAACCCTACGTCTAGGGAAGGTTCCGCCACCGCAACCACCTCGCTAACCCCAAGGGTGGGTAGGGTTTGGGACGAGGGTTCTCGTTCCGCTACCTCCTCAGCGGCGGTGGCAGGCAAAGCCGCCATCACCAGCAAAACGGTCGCCAGCCAGCCAGATCCACGGCTCGCCCAAGCCAAGAATCGGCTTGAAAGACCCAACGTTTTAAGGTTCAACATCGTTACTCCTCACACCAATAGATGGTTAAACACACCACGGGTGAAGCGCCTTTGACGCGCTTCGTCATGCCCAGCGATTCCCTAGCTCCCAGTGGCGGATAGACGGCCCCTGACCTCCGATAGCGGATCTGGTCGGGATGTCATTCCACCCATGGGGAAACGAGGGGGCTTGCCAGGACAACTCACGGAAAACCAGGGGTCAGTTGAGGGAATGTCGATGGCTAAGGTTGTGATCGCCACTCAACTGCCCTGACTTCCAAGCTTTAAAGGTTTAAGGCAACCTCAGACTGGGCCTAGGAATCCGCCTCGGCTTCGGCGATGGCCTCTCGGTAGGAGGGCACCTTGGGCCGACCGGGCAGGATAGTATTCAGCACAATGGCCGCTAGTCCTCCGGTGGAAATTCCTGAGGAGAAGACGTTTTTGATCAGCAGGGGCTTACCGTCAAAGATTTCGGGGTGATACACCACACCTAGTCCCAGGGCCAGGGAAATGGCCACCAAAATGATGGAGCGCCGATCAAGTCCGGTGGAGGCCACAATATTGAGCCCTGCCACGGCGATGGAACCAAACATAATCAGGGTAGCTCCACCCAGTACGGGCTGGGGAATCGCCTGGAACACACCGCCTACAATGGGGACGAGGCCCAGAACGGCAAAAATTCCTGCCACATAGAAGCCCACATAGCGGCTGGCCACTCCGGTCATTTGAATGACGCCGTTGTTTTGGCTGAAGGTGGTGTTGGGAAAGGTGTTCAGCAGGGCGGCAATGGCCGAGTTAACACCATCCCCCAAGACCCCGCCCTTGATGCGGCGGAAGTAGATGGGGCCTTTGACGGGCTCCCCGGAAACGGCGGAGGTGGCCGTGAGGTCACCGATGGTTTCGACGGCGGTAATCAAATACAGAATGATGAACGGAGCGAAGGCCGCAAAGTTAAAATCAAAACCAAACCGTAGGGGAACAGGGAAGCGGAAAAGTGGCAACTGGCTGAGGTTGCTGAAGTTAACCAGGCCCAAGAAAAAGGCAATGACATAACCGATGATCAGCCCAATGGCAATGGCTCCCATGCGCAGAATGCGGTTGTTGGAAAGGGTCAGCAGCGTCACAATCGACAGCACCAAAAAGCCTAGAACTAGGTTTTGGGTACTACCAAAGGCATCCGCTGCCCTAAAGGTCACACCATCCACGGTTACCTGACTCAAACCCGCATTTTCAGGCTGGGCGAAAATGCCGCTAATCCGTTTGGCGGGCCCGCCCCCAGCTAGGCTGAAAATCCCGGTTTTAATCAGGCTGAGGCCGATGATCATCACCACTGTTCCGGCGACCAGGGGAGTAATAATTTCCTGGGCCAAGTGTAAGAAGCGGCTGAGGATGATTTCCACCGAGGATCCGAAGAAGCAAACCCCAAAAATCAGCGCTAGGGCCTGTTCCGGGGTAGCACCGCCGTTGATCGCTGCCGTACCCACACCGATGATGGGGCCAAGGAAGGCAAAGCTAGTGCCCTGCAAACTCAGCAAGCCAGAGCCCACGGGGCCAATCCGCTTGCACTGAATGAAGGTACACAGCCCGCTGGCAAACAGCGACATACTGATGATAAAGCTGGTGCTGGTGGGCTCGACACCGAGGGCGGCGCAGATCAGCAGCGGCGGCGTAATAATCCCCACAAAAGAGGCCAAAACGTGCTGCATGGCCACAAAGGCCGCTTCCCCCACCGGGGGCTTATCCATCAATCCGTAAAGAATACCCGTATCGTATTCAACAACATCACTGGTAGGGTCTGTGGCAACGGGGCCAGAACCCTCGTAATCGTCCTGTGTCATGCATCCTCCGAAGTCATCATGGTACTGAAGTGATTTACTAAAACGGCTAGGAGCCCCATCCGCCCCCTAACGCACCCAAGAATGGCAAGCGTTGAAGAGTTTTTTTGTGTTGGGCATTACAAAAAATCGGTTCTTGAGGGCTATCTGGCCATTTCTCCTGGCGACACATCCGTCTTGAGACAGAGATTGATGATCTTTCCCATGAAGGAAACTGCGCCCATGGGCGAGGCGATCTCCAGGGAAATGACCTTAGCCCCATGCCTCGGTACACTGTATACAGACTTATAGCGAACCCCCTGGCAAGATTCTGTAGCTGCGAGTACAGGCGGGATCCACCATGGCCCTATCTCCAGGGAACAGGGCCATGGTGGTTTTCCCGAAATGGTATTGCAGCGAACACTGGTCCCCTCCCGCTGGGGCTAGGATGTTTGGCTGAATCCGTCAGCCCTACCGAATTGCTGATTGGTGGGGCGAGCGCTGAACTGTTGCTGTCCCGATATTCTGTCGTTCTGGTGTTCGCCCCATGCTCCGCGTTGTGTTTAGCTTGCTGATGGCCATGGTCGCCCTAGGGTGGGGCTGGGTCGATCCCAGTTGGGCCGACAAGGTGGCCACGCCCCTCGTGTTTAACGATCCTCCGGCCCTAACGGCGGTGCTGTCCCTCTACGAAACCACCCCCGGAAATCAGGCCGACGTGGCTAAAGTCTTGCTCAAAAGCAGCCGTTCTTTCTATAAGCCCATCGCTGGGTTTGAGTCCTTGGCGCTCTTCAACAGCACCGATGGCACCCGCATTGCCTCCCTCACCCTGTGGCAAGATACCGCTAGTTACGAGGCTTTCCAGGCCTCCCTCACCACCGCCGAGGAGGAGGATTACACCAAGTACTACGAAAAATTTGTCAAGGAACGACCGGGGGGCAGCGCCAGTCTTTTGGAACCGCCCGATCCCCTCCTCACCGCCACGCTGACGGTGGATCGAGTGGTGGCTCCCCCTAGCTTGATGCCGATTACGGTGGTGGAAAATGCCCTGGTGCAAATCACGGGGTTAGGGGCAAAAACCGCTGATCAGCAGGCGATCCTATCTGCCGTGGCCCAAAACAGCCTGGATGCCTTGCCCAGCCTCTACCCTGCCCCCCGCACCGCCCTGCTGTTTAGCAGTACCGAGGCTCCCTATCTGGCCTTAGTTGCCAACTGGGGCTACGGTGAGGAATTTAGCGATATCAGCCAAGTTCCGGCAATTCCGATGACCCTACCGCCCCCCACCCCAGCGCCAGATCTAGACATTGCCCCTGGGGAAGACCTCGCCTCGGAAACGTCGCCCCAGATCGAATCCGAGGCCACCGAGACCGATCCAACCGACTGGCTCAGCCAAGATGATCACCTCTATCAACTGGTGAAGGTGGTGGCTCCGAAGGTCAACAAGTACGAGGCGAACAAGTATTAAGTCAGTATTTCAAGACAATTGGTCATCTGTGCTACCACGTTGTCCTAGGCAACCTCGGATGATACCCCTAGCCCCACGATAGATCTGGTTCAATTCTTGAATTTGATCGAGTAAATGCCTCACCCCTGGAGTCGATTCCAGAAATCGTGAGCATGGCCTCAGTGAGTTGTCCTGCCTTTGCCTTCTCCAAGTCTATGGTTGCTACCTCTCCCTCAAAATCTGATTTTAGTTTGGGTCAATATCTCCTCAGCGATGGCCCCGCTGGCTTTATGCTGAGCTGGGTGGCTGGGTTTGTGGATACCTCCGCCTTCATTATTTTGTTTGGTATTTTCACGGCCCATGTCACGGGCAACATTGCCCTCGCCGGATATGAATTTGTCCAGGCCGATGAAGAGTCCACCATCACCCACTTGCTGATGTTTCCCGCCTTTATGGTGGCGGTGGCGGCGACCTCCCTCCTAGCCCGCTATGCCCGCCATAAACAGTGGCCCGTCTTTGCGGTTTTGCTCACCGCCGAAGCCCTAGCGCTAACTGTCTTTCTATGGGTGGGAGTGAGTTTGTCCCCCTACCTCATTTTTAATGTGCAGGAAGAATACATCTTGCCCATTGGCATTGCCGGGGTGGTGGCTATGGCCATCCAAAACGCCATTATGAAGGAAGCCAAGGGCGTGTTTAAAAGCTACATCCCCACTACGGTGATGACCGGAAATACCACTCAACTCACCATTGATTTGGTGCAGGTCGCCCTTTCTAAAATGGCCCCAGATACGGACGAAAAGGCCGCCCTTGCCGCCGAAGAAGCGAAAGAACGCATGGGGCGCGTAATTCCGATTATCATTGGCTTTGCCCTAGGTGGCCTTGCTGCCACCTATTTTGTTTTGATTTCAGAAACATGGTGGAGCTTAGTTTTGCCTACAATTGTCATATCGTTTATGGCGGTGGTTGCCTTTACCGAACATGCCAAAGCGGCCAGAGATAACGCTTCGGAAGGATAAATCAGTGCCTAGGCAATTCAGTGTTTTTTGATACGGAGAGAACTTCAGTATGTTGCGGACATTATTAGCGGTTGTGGTTTCTACTCTCCTAGCGGTGATGGTGGCTATCAGCCCCGCCCAGGCCAAATCAGCGGCACTGCCGTGGCTGCAAGGGATGGATCTTACCACCGACCAGCAGGAACTGATGGAGCAGTTGGAATCCCAATACATTCCCCAAATTGAGGCCATTCTTTTCCCTGACCAGCGGGAAAAGTTTGAGCAGGCCATTGAAGGCGGTTATAGCCTGCGCAAAGCCTTTAAATCCATGGCCCTGACCAAGGAACAAAAATCCGAACTCTCGTTGGCGATGAAGTCCGTGCCCACCCAAGAGTTGTTCGCAGCCCTCACCCCAGAGCAAAAGAAAGAAGTCTTCATGAAGAAGAAAGAACTCTTCATGCCTACCCCGGAGGAAATTGTCGAGAAAATTGAAGCGGGGATGAAAGCCAAGGAGAAATTTGCCCCCGATGCCCCCGGTTCAGAGATGGCCCCCACCGCCGAAGAAATTGGCGAAAAAATTAAGCTTGGCTTAGCCAAGAAAAAGGAATTCATGCCCACCATGGAGGAGATTAAGGAAAAAATTTCCGCCAAGATGGAAAGCGCCATGGAAACCGAAGAGTAACCTACGCTTCACCCAGCCATTGTGCCTTTGCCTGCTTGGCCCAGCCCTAGCAGGTTTTTTGTGCCCTTAGGCATGGGCCTCGGCATAGCGGTCGATTTGGTCAAATAGGGCAACCAGATGATCGGCGGTGGTGAAGGGGTTGAGCAACACCGCCTTCAGCCAGCGCTGTCCTTGCCACAGCGGCAGGGAGAGAAAAACCTCGGCCTCTGCTAACAGAAACCGCTGAAGGCCAGCATTCCAGCCGTCCCAGGTGTCGGCGGGACGCTGGGGGGGACAGCCCCGAAAGCAGACGAGGTTCAGGTCTGGCTGCGTGGCTAGGGTGAGGTAGGGGCGCTGGCGAATCTGATCCACCATGACCGCTGCTAGGTGATAGCCGTGATCCACCAGGGCCGCACAGCCCGCCTTGCCCAGGTGTTGCAACGACAACCACAACTTCAGCACATCGGGATGGCGGGTGCCCTGTATGGAGATTTCCCCCAGGTTCACCCAATCCGCTTCGCTGTTCATGTAGGGGGCCGGAATGCGAAAGTGGCGATGGAGCAGCCCGAGGTCGCGGAACATCACCGAGGCGCAGGTTTTGGTCACATACAGCCACTTTTGGGGGTTAAAAGTGACCGAATCGGCCCCCTCAATGCCCGCTAACCGATGGCGATGGGCCGGAGCAAAGGCCAAGGCTCCTCCGTAGGCGGCATCCACATGGAACCACAGATCATGGGCTTGGGCGAGGCGCTGAAGGTCGGGTAAGGGGTCAATGTTGCCCGTGACGGTCGTGCCCGCTGTAGCGACCACCGCAAAGGGGTGTTTTCCCTCGGCCAAGGCGTTATGGATAGCGGATTCTAGCGCTTTCATCTCCATGCGTCCTTGGGTGCTGGGCACTAAAACCACGCCCTCTAGGCCCAACCCCAGTACCATGGCCGCCTTTTGAATCGAGGTATGGGCCATCTCGGAGGCGAAGATCACCGGAGTGGCCTGTCCCGCCAGCCCTCCCTGCAAACAGCCTAGTTTCACGTTGCGGGCTACGGTGAGCGCTTGCAGATTGGCGAGGGTGCCCCCATTCACCAGTAGCCCCCCAGCCCGATCTCCCAGGCCAAAGAACTGGGCGATCTCCGCCATCAGCAACGGCTCCAGCCGCGACAACAGGGGCGACATTTCCACGCTCAGCATATTGTTGTTCAATGCCGCCGCTACCCAGTCTCCCAGAATGGACACCGTGGTCGGCAGGGGATCCATATGGCCCAAATAGCCGGGATGGGCTGGGTTCATCGCCCCCGCCATCATCGCTTTGAGACCATCCATCAGGGTCGCCAAGTCCCCCGGCTGATCAGGGATAGCGCGGTAGACCAAGCCAGACCCCGACGGCAGGGGAACGTGATCGCCTGCCGCCGTGAGGTAATCGACGATGCCCTGGGCCACGCTGTGAACCAGCGCCTCCATGACTTCCCGGTTGTGGCCGTGGGGGTGGACAAAGGCATGGGCAGGCAGCCCAACTGGAAGCATGGCGCATCTCTCCTCTGGTGAGCATTACTCAATAGCATCTCACCTTCAGCGGCGGCACGGCCCTAACTCACATCAGCGAAGACAGGGATCGTCGCTGTCGGAGATCGAGGGTGTGGGCAAGGCTGTCCTCCTCCCAGTCGAGGGGGTGGGCTTCGTCTGGGGGCAAGACTTCCGGTTGGGGAACGAGGTGATCGGCCTGAGTTTCTATGGCGTTGACCCCTATGTTGGTGTTGGTCGTGGCGGCGGCTTCTGCATCGACCTTGGCCCCGGTGGGGTTGGGCGCAATCGGGGGGCGATCCTTGTCGCGTACCGCTGCCCTGGTCGGGGTGGCGGAGTCTGCCTCCGCCTCAACCATCGTGGGGGGTAGGGTATCCTTCACCGCCTGGGCTCCCTTCACAATCACGGCATCGCGCTGGGGAGAATAGGGCTGCAAACGCTTTGGCCCCGTGGCCGCTTTGGCCTTGGCCTTGACCCGCCGCACCCGTCGTTGGGGTGGTCGTCGGGTAGCCGCCTTCGCTCGCTGGCTAATCACCACACTGCCGAGGGCGCAGAGCCCCACCAAACTGCTCAGCCCCCAGAGCGTAACCTGGGTTCGAGGGTGGGAACGGACGGCAGATTCGTTGCCCCTGGGTTCGGACCTGTCGCTGGCCCCTAGGGGGGACGAAGATTCGTTGGAGTCCTCAGAGGATAAGGCGGAGGATCGGGAGGCAGGCGCTTTGGTTCCCTTGCCGGGATCGGTAAACAGGAGCCGATGGGACGCCACCGCCGCCAAGCAAACCGTCACCAACCACAGACTGCCCAGCAGCACCAAGGGGCGATGGGACAACAAACGCAGCCAAAATAAACGCGAACTGGGAACGGGCGCTTGGGTGGCGGAGAAAAGCGCCTCTGGGCGGGGGGGGGGATGCTTTCCAGGATCTCGCACCATGATGACTGACCTAGGATCTAACGGGTCGCCCAAGCCTCTGCACCGAGTCGCGACCCTAAACTGGATACCAGGATAGCGAGGGACAGGGAATGTGGTGTCATTTTGTCATAAATTCCCCTAGGTCGCCAGTTTGAGCACAATTTGGCAGGACAACGGAATCATCGCCTGTCATGATGAGGCCAAACTGGACTGCAACGGGAACAAGCGACCCTGGGGCGGCTTCTTAGGGCTAGGCGTCACCCTTATTTGACTATTTGACCCTGAACCTGGAACCTTGTTAATACGGAGCAACGACTGGCCATGACAACCCCTCTCATCTCTACGCTTCCCCATCGTTTCAACCCGCTGGCCTTGAGCACCCTAGCTGGGGCAACCCTGGCTGGGGTGACCCTGGCTGGGTTAGCCCTACCCGCCTCGGCCCAAACGGCAGAGTTTAGCGATGTCAGTGCCAGCTATTGGGCTAGACCGTTCATTGAAAGCCTAGCGGCCCAGGGCATCATTGCTGGGTTCCCGGATGGCACCTTCAAGCCCGATCAACCCGTGACCCGATCCCAGTTTGCCGCCATTGTGCGCAATGCCTTTAACCAGCCCCTGACCCGCTCGGCCCCTGGCTTTAGCGATGTGCCTACCAACTATTGGGGCTACAGCGCCATTGCCAACGCCTACGGTCAAGGCTTCATGTCGGGCTATCCCGGCAATGTGTTCCAGCCGGAGCAACAAATTCCCCGTGTGCAAGCGTTGGTGGCCCTCGCGAATGGTCTCACCTTCAGCCCCAGCGGTTCGGTGAACGAGGTGTTGGGGGTCTTTCGCGATGCCAGCCAAATTCCCGACTATGGCCGTAGCCCCGTGGCCGCTGCCACCGAGCGCAAAATGGTGGTGAACTATCCCAACGTGGATACCCTCCGCCCCCAGGGCAATGCCACCCGTGCCGATGTCGCCGCCTTTGTCTATCAAGCCATGGTGGCCCAGGGCCGAATGCCCAACCTCCAAGCTGGGATGAGTGCCACCAACTACATTGTGGGCTTTAGCGCTACGGGCACTCCCACCACACCCACCGTGGTCTCTGGAACGGTGCCTCGCGGTACCCAACTGGCGGTGCGCTACCCCGGCAACGGTGATATTGATATCGTCGTCGCCCCCGGCCAAACCGTGGCCACCAGTTTCCAAACCACCCAGCCTGTTCTCAATGCCCAGGGCCAGATTCTCGTACCTGTGGGTAGCACCGTGCAGGGCCGTATTGTACCCGTCAACATTGTGGGGGCCCAGATTACCGCCGCGAAGTTCGTGGCCGATAGCCTCACGGTGAGCAACCGTACCTACGCCATCAGTGCCGAATCGAGCGCCGTGGCCGCCACCCAAAACGTCAGCAACACCGACCTCCAGGGGGCCGTCATCACCGCTGCCGCCGAGTCCATCCTCACCTCCATCACCGGAAACCGCACCATTGGTAGCATTGTCGGCAGCATCCTCACCGGGGATTCAGGCACCGCTACAGCCAGCAATGCGGTCGTCGTCATCCGCCCCAGCGCCCTAGATATCACCGTACAGGCGGACTTCACGGTCAACAACTAATACTAAATCCGACCTGTTTACCCCCGGTACCCAGCGGGCGAGGCTTTCTCGCCCGCTATAGTTTTCGCGGTTAGAAACCGGGGTTATCTAACTCGGATTGGGTATACCCCTAGCTTCAGTGCGGGTCAAGTTCAGTGGGCTACTACGTACACAGATCTTGCTGCTAGTCGCAAAATCCTGGACGATCCCCCTAAATCCCCCCTAAAAAGGGGGACTTTGACGCCGTGCCCCTTTTTCTCCTTATAAGGGCTACTACATACACAGATCTCGTTGCCACTGGTCAAAGGCTGGGAGATCCCCCTAAGTCCCCCTTTGAAAAGGGGGACTTTGACTCCGGTTCCCCCCTTTTCAAGGGGACTAGGGGGGATCAATTGATCTGGCTGGACAATTTTCCAGGCCATTGGGTTGTTGACTACGGCAACGAGTGCCCCATTCTTTGTAGTCATGATCCGCCAAAGATCCTGCGATGCAGCCCGGTTGCCAATGTAGGCATCGCCAGAATCATCTTAAAATTAAGGCCGCAGGGTGGCATTGCCCACCATCTACTTCAGCGATTGATGATACTCCAGGGAAATATTGACGATGATCCATCCAGGCCAAACCGCAACGCGAACGGCGCTACGGTCATTCTGGCGACCTTGCGGCTGGGGATTGGTGGTGGCTCTGGGGCTGTTGGGTGGTGGGCTTCCGGTGCAGGCGGCGCTGTGTCCGGCCCAGTTGGCGGAACGGCTGGATGCGGAGCTTAGCCAAGCGCCCCTGGATTCCGCCCAGGTGGGGATGGTAGTGCAAACCCAAGGGGCCAGTTCCCCGCAGCGGCGCACCCTATATGCCAAGCAGCCCAACGCCTTATTTACCCCTGCCTCTAATGTCAAGGTGCTGACCTCGGCGGCGGCGTTGCATCGGTTGGGGCCAAGCTATCGGCTGCGGACATCGGTCTATGGATCGGTCAACCCTGGGGGCTTAGCAACGGTGCGGGTGGTGGGGCGTGGCGATCCCACCTTTGGGGCCAACCAAATGACGGCCCTCGCGTCCCAACTGCGGCGGGCGGGGGTGACCCAAATCAACCGTTTGGTGCTGGACGACAGCTACTTTCCCGGCTGGGCCACCAACCCCACCTGGGAATGGGAGGATGCCCAGTTCTACTTTGCGGTGCCCGTGAATGGGCTGATTTTCAACAAAAATGCCGTTCCGGTGCAGGTGACTCCGGGCCAAGTGGGGCAACCCCTCATGCTAACTGGGCTGGAGGCGTTGCCTGTTCCTTGGCCTTTGGTCAACCACAGCCGCACGGTGGCGTCGGGAGCCCAGGTCACTCCGGTTTCTCTACAGCGCAATGGCCATTCCCTTAATCTGTATCTCACGGGCCAAATGCCCGCCGATGCCGCCCCTGGCACCTATACCCTGGGGGTGCTCAACCCCGCCGACCAGTTTGCCGCTGCTTTGCAATCGGCCCTTGTTAGCCAGAATATCCCCACTGCCCAGGTAGATGTGGCCCAGATCCCATCGCCTAGCCTGGGGCCAGAACTCGCCGCAGTGGAATCGCCAACCTTGGCGGAACTGCTGGTACCTACCAACCGCGACAGCGACAATCTCTATGCCGAAGTGCTGTTGAAAACCCTGGGCGTGGCGGGGGCAACGGTGCCTCCGGCGGATGCCAGTCGGGTGGGGGCCGAGGCGGTGAAGACGGCACTCACCGACCTGGGCGTGAATGCCGAACCCCTCCGCCTTGCCGATGGATCGGGCCTGTCGCGCCACAATTTGGTCAGCCCTAATGCCGTGGCGGATACCCTGCAAGCCATGGCCATCCATCCCCAGGCCGCCGTGTTTCGGAACTCCTTGGCCGTGGCAGGAGAAAGCGGCACCCTACGCCATCGCCTTGTCGGGACGCCCCTGGCTGGACGGGTACAGGGGAAATCGGGGGCGCTCACGGGTAACGTGGCCCTGGCGGGCTATGTGCAGCCCCCCAACTACGACCCGCTGGTGGTGAGCGTGGTGATCAACCATTCCAACCAACACGCCAGGGTGCTGCGGGCCAAAATTGACGAATGGCTGCTGCTGATGGCCCAACTTTCATCAGACTGCTAGGGCGGTGGCAAGCCAGAACCCTATTCCATCCCATCAGAATCAGGGTTCATCCGATGGGCTTGCCTCTGAGTTGCGTGGGCGAGGAGACCTCGCCCCTACCGTCTAGACCGTTGCCAGGAGTTTGTCTACGTTTTTGGCGGTTTCAAAGAAGTAGGCGGCGTTTTCTTCGGGGGTACCGGGGAGAATGCCGTGGCCCAGGTTGAGGATATGGCCGCGATTTCCGGCTTTCTTGATGGTGTCGAGGATGCGCTCGCGGATGAGTTCCTTGGAGCCAAACAGAATCGCTGGGTCAACATTACCCTGCACCGCGATCTTGGGGCCAAGGCGGCGACGGGCTTCGGCCATGTCCACCGTCCAATCCACGCTGACGATGTCCACGCCGGACTCGCCCATCAGGTCAAAAATGCCAGCGCTGCCGCTGATGTAGAGAATCAGAGGGGTGTCGGGGTGGGTTTGCTTCACCTGCTGCACCACCCGCTGCTGGTAGGGCAGGGCGAAGGTGCGGTAGTCCATGGGGCTGAGCTGTCCGGCCCAGGAATCAAAAAGCTGCACCACCTGGGCACCACAGTCGATCTGGTAGCGCACGTAGGTGGCGATGTTGTCAGCCAGTTTGCCCAGCAGGGTGTGCAGCATGGCGGGTTCGCTGAAGGCCATGCCCTTGATGTTGGTGTAGCTCTTGGAGGTCTTGCCTTCCACCGCGTAGGCGGCCAGCGTCCAAGGCGATCCCACAAAGCCCAGCACAGCGGCGGCGTTGCCCACTTCCTGGCGCAGGGTTTGCAGAATGGTGCGAATGTAGGGCAGGGCGGTTTCGGGGTCTAGCTCATGCACCGCATCGATTTGGGCCTGGGTGCGGATGGGCGGGTCGATGATCGGGCCTTTGCTCTCGATGATGTCGAAGGGAATGCCCATCCCCGGCAGCGGCGTCAAAATATCCGAGAACATGATCACGCCATCGGGACGGAAGGCGCGCCAAGGCTGAAGGGAAATTTCAATAGCCAGATCGGCGTTCTCCGAGCGCTCCCGGAAGGAGGGATACTTATCGCGCAGGTCACGGTATACCTTCATATAGCGCCCTGCCTGACGCATCATCCACACGGGGGGACGATCCAGCACTTCGTGGCGGGCGGCGCGGAGCAATAAAGGTACCTGATTCGCTGCGGTCATTGAAGCGTCACCAATTTACAAGAACGGTTTACAAGGGGGATTTGCAAAGGCGATTTTAAGCGCAAAGGCTAGCTTATCATTCTGCGATGCCCTTCCATAGGGCGAGGGTTTCAGCGAATTTGGTTGTTACATTTATACATATTCTTAGCCCGCTTCCGCCTCCAATTACCTGCCCAGATCAAAACAAGGGGCTTAAGCCCCTTGCCTGCTCAACGGGTGTCAGCCCTATTCCCACTCGATGGTTCCAGGCGGCTTGGAGGTGATGTCGTACACCACCCGGTTAACGCCTTCCACTTCGTTGACGATGCGGTTGGAGATGGTTTCTAGCAGGTCGTAGGGCACCCGCGACCAGTCGGCGGTCATGCCGTCTTCGCTGCTGACCAGGCGCAGCACAATTGGGTAGGCGTAGGTGCGTTGGTCGCCCATTACCCCGACGCTGCGGACGGGCAGCAACACCGCAAAGGCCTGCCAGAAGTCGTGGTACATCCCCTGTTTGCTGATCTCATCCCGCACCACAAAGTCGGCGTTGCGGAGGATTTCCAGCCGCTCTTCGGTGATTTCGCCGATGATGCGAATGGCCAAACCGGGGCCAGGGAAGGGGTGTCGGCGGACAATTTCTTCCGGTAGGCCAATGTTGCGACCGACTTTGCGGACTTCATCTTTGAACAGTTTCCGCAGGGGTTCCACCAGCTTGAACTGAAGATCCTTCGGCAGACCACCGACGTTGTGGTGGCTCTTGATCTTCACCGCCACCCGCTCCCCGGTTTTGGGGTCTACATTGGTATCGGCGGATTCGATCACGTCGGGATAGAGCGTGCCCTGGGCTAGGTAGTCGAAGGGGCCGAGGCGGTTAGATTCTTCCTCAAACACGCGGATGAATTCGTGGCCGATGCGCTTGCGTTTTTCTTCGGGATCGGTGACACCCTGCACAATATTGAGGAACCGTTCCCGTGCCTTGATGTGTTCCACGGGAATGTGGAACTGCTCCTGGAACAGCTTCACCAGGCGCTCCGGTTCGCCCTTGCGCATAAAGCCCTGGTCGATGAACATACAGGTGAGTTGATCCCCAATGGCCTCGTGGAGCAAAAAGGCTAGGGTGGAGGAATCCACCCCGCCGGAGAGGGCCAGCAGCACCCGCTTATCGCCCACTCGCGCCCGGACTTCCCGAATCGCCTCTTCCACAAAGGCTTCCGTTGTCCAGGTGGGGTGGCAACCGCAAATGTGATAGACAAAGTTGCGAATCAGGGCAATGCCGCCGAGGGAATGCACCACCTCCGGGTGGAACTGCACACCGTAGAGCTTGCGCTGGTGGTCGGCAATGGCGGCGCAGGAGGTGTTGTCGGTGTGGGCGAGGACTTCAAAGCCGTTCGGTAGCTGGGTGACCGAGTCGCCGTGGCTCATCCACATGGTGGTGTTGTCTTCCACGTTGGTGAGCAGGTCGGTGGGGTCGTCGATGAACAGGCCCGCCTTGCCGTACTCGCCTCGCTCCGCCCGTTCCACCTGTCCACCCAATTGCTGCACCATGAGCTGCATCCCATAGCACACGCCCAACACAGGGATGCCCAGTTCCCAAATGGCAGGGTCGCAGTGGGGCGCTCCGGTGTCATACACCGAACTGGGGCCACCGGACAGGATGATGCCCTTGGGGTTGAGCTGCTTGAGTTGTTCGGCGGTGGTGCGGTAGGAGAGCACCTCAGAATACACCTCGGTTTCGCGGATGCGGCGGGCAATTAGCTCAGAATATTGGGAGCCAAAGTCCAAAATCACCAGCATTTGGCGGTTCACCTCTGGCAGAGAGGCATCGTCGAGGCGGGTGGTAGAGTCGGTTTGAAGGGTCACGGGGTGTTAATCCTGTAGGTTGACGACGGGGGTGACGAAAGGGCCAAAGCTCAAGGGCGCAGGGGCAAAGTGAGGGGGATTTTCAGGTGCCAACGTCCTAACAGCGAAGCAATCAAGCCAAGGATTTCAAGGCGCAAGCTGAGGAATGTAATCCGCAGCAAGCGAAGGATGTAAAGGGAGATTGGTAAAAAATAATCCTCTCAGTCTAACAAAACTTGCTGAAATAACGCCTGCCCAATGGTGCTGGTGGCAACAATCTGGCGCTGACGGTTGAACAGCATGGCCCCCACCCTCAGCCCTTGCCCCGTGTGGGCGTTGACGTAGGCCGATGCCCGTGCGTCAATCCGTTCTGCCAAACCCTGATACACCTGAGCGGCCAAGGCCTGATCGTGATCCCGCAGGAGGGTCAGCCCCGCTTCCACGGTTTCTGCATGAAAAATCGCCTGGGTGATGGCCAACGGCACCCCCGCCGCCGCGCAGTGGGCCGCTAAAATTTCCTGTCGCCCATCGGCCACATGGTGATGGGTGTGAAAAATGCCCCCCGCTAGCTTAATTAACTTGCCGTGGTAGCCCAGCAGCAGCACACCTTCCACGGCCAACTGCCCCGCCTCCACCAGCAGCGGCCCCAGCCAGTTGGCGGTTTTCACCCGACAATCAGGATTCATCCCCAGCTTGACAGCCAAATCCAGCCCGTTTTCCCCCACACAAAACACCAGGTGGCGATGCTGATCGGCTTTGTCTCGTAACCATTCCCGCGACTGTTCCAACTGTCCCGGCGCACTCAACGGTTCTGAAATCCCAGAGGTGCCCAGCAATGACAGCCCCTCCACCACCCCAAAGGCCGCATTGGAGGTGCGCTCCGCCAAGGCCCGACCCTCCGGCAAAATAATCGTCACCCGCAGGGTTTTCCCGTCGGGGATCAACGGCGTCAGATTATGGGTGATCACTGTTTTGGCGTAGCGATAGATGGCCGGAGCATCGCCCTGGTTCACCTGGCGACCGATGCCCTCGCCGCCTTCGAGGTGAATCACGTCGGTCTGGTCAGCCTCTCCCCAGGCCACCACCGACCACAGGGGCGTATGGCGGGTCAGGTCGAGGTTATCCCCCGGATCGCTGTGGGTGATGGCCAACACCGACCCATCGGGCAGGGGGGCCAACTGGGCAATGGGAATCTCGGCTTCCTGGGCGGGCTGCACCAAATCTAGCGTCACCGCCGAGGGGGAATCCGTGGGGGCAATCAACCGCCGCAGCGCCGCCACCGCCCCAGCACAGGCAAAAACGGGCAGCGTGTAACCAGAACGAGGAAGGAGGTTGCTCAACGTTTTTCGGCCTTCATTACCTTAACTTTAGCCACCCTGGTTGCACCTCTAGAGGGCAGCAATCGAAGGTGAAGCGATATAGTCCTTCTGGGTGGTTCTTCTGGGGTCTGCATCCATGCTTCCTATGGTATGTGGCTAGGGGATGCGGAGGTTATCTGTTGTCGTATGCGTTCAGACAGGGGCCGTCCGGTGCCGCCTCGGCGCACCATAATCAACTCAGCCGTGATGCTGACGGCAATTTCTTCTGGGGTGAGGGCTTCGATGTCGAGGCCAATGGGGCCATAGATATTTGCAAAACTAGCACGGGGCAGGCCCGATTGTTCGAGGGTTTGGTAGACCTGGCGGACGCGCTTTTCGCTGCCGATCATGCCGATGTAGGTGCAGGGGATGGGGCGGCGCACAAGCTGAGTGAGGGCTTCTAGGTCGTAGGTATAACCGCGTGTAACCAAGGCGGCGTACAGGTTTTGGTGCTTGGCTAGGGTGGCCAGGGCAGGCTCAATCGGTTGCGCCAGCCGATAGAGGGCCTGGGGATAGAGCCGCTCGTTGGCCCAGTCGGGGCGGTCGTCTTGCACGGCAATGGCAAACCCGGCAAGGTAGGCCACCTTGGCCAGTTGCACCCCCACATGGCCTGCCCCCACAATCAGCAGCAGGGGCGGCGGTTGCAGGGTATCTACAAAGGCAGCGGCAGGGTCAAGGTTGACGGGCGTTTCGCTGAGGTAGGGTGCTGCGTTGCCATCTAGGGGCGTCACCAAGGTGACGGCTTGCCCTGCCTGAAGCCGCTGCACAAGGGTTGTCGCCAGCGCTAGGGCCTCCTCTCCCTGCCAGCGCTCTAGCCACACCTGCATGAACCCGCCACAAACCCCCTGGGTCGTGCGATTCGGTGCGCCCGTCAGGTCAATGTCTACCCGCTGGGGCTCGCCCGTTTGCAGCACGACCTGGGCCTGGGCCAGCACCTTGGCCTCCCCCGCACCGCCGCCGATGGTGTTAAAGGCTTGGCCCTGGGCATCCACCACCAGCCGCGCCCCCACCTCGCGAGGCACAGACCCGCGCACGCTGACGACGGTTGCCAGGACGGCAGGGCCATAGGTCAACGCCTGAGCCAATTGTTGAAAGCAGGTGATCATCGCCGCAAGCGCTCAGATGTGTCCTTAATCTACAGCAATCTACCTAAAATCAACCGTTACACCGCCTACAGCCAACCTCTAACCACCCCAACGGCAGGGGGGGAGACTCCTCCGACGGAACCTATGGGCCGATCCGTCCTCCACAAATCGACATTTATGCCCCTATGTGGCCCCCAGGTTGCTACAGTCGATAGGCACGTTTGGTGATAGGCCAATAGACGAATAGGACAACGGCATGGACGGGTGGCGACAGGGCGATACGTTGGATTTAACCATTACCGATCTCACCAGCAGCGGCGATGGGCTGGGGCGCTGGCAAGAGCGGGTGGTGTTTGTGCCCGACACGGTGCCAGGGGATGAGGTGCGGGTGCGGCTGGTACAGGCCAAGCCCACCTTTGCACGGGGGCAGGTGAAGCAGTTGATTAGTCCCTCGCCGGATCGGGTGCGGGCGGCCTGCATTGTGGCGGATAAGTGCGGCGGCTGCCAGTGGCAAACCGTCAGCTACGAGGCCCAGCTTGCCGCCAAACAGCAGCAGGTAACTGATGCCCTGGTTCGCATTGGCAAGTTTGATGCTCCCAATGTGCTGCCGATTCTGGGCACCGAAGCGCCCCTGGGCTACCGCAACAAAGCCACCTATCCCCTGGCCCGTTCGCCGGAGGGTAACGTGAAGGCGGGCTATTTCCGCAAAGGCAGCCACAAGCTGGTGAACCTCAACCAGTGCCCGGTGCAGGATGAACGGCTGAACCCCCTACTGGCGGAGATCAAGAAGGACATCAAAGAACGGGGCTGGTCGATCTACAACGAAGACCGCCACCAGGGCCGACTGCGCCATTTGGGTCTGCGGGTGGGGCGGCGCACGGGGCAGATGTTGCTCACCCTGGTTTCTACGGCTCCCAATTTGAAGGACATCGAACTCCAGGCCCAGGAATGGATGGAGCGCTACCCCGACCTGGTGGGGGTGTGCGTTAACCTCAACCCCGACAAAACCAACGCCATCTTTGGGGCCGAAACCCTGGTCATCGACGGCGTGCCCTACATCGAAGAAGTCTTTGCCGACCTGCGTTTCCGCATCCACGCCACTACCTTTTTCCAGGTCAACACCGAACAGGCGGAGGGCATCCTTCAGGTCATCTTGAACGAACTGAAGCTGGCCGGAACCGAAACCATTATTGATGCCTACTGCGGTGTGGGCACTCTAACGCTGCCCCTCGCCAAGGTGGCCAAACGCTGCGTGGGCCTAGAGGTGCAGACCGAGGCCGTCGAACAAGCCCTGGCCAATGCGGGCCTCAACGGCATCGACAATGTGGAATTTCGGGCTGGCGACGTGGGCGAAACCCTGATCACCGCCGCCGAAAATCTGGCCGACCCGCTGGACATTGTGGTGCTCGATCCTCCCCGCAAGGGCTGTGACCGAGCTGTCCTCGATGCCCTGATAGCCCTCAAGCCCCCCCGCATCGTCTACATGAGCTGCGACCCCGCCACCCTCGCCCGCGACCTCAAAATCCTCCGTGAAGAAGGCGGCTATACGCTTACCCAGGCCCAACCCGCCGACTTCTTCCCCCAAACCCCCCATGTGGAATGCGTCGCCTTTTTAGTGGCGTAATTTTCAAAGGAGTTGCCCATGCTCAAGGGTATATTCGAGCGTTCGCCGCGCCAGCAGTGGTGTGCCATGAGTGACCCACAATACGATGCCTTTCTGAAAGCCTGCCTGCCGCTCGAAAAGCCAGGAGAAGCCGCCTACCGCCTTGCCCGTAGCTGGCACCTGGATGGCGCAGAGTATCGAGACATCATCCAACCAATCCCGGTCGGGACTGAGATTCGCACGGTCGGGGGCAAGCTCGTCACTCGTCCCCTGAAGATTTCCAACCAAATATCTACCCAACTGCACCCAGACGATGATGCGGCCCTACTCAAGGAATCTGATCGCCATGGTCAATCGCCCTCTGAGACTATCCGCCAATGGCTGACCTGCGCGGCCCAGATGCCCCCGGTCGGCCCAGCTATAGAAACGCCGGATGACCTGATAAACTGGGCGGCATCGCATCACGGTAACAACAGAATCTTGCTTGAGGCATTGATAGCAGAAGACCTCTATGGCCGAATCAGCTACACCCAGATTGTGAATTTCATCTGGAAGCTTAACGGCGACGGTAGGGCAACCCTATACGATGCTGATAGCTACAAAGGTTTCAAGCGCATTAAGTTCCCAAAAGGAAGATTTGTATGGGTACAGTTCCAAAGCCAACGAACCTAGTGCAGTGTCAAGACTAAGCTTAGGGCTTCGACAGGCTCAGCCCGAACGTGTCGTTTACGGTCGTCCTGAGCTTGTCGAAGGACTTTGCGGATATCTGCAACCCTAAAATAACCCTGACAAACCACTAGCCTCCTACGCCCTCCTCGTCGAAGATGCACGCCTCAAGGTACGCTATTTACCTATCTTCAGCGCTACACATCACGATTAAAAGACGTGGGATTTGCTCGTTTCCCTGTCGAAATTAGGTTGTTCCTTCCCAAATTCCTATGAAGCTCAGCACCATCGCCGAAAACATTCGGATTGCCGCCGCCACCAGCCTAGAAGCCAACCCCAGTCACGATCCCGACATTGCCGGGGTCGCCGCTGTGGATGAGGCCGTTGCCGGAACGCTGAGCTACATCGAAGGGGACAAATTTGCCCAGTTTGTGGCCACTACCGGGGCCAGCGCCCTGATTTTGCCCCAAAACGAAGCCCTCCAAGCCCAGGCCACCGAGCGGGGCATCGCCTGGATTAGCACTGCCGATCCGCGTCTGGCCTTTGCCCGTGCCATTGCCCTGTTCTATCAGCCCTATCGCCCCGCTCCCGGCATTCACCCCAGCGCAGTGATCGACCCCAGCGCCACCTACGGCGAGAACGTTTCCATCGGGGCCAATGTGGTGATTTCGGCGGGCGTTCACCTGGGGAACGACGTGTGCATCCATCCCAACGTGGTGATTTACCCAGGGGTGCGGGTGGGGGATCGCACCGTCCTTCATGCCAACTGCACGATTCAAGAACGCAGCCAAATCGGGGCCGACTGTACCATACACAGCGGTGCGGTAATTGGGGCCGAGGGCTTTGGCTTTGTGCCCACCGCCGAGGGCTGGGAAAAAATGGAGCAATCCGGCTACGTGGTGATTGAGGACGGCGTCCGCATCGGCGGCAACACCTGCATCGACCGTCCTGCCGTGGGCGTCACCCGCATCGGGCGCGGCACCAAGCTGGATAACCTAATTCAAATTGCCCACGGTTGCCAGGTGGGCGAGGCCGTGGTGATGGCCTCCCAGGTGGGCATGGCCGGGGGTGTGAAGGTCGGCAATCGAGTGATTTTGGCCGGACAGGTGGGCATCGCCAACCAAGCCACCATCGGCGATGGGGCCATCGCCACCGCCAAGGCGGGCATCCACAACGACATTGAACCAGGGGAAATTGTGACGGGTATTCCCGCCCTGCCCCACAAGGTGTTCCTCAAGGCGTCCGCCATCTATCGCCGCCTACCAGAAATGTACAAATCTCTGCAAAAGCTGCAACGGGCCTTTGAGGCCGCGAATTCCAAGCCTCCTCAGTAGATTGCCACGCCATTGAGGCGACTATCCCCATCGCCCATCTATGGGCCACCTATCAGCAACGATTAATCAATGTGAATCATCATCAGCGACATATCGTCGCTGGCGGTCGCGTTGACTTGGCGGTGCATCACCGATTGCAGAATGTAGTCCACACTTTTTTCGCGGCGAGCGACGGTGAGCAGGTCAATAAAGGCATCAAGGCCCAGGTATTGGTCGTTGTTTTGCAGCACCTCGTAGAGGCCATCGCTAAAGAGGTACAGGCTGCTGTTGGGGGGCACTTGGCAGCGCTGCCACTTATATTTGGCGTCGGGCATCATGCCAATGGGCATTCCAGGGGTGCGGAGGCGCAGGGTGCTTACAGTGCCGTCGTCGCCCACGGAGATCATCACCGCCGGGGGATGCCCCGCGCTGGCATAGAGCAGTTGGCGGTTGACGCAGTTCAGCACACCGTACCAAATGGTGAAGTACTTCTGGTTTTGATCGCCCATGGGAAAGGTTTCGTTGAGGGCACGGAGTACTTTTTCGGGACGATAGAAGCTGACATCTGGCAAGGATTGAGCCCGCAGCACGTTCAGCACGGAGGTAGACAGCAGGGCCGACCCCAACCCATGGCCAGAGACATCCAGCAGGTACATGACTAGGTAATCTGGATCGAGCCAGTAGTAGTCGTAGCAGTCGCCACCGAGCTGTTGGGAGGGACAAAAGCGCGCCTGAACGGGAATTTTTCCGGTTTGGTCGGGGGGCAGCAACGAGCGCACGTAGCTTTCGGCCTCAGCGAGTTCGGCCTCCATTCTCTGGGTTTGCTGGCGCAGGTCTTGGGTGAGTTGGTAGAGCCGCAGTCCGGCCCGCACACGGGCATTGAGCTCGTTAATGTCTACGGGCTTGGATAGTAAATCGTCGGCCCCCATTTCTAACCCAGTGACTCGGTCAGCGCTGCTGTAGCGGGAGGTAAGCAATAGTAACGAAGCAATATAAAGGGTAGGATGACGCTTGAGGCTGTAGCAAAAGGTCAGCCCGTCGATTTCCCCTGGAATATTCCAGTCGCAGATGATCACGCCGGGGAGTAGCTTCTCCGCCAGAGCCAGCCCCTCTTTGCCATTGCGTGCTGTCGTGACCTTGTATCCCTGGGCCACCAAGGCGTTGACCAAGAACTGCTCGGTGTCAACATCGTGTTCAATGATCAAAATATCGGTCATAGGCTCTCTAGGGCTACACCCTGGGGCGGCAGAAGAACGCGGCCAAGCAGGACGAGGGTAGAACGGCGGGGGATACAGTTTAGGTTTACTGCGCTACTCGCATCATTCAGGCATCTTTCACAGTCTATCCCTCATTCTTGCCTTAGATCCGGGTGGCCTTGACCGAAGCCCTTGTAACATTTCAATCGCTAACCATGGGGCCATACGCTGTTTGTCCAAAGCAAGTCCTCTCCCTCACCCTGCCAGGGGCACCTCCACTGGCCCCCTCCTCACTCCCAACTCCCGACTCCCGACTCTCCCCTCTCCCCTCTCCCCTCTCCCCTCCCCCCATCACCCTAGACGCCGATGTCTACTACCCCGATGGGCCAGGGCCGTTTCCTGTTCTGCTAATGCGGCAACCCTACGGGCGATCCATTGCCTCCACGGTGGTTTATGCCCATCCCACTTGGTACGCCAGCCATGGCTACATTGTGGTTATCCAGGACGTGCGGGGGCGGGGAAGTTCCAGCGGCGACTTTCGCCTATTTGAGCACGAGGCTGAGGATGGTGCTGCCACGGTGGAATGGGTGGCCAATCTGCCAAAAAGCAGTGGTGAGGTGGGCATGTATGGCTTTTCCTACCAGGGCATGACCCAACTCTACGCGGCCACCCACCGCCCAGAACCGCTGAAGGTGTTGGCCCCCGCCATGGTGGGCTACGACCTTTATGCCGACTGGGCCTACGAAAATGGGGCGTTGCTGTTGCAGGCTGGGCTGGGCTGGGCTTTTCAACTGGCCGCAGAAACCGCCCGACGGTCTGGCGATGCCGCCGCCTACCAAGCCCTCTACCAAGCCGGACACCACCTACCCCTGGATGGGCCTGTGCCCGCCGACCCCGCCCTGCTGCACGATCTCGCTCCAGATTCCTTCTTCCACGACTGGCGCAACCATCCCCACCCCGATGCCTACTGGCAATCCCTTCAGCCCGATTTGACCGGGGTGGATTTGCCCATGCTACACATTGGTGGCTGGTTCGATCCCTACCTGCGCGGCACCCTGCGTTTGTATCAGCACATGCAGGCCCAAGGTAACGCCCAACAGAACGCCCACCAACACCTGTGGATTGGCCCCTGGGGGCACCTGCCCTGGAGCCGTCGGGTGGGGATGAGGGACTTTGGGCCAGCGGCAGAAAATCCAGTGGATCGGCTGCAATTGCGCTGGTTTAACCAGTTTTTGAAAGGTCGAGATGAGGGCTTTGGTCAAACAGCCTCCGTGCGCCTGTTTGATATGGGCACAAACCGCTGGCAAGACTGGCCCCATTGGCCCCAGCCCGCCCCCACCCCCTACTTGTTGACCAGCACCGGACTGGCGGGAATGCGCCCCGACGATGGCCACCTGTGGCCCGATGCCGCCCCCCTAGATCCGGGCTACGACGTGATTGTCCATGACCCCTGGCGACCCGTCCCCTCTCTAGGTGGCCACAGCGGTGTGCCCTCCGGCAGCTTTGATCGTGCCGCTATCGATGGTCGCAGCGATGTGTTGACCTACAGCACCCCGCCCCTCACCGCACCGCTTCAGGTTGCCGGAACCCCTAGCCTTACCCTATACCTCACTGCCGATGCTCCCAGTGTGGATATCAGCGCTGTATTGTCCGAGGTCTATCCCGATGGCCGAGTCTTTAACCTGACCCAGGGCTACGGTCGATTTGACCTTTCCGATCTCCCTGCGCCTCTGGGAAGTAAGGCTCCCCATCCGGTTACGCTACCCTTGCAACCCACCCATTTCACCCTGCCCCAGGGCCACGCCCTCCGCCTGAGCCTCGCCACCGCTGCCTTCCCCGCTTATCCGGTCAACAGTGGCACCGGGGCCAACGGCAACCCTGTGCCCCAAATCGACCATCGCCTCATCACCCTGGCCCTGTGGCATGGACAGGGAACGGCTTCCTGTCTCCATTTGCCGATTGGGCCTGTGGTGCCATAGCCCAAGGAAATATCGCAGAAACTCTCGAGTGGCTTTCCTACCCTAGCGGATGCCGACTACCCTAGTGGGTAACGATTGGATGGAAGAACACAGAGCCAATGATTAGCCAACGATTGGCCAATCATTTCAGGTGAACCGGGGGTTGGAGGCCAGCGCACACACGAGTGCTAGGGCACACACTGAATTGTATACAATGGGCTTGGTACGTCGAAACAGCGCCAGCACGGTCTTCAGTGCGGATATATCACGGTTAGGAGAGGCTTAGATGTACAAGTTGAAAGTGGTCATTGTGGGAGCCGGAATTGGCGGGTTAACCACAGGCATTGCCATGAAACAGGCGGGTTACCAGGTCGAGGTGTATGATCGGGTGACGGAGCTGCGCCCTGCTGGAGCGGGGATTTCCCTGTGGTCAAATGGGGTGAAGGTTCTGAACCGCTTAGGCTTGGGCGAAAAGCTGGCGGCCATTGGCGGCGAAATGAACGCCATGGAATACCGCAGCCACACCGATGAACAACTCAGCTATGTGGATCTCCATCCCCTGTTTGAGCAGGTGGGACAGCGGCCCTACCCCGTGGCCAGGGCCGACCTCCAAGCCATGCTCTTAGAGGAATTTGGCCCCGAACATGTCCATCTGAGGATGCCCTGTGTGGCGGTGGAGCAGGACGACCAATCTGCCACCGCCATTTTTGAAAACGGCCACCGAGCCACCGGAGATTTAGTGATTGGGGCTGATGGCGTTCACTCCGCCGTACGCGCCCATGTGCTGGGACGGTCGGTATCCCGTCGTTATGCCCGCTATGTGAACTGGAACGGCCTCATTCCTGCTGATCCGTCCCTCTGCGCTAAGGATCGTTGGGTGATCTACGTGGGCGAGAGCAAACGCGCCTCCATGATGCCCGTGGGTGGCGACCGCTTCTATTTCTTCTTTGGTGCGCCTATGGTGGAGGGCACCCAGGTTGATCCGGCCCATCGCCGCGACGAACTAGCCGACATTTTCAAAGGCTGGCCCACCGCTGTGCAAGGGTTGATCGACGCCATCGACCCCACCACCACCAACCGCCTGGAAATTGGCGACATCGACCCCCTAGAGCGCCTGGTGCGGGGGCGCATTGCCCTACTGGGAGATTCGGCCCACGCCACCACCCCAACCCTCGGCCAGGGGGGCTGTCAGGCCATTGAAGGTGCTGAGGTGCTCACCCGCTACCTCCTTACCACCAATATCAGTGTGCCCGATGCCCTCCACCGCTACGAAAAGGCCCGCAAAGACCGCACCGCCGATCTGATTCTGAAGGCCCGCAAGCGCAGCAGCGTGATCTATGGCCACGAACCCTCTGCCACCCAGCAGTGGTATCGCGATCTCAAGCAAGAACCACCCGAATCGGTGATTAATGCTCTGGCCAAGGTGATTCTAACCGGGCCGATGGGCTGATGCCTGCGGCTTATACCAAATCCGACCCGTCCACCCCCGACATCTAGCGGGCGAGGAGATTTTGCCCCTAACGTTTGTGCGGTTAGGAATCGGGGTTTTCTAACTTGGTTTTGGTATAGCCCTAGGCTATTTCTAGGCCATCGATTCAGCCACCAGACACCCAAAAAACGCCCACGCTCGTAAAAGCATGGGCGTTGAGGAAGGGCGCTAAGGGCCAAAGACCGTTAGCTCATAGCGGTGCTGCTACGGTCGTAGGCGGCAAAATCGTGGGGGCGCTTGCCTTGAATGTGGCTTTCGTACTGGATGGCTTCATCCATCGGCAGACCGACTTCAGCGGCGAGACGCACCATCATGCCCTGTTCGCGCTTGCGGCTACGCTGGTGACGACGAATAAACAGGTTCCGGGCCAGTTCAGGAATACCGCTGGCACCGACATCAGCCATGGCCACGGGTGCTACCACGGCGGGTGCTACCACCACAGTTTCCGGTGCTGCCACGGGAGTCGTTGTACCCGTGTGGTAAGGCACACCCCGCCAGGTGAGGTCAGACGCAGGTTGGGCAGGGGGCTCGGCCACGGCACGAAAGGCCACCGCTGCCCCACGATAGGTTCCGGTATCAAAGGTCTCCCCCATCTTGGGCATGGGGTTGGGAGTATAGTCGTAGCTGACGCCGCGATAGGTCAATTTCATGGTGTCGCCTCCTAGAAGCGAATGGCGTTTAGAGGCGCGTTCCTTCGGGAAGATCCCTACTTCCGTCTCTTCACTGGCTTGACGTGTAGATAACCAGGCAGAAGAGATGAACGATTTCTGTCTATGTCTGTATCATAGGCTACGGTTTTAACTGAATCTGTTTTTTTGACAAATCTACATAACCTGCGTTCAGGTTAAGCCAAAGACGACAAGGGGGATCTCCCAGCCTTTTGCCAGTGGCAACGAGATCTGTGTACTTATTAGTAGTCCAATCTGGGAGAGGGACTTTGCAGGATCTCTCCGGATCTCCTCATCCCTGATCAACCTTAATTTTCTAGATCGAAAATCGGCCAAGTTGGGGCAATGGATTACGGTGTGATCCATTGCCCTTTATCATTCCAGGCGTTTGCCGTGTCTATCCCCCTAATGAATTCCCTAACCCTACGCCACTGGCGGGGGGACTTGTTTGGCGGCATTACGGCGGCCATTGTGGCCCTGCCTCTGGCCTTGGCCTTTGGGGTGTCCTCTGGGGCGGGGGCCACTGCCGGACTCTACGGCGCGATTTTTACTGGTTTTTTTGCGGCCCTGTTTGGGGGCACCCCCACCCAAATCTCTGGCCCCACTGGCCCCATGACCGTGGTGATTACCACCGTCGTCACTAGCCTAGTGGCCCGCTACCCCGATACCGGGCTGGCCATGGCCTTTACGGTGGTGATGATCGGTGGGGTGCTGCAAATTCTCTTTGGCCTCATGCGGCTGGGGCAATACATCACCCTGTTGCCCTACACGGTGATTTCTGGTTTTATGTCCGGCATTGGGGTGATCATCATTTTGCTGCAACTGCCGCCGCTACTGGGCCACGAAGCCTCCGGTGGGGTGATTGGTACCCTCCAGCAATTGCCCGAATTTCTGAGCCAGCCGAACGGAGTAGCCCTGGGTTTGGGCCTGCTCACCCTGGCCATTGTGTTTGCCATCCCACCCCGGCTAAACCGAGTCCTACCCGCGCCGCTGGTGGCCTTGGTGGTGGCAACGCTGTTGTCGGTGGTAGCCTTTGGGCAGGCGGATTTACCTCGCATTGGCGAGATTCCCACCGGATTTCCCAGCCTCAAGTTCCCGACCTTTACCCTGCGCGAACTGGATGACATGCTGCGCTACGGGCTGATGCTGGGGGTCTTGGGGGCGATTGATTCCCTGCTCACCTCCCTGGTGGCGGACAGCATTTCCCGCACCCAGCACGATTCTGACAAGGAACTGATCGGCCAGGGCATTGGCAATCTGGTGTCGGGCCTGTTTGGCGGGTTGCCCGGTGCCGGGGCCACCATGCGTACCGTGGTGAATGTGCAGGCGGGAGGCAAAACGCCGCTCTCTGGGATAATCCATGCCCTGGTGCTGCTGCTGGTGCTGTTTTGGGCTGGGCCACTGACGGCCCAAATTCCCAATGCCGTGCTGGCGGGGCTGCTGCTGAAGGTGGGCGTTGATATTTTAGACTGGGGCTTTATTAAACGAGCGCCCCGCATCTCTCTCAAGGGCACCGGAATTATGTACCTGGTGCTGTTTCTGACGGTGTTTATTGACCTGATTACAGCGGTGCTGGTGGGGGCCTTTGTGGCCAATGTGCTCACCATCAAGCGCCTCACCGATGTGCAAAGCAGCCGCATCAAAGCCATCACCGACGACACCGACGACACCGACCTATCCCCCCAAGAAAAAGAAATTCTGGCTCAGTCTAGGGGCGATATTTTGCTGTTTCAACTGGGGGGGCCGATGAGCTTTGGGGCGGCCAAAAGCATTTCCCGTCGCCTCTCCTTCGTCAAAAACTACCAAGCCCTGGTGTTGGATTTGGGTGACGTGCCCACCCTTGGTGTGACCGCCGCCCTAGCGATTGAATCCATCGTGCAAGACTCCATCAAGCGGGATCGTCAGGTGTGGATTGTCGTTAAACCGGGCCAGGTGAAGGATCGCCTCGCCACCCTTGAACTCGACCGCTTTGTGCGCCAGCGTCAGCCCTCGGACAGCACACCCCCCCCAGCGATTTACCACGTGGATAATCGAATGCAGGCCCTACAAGCGGCCCTGGCGACCCTGACCCCCAAAGCTCTGGTTTAGCCACCTCCGGTCTTGGCCATGGATCGTGCGGTCAACCGCTCATACCAATCCGCCTTGGAAGCCCCCAACTCCCTGCCCGACCCACCAACCGTAGGGGCGAGGTTTCCTTTCCCTTACAATAGACACCAGGGGGTGGGTGATTGCTCGCCACCAGCGGCCCAGATGATAAAAAACCAGATATCCTAAAGCATCGTCAGGCTTCTCTCCGCCAAGGGTTAGGGTATGGAGTATTGGGAATTTCTACTGCAACAGGAGGGGGATAACCATTGGTTGCCCCTGGATACGGCGCAGATGGAAATTTTGGAGGGCCGCTATCGCATCATGGCCCACACCAGCGCGGCCCATACCCCGGTACGAGTGCAGATTAGTCAGCGGTTGTTGGATCAAGACCCACCCAAACGACGCAGTTTTAAACGCCAGGGCCAAACCAATGCCGATGGCTTGATGGTGGTGATTCCCTTTACACGACTTCAGGCGGGCACTTGGGATATTCGCTGTTCCAGTGTGCCGACGGAGGTGGAGGCTGCCGATCAAAGTCCTCCTGCCGACGCTGCCGTTCCTGCTCCTGATCTGGCTTGGGCCTATAGTGTGCAACTTCAGGTCTTGCCGCCGGGAGTAGGGGATGACGAGGTGTGGACGTTGCCCCCTGAAGACGACGTTGCCACGGCGGCTATGGCGTCGAGCCCTCCACCCGTCAACATTCCCACGGGATCGACACCCCAGATCGCCCGTCCCCCGATTGACCTAGATCGCACTGCCGCTGCCCTGGATGAGGCTCAGTCGGATCTGGCGACGGGGGATGCCCTGCAAGGGTGGCTGCACCGCCTTCACCTGACCCAAACGGCGCTGCTGGGCCAGGAAGGGGCCGAGGTTGACCTAACGGGCCACATCACGGGCACCAAGGCGGGGGAACCCTGTGCGGGCATGGCGTTGGTGGTGCGGCTGGTGGATCCTCAAACGGCAACGGCGGTGGCGCTGACTCCGTTTTCTGTGGGATCGGCGACCCTGCCAACGGATATCCACCTAGCGCTGACGGTTCCTAACGGGTTGCAGACGCGGCTGCTGCTGGGGGAATTGGCCCTGGTACAGGCTACGGCCACGACGGTGGTGGTGCTGGCCCTGCAACGGTTTACCCTCACCGTGGATCTAGCGGCCCTGTTTGATACGATTGCCAACCAGGCCGAGGCCGAAACCGACTACATTCTCGATTTTGCCGGAGGGAGTGGGGCGGGGCAGACCGTGTCCGGTGAGCCCAGGGAAGAAACCATCCCCAGTCGTCCGTTGGATTTGCCCCAGGGGCCACCCCGGTCGATGCCTGGGTTTACCCTGCCCCGCGATGGCTTTAGGCTACCGCCCAAACTTTACGAACCCTCCCCCCATGAGGCCAGTGCCAAACAGCCCACCCTGCCGCCCTTTGGGACGACTATCCGTCGCTCCCAGCCCAGGCCTCTGTCTGGGTTAAGCGCAGACTCAATCCCGTCATCGGAGTCAGCCCCATCACCAAGGCAACCAGATGCGCCTGATGAAGGGGAGAATCGCCCGGAGGAGAGGCCGCAGACGGTGCCCCCTGCGCCGCCGATGGAGGACGTGCCGCCGGGTTCATCCCCTGATTCCCCAGAATCGCCTCGTCCGGCCCTGAGTTTGCCGCCCCTGTCCCCCCCGCCTGCGACCAACCCTGCCCCAAAATCCTCCCAGGGCAAATCGGCGGTGCCATTGCTGCCCTCCCACGAAGCCGCAGGGTTTCGGGATCTGAAGCTGCAAGATCGGTTTTGGTCACGTCTCAACGAGATGGCGGTGTCGATTCAGCAGGAATCGATGCAGCGGCGCAACGCCCAGGGCACCGATCCCCATCGTGTCGCCGCCCCTAGTGCCACCGATGCCACCCTAGCGGATACCGTCCAAGGCACGGAACTCGGCCCCTTTGCCGGGGAGGTGGTGATTTACGAAGACGAGGATGAAACCTTGAGAGGGCGGCTGTCTCCTACGGCGGCGATGGATGGGGCACAGGGATCGGAGGAGACGACGGCGGAACCGCTGGCACCGCCGATTCCGGACTTGGAGGTGCCCAGCGGCGATCTGACGGCTGGGGAGACGGTGCTGCTGACCCTGCGGGTTCCCTTCCATCCCAATCGGCTATACCTGAAGGTTTGGATCACCGATCCCCAAACCCGCAGCCTGGTGGATGAGCCGCGCCAGGTGATGAACCTCCGCCCCAATGGCCACGGTCAACTGGAGGGATCGATCCAAGTGATGGTACCCCTGGGCTGTCTGGAGGCAGAGTTTGAATCCATCGCGGTGGATATGATCACTCAGCAGGAAAGCTATAAGGCCACCGTGCGCCGATCCATTGTGCCAGCGGGGCTGACCACACCGGAACCCGATGATCTAGATTTTTAGCGTACCGGGCCAAGGTAACGGTTGTGTAATGCAACAAATTCACCCTGCATTGCAACGAATCCTTAGAAAACCTTGCGATCTTGACGCCTAGTTGCAACGAAGACCCTACAATAATTTCGGCTTTCCGGCCCTGCTCGCTACAACGCCCCCTTGGCTAAGGTCAATCTGTGGATTTGGCCAGCAGTTTTTGCTCGCCATAGCCCTTGAGTTGCAGCGTTAGGGAGTCTATGAGTCGTTCTGGTCTTTGGCTCAAAACGGCGACCGTTGCCGTCTAGGGATGCCAGGATGCCAATTTTATGCCCTACTCAGGCGACAACTTTCACCACATCACAATTTTAGGACGGGTGACATGAACCGATTGACAACACTTCGTGCCGCTGCCCTCACGGCAGCAACCTTAGGCATTTTGGGTGGCATGGGGCCAGGGATGGCCACCTCCCAACCCACCATGCAGCCGATGGGGCCATCGATGGGGAATCTCCTAGCCCAGACCTTCGGCAATACTCCCGTTAACGAGGCCAACTTTTTAGTAGTGGCGGCTCCGGGTAGTGTGTCCCAGCCCTACCGCTTGATCATCGTCGAGCAAATCTCCAACAACCGGGCCTGCTGGAGCATTCCCAACGCCAATGCACGGCCTACGGAAATTAACGCCCTCTGGAACACCTTTGACTTTACGGGGGTGTGCCGTTTGCAGCGCGACAGCAATGGCTATGCGGTGCGGCTGGCGGGGCAGGATGTCAACGGAGCCCGCTTTGAGGTCAACAACCGCAATGGGGATCTGCTGCTGCAATTTGCCCCTAGCACCACCTCCCGCGACCGGGTGACCATTGGCCGCACAGGGGGCGTTAGCTCCACTGGGTTCACCCAAATTCACCTGAATCCGGGTTGGTCGCTCACCAAGCGCACCTTTGAGGGGCAGATTGTCAGTTCTCACCTGGTCTATTTCACCAACGACCTCACCCTGGCCCAACTGATGGAGGGTGAAACGGGCGGTGGCACGGTAACGCCTCCGGTGACGCCCCCGCCAACCGTTACGCTACCCTTCACCGACATTCGCGGCAACCGCTATGCCAATGAAATTGCGCGGGCAGCGGAACTAGGCACCATGTCGGGCTTCCCCGATGGTCGCTTCCAGCCCACCAGCCCCCTCACCCGTGAGCAAGCGGTTTCGGTGATGATGGAAACGGCGGCCCGCATCTTGCCGACCAGCGTGATTGCTGAACTGCCCACCGCTGTCTTCGGTGCGCCCTTCCCAGACGTAGCGGCCAACCGCTGGAGTGCGGTGAAAATTCAGCAGGCTAAACAGTTGGGCATTGTGACCGGAGATGCCGGAACCGGACGCTTCCGCCCCACCGACAACGTATCACGGGCCGAGTTGATGGCCATGAGCCACAAATTGGCGCTGCTGCGGGTGGATGTTGGTGCGGCAGATGAGACGGGCACCCCTGTCCCTGGGTCGGGCCAGGTGCAGCGCGGCATCGTTCCCAACGTTCCCAACCCGCCCGTCTTCTCTGACATCAGCGGTCACTGGGCCGAGCGGGTGATTCGCGATATGGCCGGGTTCTGCGCCCTTGCCACCCCTCTCAATGAAACGGGTACTGCCTTTGCCCCCAATGCCAACGCCCTGCGGGATTACACCGCTGCGGTGTCGGTGCGGGCCATCGATTGCCCCGCTGGTCGCCCTCAGTAGGCTGCAACGCCCCTAGGCTAAATCGCCGAGACGACAGCCTAGGGCAGTGTCAAGGCTAAGAATTAGGGCTTCGACAGGCTCAGCCCGAACGTGCCGTTGACAAACCACTAGTCCCCCAGTTTGTCGAAGAAACTGGGGGACTACTTGATCAGGGCGACTGGTTTAGCGAGATCCTGGCGTTATCCGGTGGCGGCGTTCCATTTCCTGCCGAATGGCCTGGATGGTTTCGACTAGGCTGCTTTCAAACAGGGTGTAGAACATGGCCTTAAACGGCCCTACATCGGCTTCGGCGTGGACTTGCTGAGACACCAACCGCAACGGACTGGCACGGGTGGGTGGGGTGGCCTCATCTAAGCGCCAGTGGCCATACATATGCTTCAAGTTGCCCTGAACCAACCGAAAGCTAATCTGCTGCTGGGAAATTTCTAGGTTTTCGGTGCGGACGACAGATTCGAGGGTGGAGAGCAAAATGCGCCGCCGATCTACCTGTTCCACAATGGTGCGGGGGCCATCGGCTTCAATGACCTGGCTTTTGGCCACCGTGGGCAGAAAGCGGGCAAAGTTGCCGTAGTCCGTCAGCACTGCCCAGGCCGTTGCCCAATCCGCAGTGGTGGTTGCCATCACCTCATACTGCCCTTGCCCACCCCACAGCAACACCTCGCGCCGAGACAGCTTGGCCCAATCGGCGGTAGACAGCCGAGCCAGATAGGTTTCGGCAGGTAGCACCTGGCGAGATAATAGCGACATAATGCAGAAACCCGTGTAACGTCTCGTAGCTGGAATTCCCATGGCCCGTTTTGAAACCGCCCAAGCGGCCTACCAGGCGCTTCCTAAACATGTCCAAAGCCTGATGTTGAGTACCGTCAACGCCGATGGCACCCCCCACGCCAGCTATGCCCCCTTCGTGATGGACGATACCTACCAGATATACCTACTGACTAGTGGCCTATCCGCCCATACTCCTAATCTCTTAAGAACTGGGCAGGCCAGTGTCCTCATTATTGAAGACGAAAGCCAGACTCAGCAAGTTTTCGCCCGCCAGCGCCTCACCTACGACTGCCACGTTGCTCCCATCGACCGCCAGAGTGATCGCTGGGAACCCCTGATGGCCCAGTTTGAGGCCCGCTTTGGGGAAATCATTGCCATGCTACGCCAGCTTCAGGACTTTCAACTGTTTCATCTCAGCCCCCAAGGTGGACGATTCATTATGGGCTTTGGGGCTGCCTATGGGGTTGATCCTAACAACCTTAGCCAACTTCAGGAAGGGGCCATTACCGGATAAAGGACGCTTGCCCCCGGAGACGGCCTTCGCGGAGTAATGCAATGCATCGGTTGATGGGTAGATGCCCCCAGGCGAAAGGGCGAGGAGACCTCTCCCCTACGGTTTACCTAGGCAACAACCTGGGCCGACCGTAGCGCCTTGATGGTGGCGATCACCCCATCGGCCACCTGTTCAATTTCGTCGGCGGTGGTGAAGCGGCCCAGGCCAAACCGTAGGGTGGCGTAGGCGAGGTCATCGCTGTGGCCGAGGGCTTTAAGGACGTGGGAGGGTTTGCGGCTGGCGGAACTACAGGCCGACCCGGAGGAGATCGCCACCAAGGGGCGTAGGCCCAACAGCAGGGCTTGGCCATCCACTGCTTCGATGCTGAGGTTGAGATTGCCCGGTAGGCGCTGGCTAGAGTGGCCGTTGAGGACAATGCCATCGCAGACCTGCAACCTGGCCCAGAGATAATCCCGCAGCCCCTTGAGACGGGCTGTTTCTGCCGCCATTTCTGCTAGACCCAGTTCCACGGCCTTAGCAAAACCGACGATCTGGGGGGTGTAGAGGGTGCCAGAACGCATTCCCCGTTCGTGGCCACCGCCGTGCTGTTGGGGGGCGAGGGCCACCCTGGGGTTGCGCCGTCGCACGTAGAGGGCACCAATGCCCTTGGGGCCATAGACCTTGTGGGCCGTGAGGGACATCAGATCCACCTGCATGGCCTGGACATCGAGAGGTACCTTGCCGATGGCCTGGGCGGCATCGCTGTGGAAAAGAACGCCCCGATCTCGGCAGCGCTGGCCAATCTCAGCGAGAGGTTGCAGCACACCGATTTCGTTATTCGCCGCCATCACCGAAACCAGGATCGTGTCGTCCCGTAGGGTCGCCTCCAAGGCATCCAGATCGATCAAACCGTTGGGCTGAACGGGTAAAACCGTGACCTCAAAGCCCAGGCTGGCCAGGTAGGTGCAAGGATCGAGTACAGCGTTATGCTCGGTTTGCACCGTGATGATGTGCCGTCCCCGTTCCAAGTAGGCTTCGGCCACGCCCTTAATGGCCAGGTTGTTGGCCTCCGTGGCCCCGCTGGTAAAGATGATTTCCTCTGGGCTGGCGTTAATGGCGGCGGCTAGGCCGTCGCGGGCTTGTTTCACCGCTGTCTCGGCCTCCCAACCATAGATATGGCTGTTGCTGGCGGCATTGCCAAACTGGTGGGTAAAAAAAGGAATCATCGCCTCCAGCACCCGTGGATCCACCGGAGTGGTGGCATGGCAATCGAGATAGATGGGTCGCTGGGTCATGGCTGTTACTCCTTCTTTCACCAGGATGTCACCCCGTCTTCCCGATGATATAGCGGTTTTTATCGGGAAAACGGACTCGCTAGGTCTTGAGCCCCTAAGTTGACCTTGTCCCCCAGGGCGAACGTTAATCCAGGGCTTCAAAGACAGATAGTTCTGGAAAGTTCTGAATTATTCAGGGTAGACTAAGCCCTAGGCTTCAGGGGCAGAGAGCAGGTGTCGAATCCATGGATTTTGACGATATTGCTGGGTTGATAAACCAGGTGGCCCTAGAGCAGATTGGGCGACCCCTGAAGGATGTAGAACGCTTGGTCTTGAAAGGGGCTTGGTATAACCAAACCTATGGATCCATTGCCGAGCAGGCGGTGGGCTATTCCGAAGATTATCTCAAGAAGGATGTGGGGCCAAAACTCTGGCATCTGTTGTCGGCCTTGGTGGATACCCAGAACCGGGGTATTAAGGTCACGAAGCGTAACTTACAAAATGTGCTGCGAACTTGGGCTAAGCAACGACAGGCTTCCCAAGGCAACGACGGGGCAGCGGTGTTGTCTGGGGCTGGGGTGGCTGGCGAGGTATCGACCGTGGTGCAGGTGGTGCGGTCGGCCCCGGCGGTTGAAGTGGCCGATTTCTGTGGCCGGGAGGAGGACTTAGCCACCCTCACCCAATGGCTGACCGGGGAGGGACTCGCCGATGGCCCCTGTCGGCTAGTGTGGCTGTGGGGCTTACCGGGATTGGGCAAAACCGCCCTAGCGGGGCAAATCCTCCATCGCCTTGGCCCCACGATGGATCGCTGTGGCTACCTAGACCTGACCCATCACTCAACCGATGAAGCGGTCGTTTCGGCCCTGGCAACCTGGTTGGCCCCTAGCGAACCCCCACCCACCGCCACCCCAATCGATTGGCTGATAGATCGGCTGGGGCGACAGCGTTGCCTGTTGGTGTTGGATCATTTAGACCTGTGCTTTGATCCGCAACATCTGGCGGGCCAATACCAACCGGGCCGCGAGGCCATTCAGCAACTCCTCCACCGCTGGGCCACGGAGGCCCACCCCGGCCACGTCGTTGTGATCAGCCGCGAACTTCCGGCGGATCGGTTTCAATGGTTGGGGCCACGGGCGAGGGAATATCCCCTCCAACCCCTCACCCTAGCCGATACCCAAGCGCTGCTGCTACGTCAGGGGGCGATCCCTGCCCCCGCCGACCAGTGGGCCGATTTGTGGCAACGCTACGGGGGCTATCCACTGCTGCTGCGCCATTTGGCCACCACCCTCCGCAGTCTGTATCAGGGCCAGTTGTCGCCCCTATTGGCCCAGCCCAAACCCGCCCTTCCCGACTCCCTGCGGCATTCCTGGCAGGAGGTGTTGCAACGGCTGACCCCTGGCGAACAAGCGCTGCTGTATTGGTTGGCCCTGGCCCAATCCCCCATGGCCCTAGAGGATTTGCAATCCGCCCTGCCGAGCTATCCCGGCCCAGCGGCCTTGCAATCCTTGGTGAGTCGATCCCTCTGCCAAACCCAGGCTCTCCCGCCCACCGCCAGCGCTTCGCCCTGCACCCAGCTTGATCTGCCGCCCCTGCTGCGCACCCTGGTGACGGATCACCTGCTCGACCAGTTGGAAGCTGAACTACTGGCAGGGGACTTTCACTGGCTCCAGCGCCTCCCCCTGGTGACCATGACGGCCCAGGAATCGGTGCAGGCCACCCAACGCGCTACCCTAGTCAACCCTCTGGCCCAGCGACTACGGCAGCACTTTCCCCAGCCAACGGACTTGGTGCAGGCTTGCCATCAACAGATCCGCACCCTGCGGCAACAGCACCGTGGTCAACCGGGGTTTGGGGCGGCCAACTGGTTGCACCTCTGCCAAGCCTTGGGGGTCAGCGTTAGTGGGGTCGATTTTTCGGATTTAGCCCTGTGGCAGGCCGATCTGCGACAGGTGAGTTTGCAGGGGGCCAACCTCAGCCAGGTGGACTTTCGCGACACCCAGTTTGCCACCGCCCTAGGCCGTAATCCCCAGGTGGCCTTTTGCCCCGGTTCCCCAGCTAAGGGTCACGCTGGGCGGATGGTGACGGGCGATCAGGAGGGGCGTTTGCTGGTGTGGGAGGTGACTTCGGGGCGATTGGTGCAGGTGATGGATGAGGGGGAAGACCGGGCGGTGCAGTCCCTCGCCGTGAGCCCTGATGGCGACACCCTGGCCGTGGGCAGCGATGGGGGCGAAATTTGGCTGTGGCCCATGGCGGCCATGGCCCGTTCCGATGCCCTCTCTGGCCATGGGGCGGCGGTGCAGGCGGTGGCCTTCAGCAACGATGGGGCTTGGCTGGCCTCCGGAGACCGCCAGGGGGAACTGCGCCTGTGGGAGGTGGCTTCGGGGCGCTGCTGGGCCTGCTGGAGGGAGCATCGGGGAGCCATCCACAGTCTGGCCTTCAATGGATCGGGGGATCGTCTGATTAGCGGCAGCGACGACCAAACCACCTGTCTGTGGGATCTCTCCGAGGCCCGCCTGATGACGGTGTTTCAGGCTCCGGCCACGGCCACCATCCGCGCCGCTGGGTTTCTGTCCGATCCCAACGATCCCGACCTACCCGCGATGCCCTTTGCGGCGGGCTACGACGATCCTTGCCTCACCCTTTGGGATGTGCAAACAGGCCGACCCTGCTGGATGCGGCCCGCCGATGTGCGCACGTTACCCGCCCTCAGCCTCAGCCCCGATGGTCGATATTTGGCCTGTAGCTGTCAGGATTTTAGTGTGGTGGTGTGGGATATCGCCAGCCGATCCCGATGTTATACCCTACCGCCAGCGGATTCTCCCGTGTGGTTGCTGGCCTTTAGCCCCGATAGCCGCTATTTAGTGACGGGTAGCGACTATCGGCTACACCTATGGCAAACGGGCAGCGGCACCGAACTGCGTCGTTTCCTTAGCCAAGCCCACCCCGTCAACCATGTTGCGGTGGGTGCTGGAGGAAGTCCTATCCTCACGGGGCACAGCGACCACCGACTGCGGCTGTGGTGCCACCAGGGCGGGATTGCCCCCAGCCATCCCCAGTCGATTGGCGACCTCTCCAGCGATCCCCTCCAGACCATCGCCCTCAGCCCCGACGGCCAGTGGTGCGCCCGCGCCAGCACCGACCATACCCTGGCCCTATGGCACAGCGCCACCGGACAGCGCCAGTGGGTTACCCATGGCCCCATTCACCTGATCGCCTTTAGCCCCGACAGCCAGCACCTCGCCAGCGTTGGCCCCGACCACACCCTAGCCCTGTGGGCGGTGGAGAGCGGCCAACGGCTACGGGAATGGGAAGGGGAAGGGGAAGGGAGACAGCCCAGAACGCCCCCCTCAACGCTCGCCTTTAGCCCCGATGGCCAATCGATCATTAGCGGCAGTCGGGACGGCACCCTTGCGGTTTGGTGGCTCGATGCCGCCACCTCAGCCCCTCTCCTGCTGACAGGCCACCAGCGCCCAGTACATGCTGTGGCCCTGAGTGCCGATGGCCAATCCCTCATCAGCGCCAGCCATGATGGTACGGTGCGCTCTTGGAATTTGCCCCAGGGCCGGAGCCTGGGTCTGTGGTCGCCGCCGGAGGGCCATTGGGTACACAGCGTCACCTTTGATGCCAGCGGCACATCCCTGGCCATCACCAGCCACACCACCGATGTCGCCGTTTGGGAGGTGTCTACTAACCGCCTGCGCCACACCCTACGAGGGCATAGCCAACCCCTGTGGACGGCCCTGGTGAGCCCCGACCGGGAGCATCTCGTGACGACTAGCCAAGACTCGGAAATTCGTCTGTGGAATCTCACCCTCGGCAGCCTCCAACAGAGCTTCCACCCCGACCGCCCCTACGCCGGAGTCAATATCCGAGGAGCTACGGGCCTCTCTGCCTCCGAAGGGGCCATGCTGAAGTCCCTTGGGGCCATCGTGAGTTATTGATGAGGGCTCCGGATCAGTGATGGAAACCCATGGCCAGCAAGGGCAGCAGGGCCGGGGTAACCCCCAGAATAACTAGGCCCAGCGGGCTGTCGTCCGTCTCAGGGATGGGTTTTAGGAGGGCGTCTACCCGTTGCTCTAGGCGATCCAGTTCATCGGGGCCACTAAAGCCCACCAGCGACGCAGGAACAGCGGATTGACCTAGTGCCGCTTGGCGAGCAATCCTGACCAGCAGTTCCGCCACCGCCAGGGGGTGAGCCTGCTGAACAGCCCAGCGATCCGCCCGAATTTCCCGCAACAGCAACAGTTCTTGCCAGAGGGCTTGGGTGTTGGGAAGCCAGATCGTCAGCCGTCGCACCAGACCCAGCAGCCAAAAACACAGGGGATCGTGATAGTGGGCGTGGGCCTGTTCGTGGGCTAAAATCACCGCCTGTTCCTGACTGGAGAGCTGATCGAACCAGCCACGACTGACCATCAGGACGGGTCGCCAAAAGCCCACCTGGGCGGCTAGGGGTGTTTCGGTATCAATGAACCGAGCCGGGACGCCTTGGGGGAGATCCACCCAGGGATATCGCTGCCAAAACCAAGTGGCCCATCCCGCCTGGAGTAAGCCTTGGAGGCCAATCAGCAGTGCCCCAGCGAGGCCCATTTGGCTGATGCGACAGCCCAGCGGCCCCACCGCCCAGCCCAGCATAGTGCCGTGGTGCCCCATACTCAAAATGGCGATGGCCGTGGAAACCAGCAACAGAAGGGGGCCAGTGAGCACCAGCACCGCCCGCCACCAGCGTTGCCACCAGGATCCAACTCCCGGTTTCCACCCCCAGCGCACCGCCGCCGCTACAACCACCGCCCCCGCAATCAACCCTAGATGCATGGATCGTCTCCCCCTTGGGCATCGCGCATTGATCGAATCCGACGAGCAATGGCGTCTAGGCGATCTAGGGCACTGGTATCGAGGCTGTCAGCAAAGGCGGCAACAATCTCCGGGTTGCTAATCGCCAAAAACTCCTCAAGTTGGCGGTGGGATTGCAGCATGGTCGCTTCCTGTTGGTTTACCTGGGGGTGCCACACATAGCCCTTACGCCCCTTGCCCAGCCGAGCTACCCCCATCGGTTCGCGCCGCACCCAGCCTTTGTTGGCCAGCCGTTGCAATACGGTCGTCACCGTGGCCTGACTCAGATCCCGGTCGGGATCGGCCAGAATCTCATCCAGAAGTTCCTTCACCGTGGCCGATCCCCGCTGCCAGAGCATCGCGAGGATTTCCTGCTCTAGGGGGCCAAGGGCAAGCTGACGGGGACGATAGCGGGGTAGGGGAGCCATAGCGGATCGAGGGGCAAGGGAGATAGGGAGAACTGCACGGACAAGATACCCCCAGTCTAGCGAACGGTGACACCCCTCAGAACCGCCCCAGGGGCCAACCGAGACCATGACCTGACGGAGAGCGGTCAAGCTGTCTCGCGGATCTGCCCCCCTGCACCCGCCTGAACCGAAGGAGAGCATCGGTTGGGCCTGGGCCTGGGCTGATCGGCCTGTAACCGTTTGCAATAGTTGACGAACTGTCGTTTGATCCGCCCTTGGGTGATCGCCATAATGCCCACAGCGCGTTTTTTTGCGGGTAACAACTTTTTGCGGGTAACAACATTCATGAAACGGACAGTTCTTAGCTTGGCCCTAGCCCTATTGGCCCTAGTGGTGTGGGTCGCCCCGGCCCTAGCGGCAGATGTGGGACACGGCCAGCAGGTGTTTTCAGCAAACTGTGTGGCCTGTCACATTGGGGGCGGCAACGTGGTGAACGGGGCCAAAACCCTGAAGAAGGCTGACCTCGATCAGTACGATATGGCCTCTGTGGAAGCCATTACTCGCCAAGTCACCCAGGGCAAAGCGGCCATGCCCGCCTTCAAAGGTCGCCTCACCGATGACGATATTGCCGACGTGGCCGCCTATGTGCTGAGCCAAGCCGAGCAGGGGTGGTAGGCCGTTTTAGACGGTTTATCCCACCAATGTAAGTTTTATCTCCAGTTCGATGTCCCTTGATCCCCCCTGGCGATCAAGGGATTTTTTTAGGCTTTAGATGAGTCATCAATGGAGGTTTGTTAACAGATGAGCCATCGATGGAGGTTTGTTAACAAGTGTTTTAGGACATATCACAGCCCTATCGTTCCGTGGCATGGTCAGGGGGTGGCCAGCCCTGCCTGGGTTGGTTACGGTTGACCTAATCCTAAATCCAGCTTGAGAACCGTCAGAATCTACAGGCGAGGAAATCTCGTCCCTAGGGCTGGCGGGGTTAAGCATCGAGGGTTGACGATTGGGATTGGGTCTGCCACTGTGTTTGCCCCTAACAAGGAGATGATTATGCGTCAGACTCGCTGGCTCAAGGGATTTATCCCGTTGGTGCTGGGCTTGCTGCTGTGGGTGAATGGCTGTGCGACGGCCCCCTCAAAGTACGACCAGGTGCAGCAAGACACCACCGGATTTGGCACCCCTTCGGCGGTGGATCGCAAAGCGGAACAGGGCGGTACCTTCAACCAGTTTTTCCCCGATAGCCAGGGGGATTACCAGGTGATTCCCTACCAAGAAAAGAAGGGTTTTGCGGAATACAAACTGCAACGGGGCGACCAAACCCTAGCCATGCTCAGCATTAGCGACACCACCAGCCTGCCCGCCGCCGCCGATAAATATAACGACGCGACGGATACAATTGCTGGCTTTCCGGCGGTCAACCAGGGCACCACTGCCACCGGGCTGTTGGTGAACGGGCGTTATCAGGTGAAGGTGCTATCGCGGGATGCCTCCTTTACCCAGGCTGACCGAGTAGACTGGCTACAAAAGTTTGATCTCCAAGGGCTGGCCCAACTGCGGGGAGCCCTCAAGCCATCCCAAAAGGCGGCGAAGGCGGTGGAGTCTCCAATCACCCCCACCTCGCCCTTGGCCCCCAGCCGTCCAGCCCTAAGTCCGGAGCTTGTTCCCAGTCCGGCATCCTAGCCTGTGATGGATCGGCCATTGGCCCCCTAACCGATAGTATTTTCAGGAGAAACCTGTGAGTAAGAAAATCTACAAGCTAGTTGACGACCTGCCCACGGGCGGGCTCACCGTGCGGGCGCTGAAGACCCTAGATATTTTCGTTCCTGGCCAGTGGAACAACCTGGTAGGGTTTGACAACACCATCAAAACCGTAACGGGCGAAACCGATGAGGCCATGATTCAGGCCATTGCCGAGCGGGCCATTACCCTATTTAACGACAAGCGGGAAGGCTACCAAACCGCCCTCTGGCTCTACCAAACCGTGGATTCCGCCTCTGGAATGTTGGGCACAGCGGCCCTAGCCAACCGCATCGGTCAAGATACGTTTCTAGGGTTCCTCAAGGGTATGACCCCCAAACCCGAAAAGGCCCAAACGATTGACCTGGCGGTGAAACTGGTGACCGAAGTGGTAGCCTTCTGCAAAATTAGCGGCATCCCCGGCGACAGCCTCGGCGACTTTCTCACCGCCCTGGGCGACTACGGCAGCGAGTCCCTGATTCGGATGACGGCTCTAGTCTGCTTCGATGGCATCATTCCCCTGGGGCCGGAGTTCTCCCTCAAAGCCCTCAACGCCATCAAGGGCATGGGGCCATCGGATATTGACGACAACCCCACCTTTAAGGGCATCAAAAACGAAATCCCCGGCAAGGATAGCAAAGGCAAACTCGCCTTTATGACCGAGAGTTTTGAATCGACCCAGGGCTGGATGGATCGGTTCGTGGCGGAGAAGGGCATCACCCAAAGCCGTCTGCTAGACAATATTGGCGGTTTTATCGAAGGCTCTAAAACCAAGCTGGACTACCTGGGGGCGTTCCTCGATGTGTCCGTGAACTACTACGAGCACACGGGCATCCAAACCCTCGCCCGCCGCTTGATTGAACGGGCCGTCGCCGAAATCTAGCGCCTAGGGATGGTCTTGCCTTGGCAGCGCGTCCAGCGAGATCATCCCCTAGAAGCCCTACGCCCCTCTCCCACGAGGATTTCCTTCCTATGGGTGAATACTGGCGTCATCCAAAATGGCAAGCATCTCAGAGCCCATGCAACGGTTGGGAGATTTCCTTCGACAAGCCATGCAGCGAATCATTATTCACCCCGACCAAATTCAGGGGCATCACCTGACCCTCCTGGCCGACCAGCAGCACTACCTCTATCGAGTGCTGCGGCTGGCGACGGGGGATCGGTTTATCGCCCTGGATGGCCAAGGCCAGCGGTGGATGGCCACCTTGGCAGAGAAGGCTGGTCTGGCCCACCTCGACCCGTTAGAGGCGGTCTCCATGGGTTTGCCGAACGTCACCCTAGCCATTGCGATCCCCAAAGGCAGTGGATTCGATGACATCGTGCGCCAAACCACCGAACTGGGGGTGGCCTGCCTGCAACCCTTGGTGACCCAGCGCACCCTCCACCAGCCCAACCCCAAAAAGCCAGAACGCTGGCAACGCATCGCCGCCGAAGCCACAGAGCAATGCGAGCGGCCCAACCTCCCCCAGATCCAGCCAACCGTGACCTGGGCCGATTATCTGCGCCAAGACCTCCCCCCCCAGCGTTGGATCGGCCTCGCCCGTGGCGATGCGCTACCCCTGCTGACGGTGGCCCAAGCCGCCGATCCCACCCTAGACACCGTGATCGCCACCGGGCCAGAGGGGGGCTGGACGGAAACCGAAATCGCCGCCGCCCTTGCCGCCGGATTTCAGCCCGTTTCCTTGGGGCCAACTATCCTCCGGGCTGTTACGGCTCCCTTGGTGGCCCTCACCCTGGCCCTGGCGGGCCTTGGGGCCATCCCCTCAATCAACCCAGAACTCAGGCAATCGATCAACGGTGGTCGTTGAGTGCAGGGCCAGCAGCGCGACATCCGCCGTTAGCCGCGATCTCTCGACTTACATCAGTTCATTAAGAAATAGCAATACTTATTTTTCATAGGATTGATGCTATTCCATCTTCGGAGTGATTCTCAATAAGCGAAAACTATTGCAAATTCGCCCCTAGGTTCGTTACTATTCTCATTAAGCGGATGTTAATGAAATTCTCTGGGGAGGGGTTGGGCGATGGCGGCATACACTCCATCGGCGCTAAAGGCCGAACTGAACGAGCGCGGCTGGCGTATGACTCCCCAGCGAGAAACCATGCTTAAGACCTTCCAAAATCTGCCGGAGGGTACCCACCTCAGCGCCGAAGATCTCTGTGATTTGCTGGAGAAGGCGGGGGAGCCGATTAGCCTCTCCACCATCTACCGCAACCTGAAGCTGATGGCGCGGATGGGGATTTTGCGAGAGCTAGAACTAGCCGAGGGCCAAAAGCGCTACGAGATTAACCAGCCCGCCCCCCATCACCACCACCACCTGATCTGTGTGCGCTGCAATAAAACCATTGAGTTCAAAAATGACTCTGTCCTCAAGGTGGGGGCCAAAACCGCCGACCGTTCTGGCTACCATCTGCTGGATTGCCAACTGCTAATCCACGGCATCTGCCCCCCCTGCCAGCGATCCATCGTGCCGATCTAACACCGATCTGGCAGGATGACTACAGCACCTCGTGGGTGTATTTGTGCTGTTTCACGTTGTCGTTGCGCGACACCTTATTTTTGGGGTTGAGGATGCGCTTGTGGGCGGTGGAGTAGTTGAGATCTTGACGGCAGGTACCCACCGGAACAGCGGCGGCGGCCTGGGGGCGATTTTGGTAAGTACGGGCAGCGGCCAGGGTGCGCTGTTCAAAATCCGCGCAGCGTTGGGCCTTGGCCCCATCGTCTAGGGTAAGGCTGACGGGGTCGAAGGCAAGAGCCGCCTCTAGGGTACTGCCCCAAATCTGACGATAGGCGGTGGGAGCCCCTTGAATTAAGGTCTCTGAATAGGCCGAAGGAATCGGCTCTACCACCTCCACGGCTAGGGTTTCGCCCTCCTGGCGCACATAGCAGGTGGCCACGCCCATCAGCACATAGCTATGGGGGGCGAGGTCGGTGGAGGTAGCTTGGGGGATCGTAGCTGGGGGGATCACTGAACTCATAGGACTGGGAAGGGGTGAGAGAGGACTGACGGCTTAAATTCTAGCCCCCTCGCCCTGGCCCACGGAGCCAAACGGAGGAACTGTCACAAAACACAACCCTGATTGACGAGACTCAACGATGGCAAGCTGAATGGGATAATGATGACCTGTTTCACCGACGCTCCTGCCGAGAAGGGATTGGCTTCATCCAGGAATCTGGCAAGAAAATTGGGAAAGAACGTTGTTTAGGAGCCCTTTGTGATGACCTTACCCGATGCCCCACCACCCGACCGTCTGCCCCAGGGGATCAGTCCTGAAAAGTATGCTCGGCTGCGGGCGGAGGCAAAGGCTCCCTACCGAGGGTTGCGCCAGGTGGTGTACCTGACAGCGGGGGCATCGGCGGCCATTGGGGCATTCATTATGATTACCCAAGGGTTGGCAGGTCGGGCCACGGATGATCTCCTGCCCAATTTGCTAATTCAGTTTGGGGTATTGGGCACGGTGGGGCTGCTGTTGTGGCTAGAGAACCGGGGTCGGAGCAAGGCACGATGACCCTTTGGCAAGCCGATTTACACCGTCCTCCCCTAACCGATGCCGAGGGTGAACCGCTGTGGGAATTGTTAGTTTGCGACGCCAGCCTAGCATTTCGTTACGAAGCCCAGACGCCCCAGGGGGCCGTGAATGTGGGTTGGGTAACGGCTCAATTGCAGGCGGCGATGGCCCAATCGGGGGATACTCCAGCCCACATTCAGGTGTTTCGGCCCCAGGCGTTGTCACTGTTGACCCTGGCGGCAGAACGGCTCGATGTGGCCATCGCCCCCACCCGTCAGACGCCAGCCCTACACCAGTGGTTACGCCAGAAGGCCCAAGCCTATCCCACGCTGGCCAACTTTACTGGGATAGCCTACGACCCCCTACACCTTGACTCGCCGCCGCCTCTGCCGCTGTCGGAAAACCTGTGGGGGGATCGCTGGGGCTTTGTCACCCTAGCAGCGGGGGATTTTGAGCGCACGTTTCCCCACGAACCGATCCCGATAATCCAGTTGCCGCCGGAATGGCTGCCCTCGCAACTAGGACTGGCCAGCACCACACCGCTACCGGGCATTGTGATCGACGGCGGACGACAAGCGATGGCGTTAGCTCAGTGGGTGCAGTCCGTAGGGCCAGCGGCATTGCGCTACATGGCCGGGGATCCCGACGGGCTAATTTTGGATGCAGGGCTGTGGGATCGCTGGGTGATGACGACCTTTGCCGATGCCACCATGGCCGAGGCGGGACACCTGTTTGAACAGCGCAAGGTTGCCAGTCAGGGGATTCATTTTCTCCTGGTGCGTCCAGATGATTCTGGCATGACCTATACCGGACTGTGGCTGCTGCGAGGTTGAGGCGCAGGGAGAACATCCTAAACAAGGAGGCGGGCTAAAAGGGCTCTGGACTCGCCTGGGCTAGGGCACCCAGGTGGATTTGGGCATTAGGCAGTGAATATGATAGGCACCCGGTTCCCTGGGGCCAATGCGGGCATCCAGGGCCAAGCTAGCCAAGGCATAGGCATCTAGCGCCGACAGTTCCTTCTCCTCTTGGATTCGATCAATCAGCGCTAGGGCCGACTGATTCATAGCTTCCATCGCATCAGCATTCACCGCGTGGGTCACGAAATCCGTGCGGGTATCGGCTATGGGTAAAGCCTCCAACGCCGGAACCGCCTGCTTAGGCAACATGCAGTAGACGCCCTTCACCCGATTCACCACCTCCGCGACGCGGATATCGCCGTGGGTGATCAGATATTGATGGGCATCGTGGCTGTTGAGCTCTTTCCACTCCGCCAGGAACTTCAGGGTTTCCTCTTCCATAATGCGGAGAGCAGTGTTCATGTCCTCGTCGTAACCTACGGTGATCCAGTGGGTATCGGATTCAATCCGGGGCCAAGACAGCGGCTTGTTCTTCAGCACCTCTACCGTGAGGTTGAGTTCGTTAAAGGCCGACTCCACCGCCGTTAGGTTAATCTCGCCATTGCCCTGCACCGCGTGGGAATCCCCCGACCACAGCAGCGCCCCCTCCACAAACACCGGGAGATACACCGTGGTACCCTCCACCATTTCCCGGCAATCTAGGTTGCCGCCAAAGGGGCCGGGGGGAACGGTGCTGTAGGGGCCACTCTCCGCCCTTGCCACCGCCAAAACACCGGGGAAGGGCCGCACAGGCAACTCAATGCCGGGGAGAAATTCCGTCACGCCACGGGCTAGATCCAGGTAAAAATGCTTCACCTGGGGCTCTGGGAAGTGATCTGGAAACTGGCCTGTGCCCATTTCTCCGGGCAAATTCCAGTTACAGCCATAGGTACGCGGGACGATCCGGTTAATTTTCACCTTCAGCACATCGCCCGGTTCCGCCCCTTCCACAAACACAGGCCCGGTAATGCTGTGGAATCCGCCCCCAGGGTTATCCCGCCGCAGTTGGGTAATCGCCTCCATGGCAACGCCCGGTAACACCTGATTCCGGGCCGCCATCATGGTTTCCAAAATGATAGTATCCCCCGATTGAATCCGCGCCCTGGGTGGTTCGGCGTTGTTGAACCAGCCCCACTGCACCGTTTCATCCGTGGCGGGCAGCAGGTAAACACCCCCCTGATACTGCCCCACAAAGCCCTGTTGTAACGCCCGCATTTCCTCCCGTTTGGTGGGCGCGTTAGCCTTAGCCGCAGACGACCATGTAGCGGCGTCCTCAAATGCAGAATCCTGAGCCTTGGTCATCACGAAACTCCCAGGCGTCTACTTACCATCAAAATACTGATACCATACCCAGTTCCCTACCAAGGTTAGCCCCAACGCCGCCCCGCCCCCGATCCAGCCTAGGTTGGGGTTATAACCACCTCGGCTGAGGTTGGTCATCCAGAGGTGGGTGCGGTCGTTGCCAAAGAGAACATCGGCGATGGCTGGAAATAGGTACATCATCGCCGCACCCACGATAAGCCAACCCGCCATAGAAACGAGCAGGAAGATGGTTTTGGCGGTGGATTGTTGTCCGATCATGGGGTTAGGTTTCGGTGAAGTAGGGTTCGGTATAGAAATAGAGGTCGGGTATTACCCACCCTCTATTTCCAAAGGTAGCGTAGGGTGCATTCGCGAAGCAATGCACCACATCCAAGCATGTCCATGAACACAAAAAACGCCCAGATCTCCTAGGAGAAACTGGACGTTCTTAAAGCCGTTATTCCTGACCATTCAGGATTTGGCTTAATCCTGGAATGAGTCCTTGGAAATCATTAGTCTTTGGAAATGCGGGGGGGTTCGCGGAAGGCGATGGCAAAGAACAGAGTGCCAATGATGCAGGCGAAAATGAAGATGTAAGCGACAGCTTCCATGGTTAAAGAGCTCCTACTCTATCTATGGATAGTTTACAAGGATTTCAATGGGGTCTATGCCCCGATCACTGGAAAAGCCCGACTGATTTTGCAAGACGCTCACCAGTCGGGCCATGGGCTAACCCTGCGGATTAGGCAAGGCTAGGGATGTCACTAGACGCGCTCTTCGTTGCGGGTGCTGGTGTCGCCCACTTTTTGGAAGAAGCCCCACTCCACCTGTTCGGGGGAGAGGTCGGGGTCGATCCCGGCGAACACATCGCGGAACAGGGTACGAGACCCGTGCCAGATGTGGCCGAAGAAGAACAGCAACGCGAAGACCGCATGACCGTAGGTGAACCAACCACGGGTGCTGGTGCGGAACACACCGTCAGAACCGAGGGTTTCGAGATCGAACTCGAAGGGTTCGCCCAGTTGAGCCTTACGGGCATAGCGCTTCAGCAGGGTGGGATCGGTGATGGTTTGACCATCCAGTTCGCCACCGTAGAAGGTGGCGGTTACGCCAGTTTGCTCGAAGCTGTACTTAGATTCCGCCCGACGGAAGGGGATGTCGGCGCGGACGATGCCGTCCTTATCCACCAGAACCACAGGGAAGGTTTCAAAGAAGTTGGGCAGACGACGAACGGTGAGTTCGCGGCCTTCGCCATCCTTGAAGACGGGGTGCCCCAGCCAGCCCTGAGCCAGACCATCGCCTTGGTTCATGGGGCCAACCCGGAACAGACCACCCTTAGCAGGGCTGTTGCCGACATAGTCGTAGAAAGCCAGTTTTTCGGGAATTTGAGCGTAGGCCGTAGCTAGGGTTCCGCCAGCATTCACTTCAGCCTGAACCCGACGCTGAATTTCTTGCTGGAAGTAGTTGCTATCCCACTGATAGCGGGTGGGGCCAAACAGCTCGATGGGGGTAGCGGCGCTGCCGTACCACATGGTGCCCGCTACCACGAAGGCGGCGAAGAACACAGCGGCGATACTGCTAGACAGCACGGTTTCGATGTTCCCCATCCGCAGAGCCTTGTACAGACGCTGGGGAGGACGCACGGTGAGGTGGAACAGACCAGCAATAATCCCGACGATGCCAGCCGCAATGTGGTGGGCCACAATGCCGCCCGGATTGAAGGGGTTAAAGCCCGCCGCGCCCCACTCAGGGGCAACGCCCTGAACGTGGCCCGTCAGACCGTAGGGGTCAGACACCCACATCCCAGGCCCCCAGAGGCCAGTGAGGTGGAACGCGCCAAAGCCGAAGCAGAGAAGACCAGACAGGAATAGGTGAATCCCAAACATCTTGGGCAGATCCAGGGCCGGTTCCCCGGTGCGGGGGTCGCGGAACAGATCGAGATCCCAGAACACCCAGTGCCAGCAGGCGGCCAGGAACAGTAGACCAGACAGCACGATGTGAGCCGCCGCCACGCCTTCAAAAGACCAGAAGCCGGGGTTCACAGCGGTTTCGCCCGTGACGCTCCAGCCGCCCCAGGATTGGGTGACGCCGAGACGCGCCATGAAGGGCAGCACGAACATGCCCTGCCGCCACATGGGGTTAAGAACGGGATCGCTTGGATCAAAGGTAGCTAGCTCGAACAAAGCCATCGAGCCAGCCCAACCAGCCACAAGGGCCGTATGCATTAGGTGTACAGCAATCAGTCGCCCGGGATCATTGATGACGACGGTGTGTACCCGGTACCAGGGTAGTCCCATTGACTACTCTCCTCCTCTAGGTAAAACAGTGAATGTTTTGGAAGTTGTCTTAACCATGCCAGATACTGATAAGCCTATCAGATAGGGCTACCAGATCCCTCACAGCATCCCCATCTCAGCGCCGATCCCTGGACTTGGCCAGGGCGACTGGGGGATAGAAATTCATTTGGTACAGATCAGATGTAACAATGAAATTGCTTAAAGAAGTGTAACTACTTCAAATGCCCCCCGCAAGCTCATTTGACGGCCATCTCGGTCGGGCATGGAGCCGAAAACGGCTGGGCTAAGCCGCCTAAAGCCCGGAAAACATAAGCTTTAGTCAAACATCGGACGCCAACGTGAAGGAGTGTGACCCAATGGCTACTATTAAGTTTCTTAACGAAGACCAAGAGATCATCGTGGCCAATGGGGCGAACCTGCGGTTCAAGGCGCTGGAGAATCGTATTGATCTATACACCTTCAGCGGCAAGCTGATGAACTGTGGCGGCTATGGCCAGTGCGGCACCTGCATTGTGGATGTGGTGGAGGGGGGCGAGAACCTGTCCCCCCGGACAGCGGTGGAGGAGCGCAAGCTGAAGAAGTGGCCCAGCACCTGCCGTTTGGCCTGCCAAGCCACGGTGAACGGCCCCGTCACCGTCGTCACCAAGCCCAAACGTTAGAGCCAGTAGGAGCGAGGTCGCCTCGTCCGCTGGCACTGGGGGCAACCCACCAGATTTACTACCAGCTTTGAGAACCGATAGTCTCTGGAATTCACCCCCACCCCTTCCTGGTGCAGCGTCGCTCAGGTGAGCGGGGCATTGCGGCAAAGCGGTTTTACCGCAGGAGCAAAAGAGGGTGCCGCCTCGCATACCCCATCGCTACATCACCAGAGGATAGGATAAAGGGGTCGCCGCCCAAGATTCGGACTATGCCTGTCATCTCGATGTTCTATGGGGTAATCGTACTGATGTATTTCTTCGATAACCGGAAGCATCATCAGCCCCATATTCATGGGAAATACCAGGGCGAAGAAGCCGTGATCTCAATTCCAGATGGCTTGGTCTTGGAGGGGAAGCTACGCAGTTCTAAACTAAAGCTGGTACTGGCTTGGGTTGAGATTCATCAAGACGAGTTGATGGCAAACTGGGAATTAGCGATTGCAGGCGAGCAAATTTTCAAAATTGAGCCGTTGCGATAGGAGTAGAAATATGATGTCTCCTAAAGTGATTAAGGTAGAAGCCCTAGAAAATAGCTGTCTACGATTATTTTTTGAAAACGGCGAGACTCGAATTTTTGATGCTTCTACCTATCTAGACAGGGGATTTTTTAAGGAGTTACAAAATAGTCACTACTTCAAGCAGGCTAAACCTTTCTTTGGCGGTGTGCAGTGGCCTCACGAGCAAGATTTTGGCCCAGATACTCTATTCCTAGAAAGCACCCTAGAAAGCGTTTGGGATGTAGCAGGATAATGAACTGTGGGGTGCATTCGCAAAGCAATGCACCAAAGCCCACATAAAAAGAAATTCGTAGCGGGTGGGGTGTTGGTGGCCGAGAGGGTGGTGCATTGCGGCAAAAGGGGGTTTTCTCTCAGGGCCTAAGGATTGTGGTGCTGCGAATGCAGCCTACGAATTATGGGTAGGATTTAAGGCTAGATTGGAGTGGAAATTGTTCTGGATGTTGGATGATTTCTAGGGAAAGATCAACATCGAGATCGGGCCAGTAGAGGTGACCAGGATGGGGTTCCTCTACATTGAAGATATGTTTGATAGGGGCATCCTGAAACCAAGGAAACTGGTCATAGGGCAAGAAGTATTCTTGATCATCATGGATTAACCATAGGCCATGTTTTGAGATATTGCTAACTTCCAGGTTTGAAATGGTTATTCCAGGCATTTTTGAAGTCATCACAATACTCCTCAATGAGTTGCTCAATTTGCTTAAGCTGCATTCTAGAAAGCTTGTAGTTTGTGGCTAACTCGATATCGGGTTCTAGCCAAAATTTTGCTTCTCCATCGGCACAGGAAACATGAATGTGAACTCGGCTTTCTTCTCTAGAGAAGAAATAAAACCGATAGGGGCCAATTTTTAGGATGGTTGGCATACGTTCGACGGAAAAAATTTTACTCGCTGGTCTCGCGAGTGATGTCTTTATCCTAGCTTTCTGTCCCTCAACCGTCTAGGGTTGGCTAACGCCAACGCGAAGCAATGCACCAAAGCCCAGACAAAGAGAAATTCGTGATGGGTGGGGTGGTGGCCGAGGTGGCGGTGCATTGCAGCAAAAGAGGTTTTTACCGCAGGGGCGAAGGATTGTGGTGCCGCGAATACGCCCTACGGACTGAAGTGCTTATTTGCTAAAGGTTACAAGTTTCTGTGCGAGAGAAGAGAAGTATGTCTCCCCCCACTCTCCCCCCTCCCCATCCCGGAAATTCTCCGATGGGGGAAAAGTAAGGGTTTGCTTTTAGGTCTTCGTAGTGCAGGTAAGAATCACCCTTGCGCCAACCGACGCGATTACAAAACTCATGCCAGACTTGATCACCTGGATACTTTCCATTCAGTTCGGCACCAGATTTTACATAAATTTGCTTTTGTACGCTAAAGCCAAACTTGCCTTGGCTGTATTGCATCCACAGCCCATCAATGGTGCGTAAATCGGTACAGGGAAAGTTCAGCAATTCATCTCTGGTAAACCACTCGCCAGACTTTTTGCCCACAGCACGAATCATTACCTCATAGGTTTCTTTATCGGCAGCACGCCACTTTCCAACTTTAAGGAGGTTGCGTAGGCGCGTGTAGTTAATACCTTTGTCGGAACGGAGGTCATCTAGATCTGCCACCGCTCTCCCTACTACAAACGGAACTAGCACCTTTTCCAAGGCTTGCAAGGCGTCTTTACCACTAGCATAACGACGGCCATAGCGACCACACACCATGTTGTTCAGCACATTTGCCAATGCATCACTGACTTTCACCCCTTTGCGCCACACCACATCCAGGGTGTTGGGATCGAAATCTAAATCACAGGCATAACGGCCTGTTAGGGCTTCAATGGCGACCATTCCTAGGGCATAAACATCACTCGCGGGGCAAGGTTTTCCTCGGATTTGCTCAAAGGGGGTATAGCCTTCGGTGCCAATGCTGACAGTGGTAGCCATGAGCCTAGATTGGGGCTGGGCCATGAGTCCAAGCTGTTGGGCGGAAAATTCTTTTACAATGCCAAAATCAATCAGGCACAGCACTCCATCCTGGCGGCGGATCAGGTTTTCGGGTTTGATGTCGCGGTGGATGACGCCTTGCTGATGCACATAGCTCAGCACCGTTAGCCCCTGGTGTAGTAGGGTGATGACTTCGTTTTCGGGCAAGCGATTTACGGACTGAAGTTCGTCGCGGAGGGTGCGGCCTTCAATGAAGTCTTGGACGATGTAGAAGTTGCCGTTTTCTTCCAAATGCGCTAGCAGCAGCGGAATTTGGTCATGGCGACCGAGGCGTTCTAGGATGGCGGCTTCTTGGTCAAACAGGCGGCGGGCGACCTGCCACCCATCGGCGGAAAACTTACGCTGGGGCTGGAGTTGCTTGACCACGCAGCGGGGTTGTCCAGGGCGGCGCAGGTCTTTGGCGAGATAGGTGATGCCAAATCCCCCGGAACTGAGGGGTTTGATGACTTCGTAGCGCCCGTCGATGAGTTGGGTCATGGCCGTGCTGGGGAAAGCATTGGGGGAGATATGGTTTTAGCTTACCCAGTCTGTCCAGGGAAATCACGGGGGTAGGGGTGCGGCTTCTGGGGCAAGGGGGCTGGGGGCGGTTGTCCAGGGTGCTGAATGTGGGTGAGGACGACCGGGATCGAGCGGTTGTCGGCGTATCCCTATTTTTCCTGGCAGGGAGAGTGATATTCTAAAGGCGTTATAGATGATCGCCTGGTCGAGCATCCTTTTGGTTGAGAGTAGAGGCAAGCGCTCATGGAAGTTAACAAGCTCGGTTTTGTGGCCAGCATTCTTTTTGTGTTGGTGCCCACGGTGTTCCTGCTAATTCTGTATATCCAAACCTCCAGTAAGCAAACCGGGGCCTAGCCTTGGTTTTCGGTGGATGGATTGAATAGATCGCCAAAATCAGGTTATCCGGTGATAGTACAAAGGGCGCTGGCAATTGTCAGCGCTTTTTTAAGGAGTACGGACTATCGTAGGTGCTATGACGTATTGCTTAGGGATATTGGCCCAGTCGGGGCTGGTGCTGGCGGCGGATTCTCGCACCAATGCCGGAGTAGACTACATTTCCTCCTACCGCAAGCTGTTTGATTTCTCGCTGCCGGGGGAGCGGGTGATCCTGCTTTGCACCTCAGGCAACCTCTCCGTGACCCAGGGGGTTGTTCACACCCTCAGCCAGGATATCAAGGCCAACCAAGCCGCCAACCTGCACACATTGCCCACTATGTACGACGTGGCCCGCTATGTCGGGAAGCAAATTCGGGCTATGCAGGAAGTGGATCGGGCCTGGTTAGAGAAGGATCGCATTGATTTTCAGTGCAGCTTTTTGGTGGGGGGGCAGATTATGGGAGAAGAACCCGCCCTGTTTTTGGTCTACAGCCAGGGCAACTGCATCCAGGCCACCCCAGAAACGCCCTTTTTGCAAATTGGCGAAACCAAATACGGCAAGCCCATCCTAGACCGCACCATTCGCTTCGATGCACCCCTGGATGCCATCGCCAAGTGCGCCCTACTGTCCTTGGATAGCACCATGCGGTCGAACCTGTCCGTGGGGCCACCGATCAACATGACGATGTACCAGGCAGATAGCTTTGCGGTCAAGCACCGCGCCCAGTTCCATGCTGGCGATCCCTACCTGCTAAAAATGCGGAAACATTGGGAAGTCTCCCTGCGGGAAGCCTCCGCCAGTATGCCCGACATCGACTGGAATCAATCCGAAGATAGTTCGATCCCCACCGAAACCGCCGACTTGGAGAAGAACTAGCGCGTCAGTTCAGAAACCCATGTTCAGGCACCCAGCTTCTGCCCTGGTTGAGCCAAAATCTGGTACGCTTCTCAAAAACCGGGTTGCTAGTCGTTCTACCTTTCATCCTTCAAGGCGAGGGCGGCAACATAGCCCGCTGTGGGTTGCCACTGGTAGATCTGCCAGCCCGGTTCTAGTCCCTGAGTCGCTTCAATCCACTGAGGTTCTGTGGACTGAGGGTTCGCCAGAGTCAGATTTATAGTCTTGAGGGGAATCGTTAGCCCTACCCCAAGCCCTTTCACGTAGGCTTCCCTGCACGTCCAATACCGTAGAAATTGGGTTTGAGCTTGATCCTGCGACAAGGACAACACGGTAGAAGATTCGTGTTCACTGAGATAGCGGTGGCAGAGTTGAGATAACCGCTGACGGGGCTGAATCGGCTCGATGTCAATCCCGACGGCGTGGCGATCCCTGAGGGCAATCATCAGCCAGTCGCCGCCGTGGGAGAGGTTGAACTGAAGGCTGGGATCTTCCACCAAAAACGGTTTACCATGGGGGCCAGTGCCAAGGGTGAGACGCTTGGCAGGTTGCCCCGTGACCTGGCTCAGCCATTGCCGCAGCAGGGTGCGGCTCGCTAAAAACGTATGCCGCCGCTGTTGGTGATGAATACGATCAGCCTGGGCTTGCTCCGCTGGGCTGAGCAGATTTGGCCTGGGATCGACAGCCGTAAGGGGTACGGCCATCACCGCGCTATCCGCCACCTGCCAAACTTGCGCCGATGGATCGGGGGATCGCGGAAACAGCCTATCGGAGTGGGAACTACGGGATAAGGCATATCCACGTTGTCCGTAGGGATCGTGATGGGGCATCGGTCGAATTTCGGCATTACTACGGAGTTAGGATAGAGGGAGTGTTCTGCATTTTCTATTCCTGAATCAGGGTATCGCCTTGCCCGCGTCATCGTCGTCGTCCTCCCCTGCCGATCCCCATCTCCCCCAGCCCCACGTTTGCATTGTGGGCGGCGGGTTTGGCGGGCTCTACTGTGCCCTGGCCCTCCAGCGTTACCAGCGGCGGTCGGCCCCGACCTTTCGGATTACCCTCGTAGAGCCGAGGGAACGTTTTTTATTTACGCCCTTGCTCTACGAGGTGTTGACCGACGAGTTGAAGCCCTGGGAAATTGCCCCCAGCTACCACGAGTTGCTCCGTCCCTACGCCATTCATCACTGCCAAGACTGGGTAGAACAGATTGACGTTCACCATCAGCACGTTACCCTGCGGCGAGGTGAACCGCTATCCTACGACTATCTTGTGGTGGCCACAGGCAGCCGTCTGAAACCTCCGGTCACAGAGGGCAGTCACCATGCGCTCCCCTTCAACACCCTAGAGGATACCTGGGCGCTAGAAAAACGACTGGCGGAACTCGAACCCACCGCCACAGAAGCCAATCCCATCCATATTGTGGTGACAGGGGCGGGGCCAAGCGGGGTAGAACTCGCCTGTAAATTGGCGGATCGCCTAGGACGGCGGGGCCACATCACGGTGCTAGATCGGCGGGCGGTGATTTTGCGATCCCACTCCCTGGCCATTCAGCGGGTAGCCTCTAAGGCGATGGCGAAGCGGGGCATTGAGGTGTTTACCGACGTCGCCCTTGAAGCAGTGAAGGCGGATCAGGTGATCTACCATCACGCTGACCGCGCTCACCATTGCCCTGCCGATATTGTGGTGTGGACGGTGGGCACCATTCCGCAGCCCTGGCTAGGGGTAGAGATTCCCAAGCAGTCCCCTTTGGCCCAATGCCTGGTCAAACCGACCCTGCAACTGCTGGACTACGAGAACGTCTTTGTGCTGGGTGATATCGCCGAAATGCCTGGGCCAAAAAAGAGCCGCGCCCCGATGACGGCCCAAGCCGCCTATCAGGCCGCTCCCATTGTGGCCCATAATCTTTGGGCCAGTGTCCACCGTCGTCCCCTGCGACCCTTCCACTATCACCACCTGGGCAATATGCTCACCCTGGGCAAGGGCGAAGCCGTGGTGCATGGTTTCGGAATTTGCCTCACCGGACGAGTGGGGGCTATCGCCCGTCGCTGGGGCTATTGGCTGAGGTTGCCCACCTTCCACCATCGCTGGCAAGTGTTCAAGCACTGGCTAGGATGGAAGGGACGGCGAAAAACCTAATTATTTTTTATCGGTGGTTTCAAACTTGTAGGCATGGTCTTGCAGGAGGCTGCTGACCTGGTTGAGAACACTGTCGTCCGCTTTCTTTTGGATGGTTTGACGTTCGGGAAAGAATTCGGGTTTATCGAGGTTGCGAGCGATGGCTTGGCGCACTTGCTCGGCAATCAGATCGGCCAGTTCCCCACGGGCGGTATCTCGCTGGAAGTTGGCCCCTTCCTCGGTGGTGGCGTAGAGGGGGGGCAGGCGGTTGAGGGCGTAGGCGGCAATATCACCCAAATCTAGGGTCGTATCCGAGGCCGCTTCAATTTCGGCCACCCGCGAGATGGCCTCCGTCAGCACCAGTTCTTCCATCACGTTGATGAACTGTTTGCGCGGTACAGCCACCACTTCCCCCGTCAGCAGGGCACCCATGAGACGGTCGAGGGCCATGTATTCTTCGATGGAAAGCTCAGAGGCCGTATCACAAATGCGGCCCACCTCGGCTTCCATGGCGGGAGTTAAGTAGCCATCTTGCAGGGCCTGCTCAACGATTTTTTCAATAGTCATTTGGCCAAACGCTCCATTACTTTGTGAGGGTGAGCAGCGGAGGCTGCTGGGAAACTGGCGAGATCATTGCCGGGGGTATCTACGGAGGATAGTGTGCCCTAATTGCCTAGGGGGGGCAACCAGAAACTGCCATGATTTACATCCCCTAGGCAACCATCAATACTTCATAAAGCCAATGGCTTGTTTCCAAATCTGGTGTTTCCCTTGATTCTCCACCTCTAGACAAATGCAGTGGGGATCTTGCCAAATCACCCGCCCAGAGATCAAATCCCCCGTCAAAAGTTTAACCTCAACGGGTTTCTTATCGCGAATGAGGGTTTGAACTTGGCGAACACTTGGAAATCCAGTCGCGAACTCTTGGGACATGGTAGCGGAGACCATCGACATCGACTGACTTTACGTTACCCCGAACTCGCCCGTTCGGCGTGATTGGGTGGCAAATTGTTAAAAAGCGTTGGGCGTCCTGACATAGGGGGGATGGGCGCAGGGGGGAGGGTTGAGATTCATGGATATTCGTTAATAATTAAAGAATTCATTTTTATAGCATGGGCGGCAGGCAATGGACTTTAGCAAGTATCACGGGCTGGGGAACGACTTTATTTTGGTGGACAATCGCCATCAATCGGAACCGCTGATTCCCCCGGAAACCGCCGCCACCTGGTGTGATCGCCACGTTGGTATTGGGGCCGATGGGGTGATTTTTGCCCTGCCAGGTCAAAACGGCACCGACTACACCATGCGCATCTACAATTCCGATGGATCGGAGCCAGAGATGTGCGGCAACGGCATTCGCTGTTTGGCCAAGTTCCTCGAAGCCCTAGAAATCGCTGATGGTAAAGCACTTCAGGCTCCCCACACCTACCGCATCCACACCCTAGCTGGGGTGATCTCTCCCACCCTGCAAGCCGATGGCCAAGTGACCGTGGATATGGGCACGCCGATCCTGCTGGCGAAGGATATTCCGACCACGCTAGGAACCCCCGATGACAAGGTGGTTGGCCTACCCCTCGCCGTGGCGGATCAGGACTGGGCCGTCACCTGTGTGAGCATGGGCAACCCCCACTGCATCACCTTTGTGGAGGATGTCGCCGCCATTGACCTCGAAAAAATTGGCCCCCAGTTTGAGCATCACCCTGCCTTTCCCCAGCGCATCAACACCGAGTTTATCCAGGTGGTGCGGCCCGATTACCTGAAAATGCGGGTGTGGGAACGGGGGGCTGGCATTACCCTGGCCTGTGGAACGGGGGCTTGTGCTTCTCTGGTGGCGGGGGTACTAAATGGCCGTTGTGATCGAGCGGCGACGGTGGAACTGCCCGGTGGCCCCCTCAAAATTGAGTGGTCGGCGGCGGATGATCGCATTTATATGACTGGCCCTGCCCAATTGGTCTTTCGCGGCGTTGTCGCCTAAGCAGGTTGTGCTGGGTGGTGGGTAGGGCCACCCTAGGCTAGGAGACTCGCGCAACGTGGTATTCGTCGGAAATTTCTTAACCTAAGAACTGGCTGCACCATATCGGTCGCACAGCGGTAGACTGACAGGCTGGAGTTACCCCCCTGGGCGTCTGTTTCCGCCTAGGCGTCTGTTTATGACTGAGGGCGCATATCAACGTCGTACCAGCTATCGCCTGCTGCTAGCGACCCTTTGGGCTACGCTGCTGCTGCTGGCGGTGGAGGTAATTGGGGGATGGGCGACCGGATCCCTGACCCTATTGGCGGAGTCGTTGCATACCCTGATTGATGGCTTCAGCACGATTCTGAGCCTGGTGGCCGTGACTTCGCCCCAACGCCAAATGGGCCGAGAGGTGTGGGGCCACGGACGGGGAGAAGTGGCGGCCACGCTGATTCTGTGCGCCTTTTTGGGATTTACGGGCATCAGCCTGCTGTTCATTGCCCTCCGTCATCTGTGGGACGGGCTGAATGGCATCGCCGATCCTTTCCCGGTTACCCTCGATACCCAGGTTCTACGGCTAACGGCATTGATGGTGATTGTGAACGTGGCTCTGGGAGTCTACGCCAATTATCAGGCCCGCAGCCTTAATAGTCTGGCCTTGCGGCTGAATACTCAGCATTTTCTGACCGATGTCTGGCTGAGCTTGGTGATGGTGGCGGTGCTGTTGGCCATTCACTACAACCAGCACTGGCTCGATCCCGTCTTTGCCCTGGGGTTGTTGTCCTTGGTGGCCAGAAGCCTGTGGCGAGTACTCAACGAACAGCTACCGATGCTCTTGCGACCCACGGCCATTGCCCCGGAGGCCATCGCCCACCTCGTTACCCAGGTGGAAGGCGTCACCCGCTGCCAGCGAATTCGGTCGCGGGGCATGGTGGGCCGTCAGGTGTGGGTAGAACTGCACCTGGCCCTGCACCCTGAATATATGGAGCTGGCCGATGACATTGGCGAACAGATCGAAGCCCTGCTGCGTCGTCAGTATGGCCCCCTGCGCACCCAAATTTGGGTGGAACCCACCCGCCGCCAAGAGCAATACTGGGATCCGGGGTTGTCTGGGTATTAATCCATAACGCTAGACAGGGCCGCGAGGAACTGGCTGGGATCCTTGGGTCGGCCATAGTCATCCTCCCGAAAACTGGAGAGATAGAGGGACTGTTTGGCACGGGTGAGGGCGACGTAGAACAGGTGCTTTTCCTGCTCTAGTTCCCTAGTGCCGAGGCTGCGGAAATCGGGGAATTCCCCCTCCACCAGTCCGGCGATGAACACATGGTCAAATTCCAAGCCCTTGGACTGATGGGCGGTGATCACCAGCACTTGGTTGTCCTCGGCGGAGAGGCGGTCGAGGTTTCTCGTTAGGGCGGTAAACTCTAACAGGGTTCTCAGGGCCAGATCGGGCGGCAGGGCAGGATCGTCTTGGCTGGCCAATATCGTCACCATTTGTGCCAGGTTTTGAACCCGCTGGGGATCGCGGCGGTAGTGGTGACGGAGACCAGAGGTTTGTAACACCTGGCTCAGCAACTCGGCGGGGCGCAGGCGATGGCTGAGGGTTTTCCATTGGGTAATGGTCTCAGCTAGGGGTTCAAAGGTCTCGCCGTAGCGGTAATACAGGGCGGTACGGTCGGCGGCGGTGGTTTCTAACTTGGGGATCAAGTAGGCCAAAAGCTGCACAGTCGTCTCCACATCGGCCAGGGCGTTGTGGGTGGGGGTGGTGGCTAGGTTTAAGACCTGGGCCAAGTGCCCTAGGCGGTAGTTTTCGACTTTCAGGAATCGTCGGGCCAGGTTCAGGGTATCGGCCCAGGCCCAATGGGGGGCAGACATCCCCAGCCGTTGAGCCTGGGTGGTCACCATGCCAATATCAAAGCCCACGTTATGGCCCACGATGAAGGCATCCCCTGCAAACTGGAAAAACTGTTCTAGGACGCGACGTCCGGGCTGGCCCCGTTGACGCAAAAACTCGTTGCTGTAGCCATGAATCGCTTCGGAATCGCCTACATCGGCGACATCGCTGATGTAAGCCTGGAAGGTCTCAGTCGTCTGGCCATGCACCAGTTTTTGGGCGGCAATTTCCACCACCTCATCCTCGATGGCAACGCCCGTGGTTTCCACATCAAACACCACCAGGGTGCCGTGGCGATAGGCGTCTATCACCGCACCGAGGGGATCGTCGTTGACCAAGGGTTGCGGCAGGGCCATATCCGTCAGCCACAGGCCACAGCGATCCCCCTCTCCGTAGATCTGGCGCAGGGTTTCTATCCCGATCCCCCGACTGGGCACACTCAGCAGACGCTTAAATGCTCCGGTGTCAAAGGGATTCACCAAAAAGCGCAGATAGGCCAGGGCGTCTTTAATTTCCTGGCGCATAAAAAACTGGTAGCGCTCCACGGTAAGGCAGGGGATGTTCTGCCGTTGCAACCCCTGGGCAATGGTATCGGTGCGCCGATTGGTGCGGGTTAGCACCGCCACACGGTTATAGGCAAAGTTCGGCTGGTGTTGGGCCAGGGATTTGATCCGCTGGGCGATCCAGGCGGCTTCCTCGTCCGGGTCATCGGCCTGGTGAACCACGGTGGGCGTTCCGGGGAGGCTGGTGGCGGGAATGGTGATGCGGGTGTAGCGGTCGGTAAAGGCGTTGGCAAAGGCATCGGCGGTTTGGAGCAGGCTACGGGTGGCCCGATAATTCTCCGATAGGCTGTACTCCGTGGGGGCAAACTCCGCCCGAAACTGCGCTAGCACCACCTCCGGCTCCGACCCCCTCCAGGCGTAGATGGTTTGGTCGAGGTCGCCAATCATCGCCAGGTTGCCGCATTTTTGGGCCAGGTGACGCACCACCTCATACTCGCCCAGGTGGGTGTCCTGCACCTCATCCACCTGAATGAGGTCATAGCGGTTGGCCCAATAGTCCGCCGCCTCCGGCACCAGCCGCAGCAGGGATCGGGTGAAGAAAATCAAGTCGTCAAAATCCAGGGCTTGGCGTCGCTGCAATTCGGCCTGATACAGTACCGCCCACCGCTGCTCCTGGGGATCAAAGGCCGCAAACAACCCCTCCAAACTTAGATCGAGGGTGAGATCCTTAGGGCTGGCTTTGGCCTTGGCCTCGCTGATCGCCGCTTTCACCTCCTTCACCCGATCTTCCAGGCGATCCTTCCCTTGCTGCCGCATCAAGCCCTTGAGAATATCGGCGCTGTCTTCGGCGTCGTAGATAACAAAATCCGACGGTAGCCCCATGGCCTCGGCCCCCATCCGCAAAATCCGCACACAGAGGCCGTGGAAGGTTTTGATCGTGACATGCTGCCCCCCCTGCCCTTGGGTAAGGCGATCTTTCATTTCCTGCGCCGCTCGATTGGTAAAGGTAAGGCACAGGATCCGGCTTGGATCCAATCCCTGAGTCACCGCCCTATCCACCCGTGCCGACAATACCGAGGTCTTGCCTGTGCCCACCGGAGCCAGCACCAGCAAGATCCCTTGGAGGTGCTGGATAACGCGCTGTTGTTCGTGGTTGAAGGGAAGGGGGGAAGACATCTTGGGGTTCTGGGAGGTTGCTGATACTTGGGCTTTAGAGGTTCCTGAACGTTAAGCGTGATGGGCTGTTGAGGGTTTCTGACCGTTGAGAATTACGGGCTGTTGAGGGTCACAGGATCTTGGGAGTCGTTGGAGGTGGGGCAATCACTACACAATATGACAGCCTGACCCAGCGGCTAGGGCGTGGATGGTAGGATAACGGCCAGTGTGGGTGGGAGCCTAGGCTCAAGTTACCCAAAATTCAGGATTTCTACCGCTTTTTACTGATTTCTTTGAGGCTTGCCATGCGACCCAACCTCCTACGCTCTGTGGCCATTGGAATTGCCACGACACTCTCCCTAGGCTCGTTATCAATAGCCCCAAGTTGGGGACAAGAGGCCCAGTCCACGGTGCAAGGGCTGTATGAGAACCCCAGCTACATTCGTAGTTGTCGTCAGTTGAACCGAGGGGTTGAGGTGTTTGACAACACGAACCTAGGCCCTGCCGCCAACCGCATCGGCACCCTAAATGCAGGAACGCAGGTGAGGCTCACGGGGGTTTTGGCCAGCGGTCGGGCACAAATCTATCTGCAAGGCCAAACCCTGTCCTCGACGCAGCCCGTGGGTTGGATTACCGCCTCGGCCCTGACCAACTGCGGCAGCACGCCCCCGCCCCCGGTCAACAAAGCCTGTTTTCGGGCCAATATCGCCTTGAATGTGCGATCTGCGGCCTCCTCCAACGCGGCTCTAATCACCGCCTTCCCCGCTGGCAGCACCCTGGTAGCCACCACCAATCCGCCCACCCAACAAACTTCACCCAATGTCGCCCCCGACTATGGCCGGGTTTGGTTGGCCATCACCCTCAACAGTGGCGGGACGGGCTGGGTAGCTCGCACGGGCACCTATGGCCAGGGCAGCAATGTCACGTCGATTCCCTGCCCCTAGGCGGGTTGAGGCGTAAATCCACCATTCCACTCCGCCGCTGGGGAATTCTCCTGGTTGGCGGAGTGGTTTTTGGAGGCGCTGGGGGCGTCGCTGACGGGCAAGGGTTTGCGGCCATAGCTGAGCTGGTTCAGCCAAAACACGTCCTCCGAACGCACCGTTTCAAAGCCAGCCCAGCCCAGCCATGCCTCCACATTGCCCTGGGCGTAGTCGCGGATGAAGGGTTCTTCAAAAATTTGGTTGAGCCAGTCCGTGGCCCGCAGGGTGCGCTGGTTGCCGTCCAAAATGAGCACCTGCCCACCGGGGCTCAGCAGCCGAAAGCTCTCCTGCAAAATGGCCTTAGCGACGGCGGGGGGCGTTTCGTGGAACAGCAGCGTCATACACACCACGTCAAAGGAAGCCTCCGGCAATCCAGTTTCGGCGGCGTTGCCGTGGCGGAAGGCAATCTCTAGCCGAGCAGACTTGGCCTTGTCGGCGGCCATCACCAGCATTTGCGGGGACAGATCCAGCCCGATCACCTCCGCCTGGGGAAAGCGACGCTTCAGCAGCAGGGTGGTGCTGCCCGTGCCGCAGCCTAAGTCTAAAATGCGGCGGGGTTGGCCCTGAATCGCCTTCACCAAGCTCTCCCGCACCCAGGTTTCGCCCGGTGGCAGCACATACTGGGTGATGGGGTCGTAGGTGATGGCGGCATCGATATTCAGGTAGCCGTTTTTCACCCCATGAAAGTTGTGGGTCGTGTAGTAGTCGGGGTAGGCCACCTGAGGATTGGTGAAACGGGGCAGTTCAGTGTCCCAATTAATGCGCTGACGTAGGCGAATAATAGCCTCACGGTCAATCAGCCGCTCGAAGATGGGCATCAAAAACTGATCAAACAGGGGCTTGGAAGAGGTCGCCATGGGCGGTATCACGGGTGAAGGGCAACTGCGTTTAGCCTAGCAAGCCCCAGGCGCAATGACTAGATTTAGCGCTACTCAGAGGAAATTTGGGCGGATACCGGGGCCGACCGCTGCCATTGGTTGCCCTGCACCAGGGTGTGGGCCTGCCATGCGGGGTCGGTGTTGGGATAGTCGCTCCGGTAGTGGCCCCCTCGGCTTTCGGTACGGAAGCGGGCGCTGTTCAGCACCAGCCAAGCTATGTCGTACAGATTACGCAGTTCGCCCCAGGCCCGCAGTACTGGCAGGCTGATCTGGTCGGGTAACTCCTGCGGTTGCTCGGGGGTGAGGTTCTGGAGCGTTTGGTTGAGGGCCGATTGTTCGGCTTCTTTGCGCCAGTCGGCCAGGGTGGCGATGGCGGTTTCTAGCCCGGTTTGGTGGCGGCTAATGGCGGCGTAGTCCCACATCAGTTGGGTTAATTGCTGCCGTTGCTGTTCGAGAACCGCGAGGCGGGGATCAGGATGGGACTCGGCTTCCGGGGATTGCGGCGGCAGCGGGGTCGGAAGGTCTGATTTCACTAAGCCCTCTTGCAGCGGTAGGTTAGCCAACTCTGCTCCGTAGACCAGGCATTCCAACAGGGAGTTACTGGCTAGGCGATTGGCCCCATGGACGCCTGTGCTGGAATTTTCGCCCACGGCATAGAGGCCGGGAATTTGGGTTTGGCTGTGGCAGTTGGTGGGAATGCCCCCCATCCAGTAGTGGGCGGCGGGGGCCACGGGCACGGGTTGAGTCAGCGGATCGCAGCCCCAGGTGCGGCACACTCGAATGATATTGGGGAAGCGGTAATTCAGGTGGTCGGCGGGGATGGGCCGCATATCCAGCCACACTTGCCGATCCCCGGTTTTTTGCAGGTGATGGAAAATCGCCCGACTGACCACATCGCGGGGGGCGAGTTCTCCGTCGGGGTGGTAGTCGTAGGCAAACCGTCGGCCCTCTTTATCCACCAAGTGCGCCCCCTCACCGCGCACAGCTTCGCTAATTAAAAAGGGCGGTGCCCCCGCCTGGGAGAGGGACGTGGGGTGAAATTGGAAAAATTCTAAGTCCCGCAGCTGCCCCCCGGCTCGCCACACCATCGCGACGCCATCCCCGGTGCTGGCGGCGGGGTTGGTGGTTTGGGCATAGACCTGGCCGCCGCCCCCCGTAGCCAACACCGTGGCCTGAGCCGAGATCCAGCGTAGGGTGTGGCCCTGCACCAGGGAAATGCCCCGACAGTGGCCGTCCTCCAGCCATAGATCGAGGGCAAAGGCCGACTCGTAGACGATGATGTTGGGCCGTTGCAGCACTGTCTCCGCCAGGATAGAGACAATGGCGCGTCCGGTGGTGTCGGCGGCGTGGAGGACTCGTTTGCGAGAGTGGGCCGCCTCTAGGGTCATGGCTAAGTCGGGGCCGCTGCGGTCAAAGGCCACGCCCAGATCCACTAGGCGATGGATGCAGGTTGCGGCATGGGTAACCAAATGCTCCACCGCATCGAGTTCGCACAGGCCAGCCCCGGCCCGCAGGGTGTCGGCCACATGGAGGCTGGTAGAATCGTCTGACCCTAGGGCGGCGGCAATGCCCCCCTGCGCCCAATCGCTCGCCGAGAGGGAGAGATTATCTTTGGTAATCAGCCCCACCCGCCACCGTTCAGGAATAGAGAGGGCGGCATAAAGCCCAGCGGCTCCACCTCCCACAACGAGGACATCAAAATCCCAGGGTGGGTTTGCCACTGCCGGAGAAGGGATAGGCTGGGCCAAAGGGTGCTCCTGTGGGTACTAAATGTGACGCTGAAAAATCCTAGGCGATGGTCATTCTGGATCGTTGTCATCCTGAACGGTAGATGTGAGAAAGCCCCTGTCAACACATCCACCGTAGAGTGGCTACCGACAAGGGCTTCGTCTCTGTTCTAGAACCGTCTTTCTGAAACCGTCAAGGGGCGAGCGAGGGGATTTCCCTCTCGCCTAGACCTTGACCTACTTGTAGACGCCGTTGTTAAAGCGGTCGGCCCCTTCCACCAGAGCGGGGTCGGGCACGGTGACGGTGAAGTTATCCAAATTGGCCTTCAGAATGTCGATTTGTTGCTCGGTTAGACCGGGCATATCTAGCACGTCTTCCACGGCATCGAAGGGGGCATTCTGGACAATTTTGCCTGCCAGGGTGGGATAGAGGCCGGGATACTTGCGGAAGCTTTGAACGTTGGTGTTGTTGAGGTCGAGCTTAGCGCCATACTCGGTGCTTAGCTTGGCATCCACAGCGTTGACCAGCGGACGCTCGGCCAGCAGGGCGAAGGCACTAGACCCATTTGCGGCCAGGGCCGGTTGCGCCATGCCAAACCCACCAAACCAACCAACTAGCACTCCAATTGCAATCAGCAGGCCAACCAGTCGTTTCATATCCCCTTTTCCTCTCCTACAAAATTAAGAACTACACAGCGTTTCTAAGAGACTACCATTTTCCATCGCCCTTGGGGTGGCCTCGATTTACTCAGGGACTTCACTGGGAATCCGCTGGGAATTCCCTGGAAATGTGGCCAAACATCGTCCTAGAACCGGGGCCTACTCCTTCACCACATGCTCTAGTTCTTCGGCGTAGGCTTCGCCAATGTCCTGCCCCCGCATCAAAATCGGCTCGTGGCGAATGGTGGCCTGCACCGCCACTGGTTGGCCTATTTCTGGGGGGGTGGCCTTCGTCTGTACCCAAATGGCCCCTGATGAATCGGTGACTTGGTACAGAGTGCCATCCAGCAGGGGCAAATGTCGCGTGACCTGGCCCTCAAAGGAAGCGGTGCCGCCTCGGTGTTGACCCAGATCGGCAATGGGGGTGGCGGGGCTAAGCCAGCCGAGTCCTGGTAGATTCCCCAACTGTTCCCGCAGGAGAAACCCCAATCCAGGATTGGCCCTCGCACCGCCCAGGCTTAACGAAATTAGGATTAACCCCAGCAGACTGGGGTAGGCAAGCCGTTTTAGCATGGCAGGGAGCAGGAAAAACGAGGACACAACGCCAGCCAACCTAAGATCAGGAACCTAGGGGAACCTAGACGTGCCGCTGCCGCGAAATGGGCAAAATCTGAGACACTGGGAAAGACTCTAGGCCAGCCTGTCCTATCCTAGCTTTGCGGCCCCAGCTTGGGACAGGATTCTGCCCTTTGGCCAGAATTCCCTAGGCGTTGTCCACGGACTCGTGTCGATGGGAAACCAGACCTGTCCGGCGTCCGCCATTTTCTTTCCCTTGTTTAGCAGTCGTCTGTGCCATGACTCAGATTCTTGACGGTAAAGCTCTTGCAGCTCAAGTGCAGAGCGAACTCGCCCAGCAGGTGCAAGCCCTCACCGCCCAGGGCCATCGTCCCCCTGGTTTGGCGGTGATCATGGTGGGCGACAACCCCGCTAGTGCCGCCTACGTGCGCAACAAGGAACGGGCCTCCGGTAAGGTGGGCATTGCTTCCCAGGTGCATCACCTTCCGGCCACGGTGCCCCAAGCTGAAGTGATGGCCCTGATTCAGCACCTCAACCAGGATGCCAATGTGGACGGCATTTTGGTGCAGTTGCCCCTGCCCGATGGCCTGGATGCGGTGGCCCTGCTCAACACCATCGACCCCGACAAGGACGTGGACGGGCTGCATCCCATTAACCTCGGTCGTCTGCTGCGGGGGGAACAGGGCCTAAGAAGCTGCACCCCCTACGGTGTGATGCGGCTGATGGCGGCCCATACTATCGACCTCACGGGGCAGCAGGCGGTGGTGGTGGGGCGCAGTATTTTGGTGGGCAAACCTATGGCCATCATGCTGCTGGAGGCCAACGCCACCGTCACCGTGGCCCACGCCCGCACCGTCGATCTGCCAGCCCTGACCCGCCAAGCTGATATTCTAGTGGCGGCAGTGGGTCGCCCCAATATGATTACCGCCGACTGGGTGAAACCCGGTGCCGTGGTGATCGACGTGGGCATTAACCGGGTGGAAAGCCCCGATGGTAAGGCCCAACTGGTGGGGGATGTGGACTATGACGCCGTGGCCCCTATTGCCAGCGCCATTACCCCGGTGCCTGGTGGCATCGGCCCCATGACTGTGGCCATGCTGCTGGAAAATACCGTCACCAGCTACCGTCAACGCCTTCAAATTTGAGGGTGTCCCAATACCCTAGGTCGTCCTCGCCTGACGCCCCTAGGCTGTCCTAACTTGAGGACAGGTCATCTCAAAAATCCCATCACCCTGGTTCATCTTCCTGTCCTTCATTCTGTCCAGACCCGTTTTTGCCGCTATGGTGTCCGCAAACTCCCTCGACCCGAATCTGACCGAATTTGACCTGTCGGCCTACTTGGAGGAGCGTCGTCCCCAGGTGGAGGCGGCTCTCGATGCGGCGGTGCCCATGCAGTACCCCGAAACCCTCTACGAATCTATGCGCTATTCGCTGCTGGCGGGGGGAAAGCGGCTGCGGCCCATTCTGTGCTTGGCCTCCTGCGAACTGGTGGGTGGTAATCCTGCGGTGGCCATGCCCACGGCCTGCGCCCTGGAGATGATCCACACCATGTCGCTGATCCACGACGACCTACCCGCCATGGACAACGACGACTATCGGCGCGGACGACTGACCAATCACAAGGTCTACGGCGACGATGTGGCGATTTTGGCCGGAGATGCCCTGCTCACCTACGCCTTTGAACACGTCGCCACCGCCACCCAGGGGGTTCCGGCGGATCGGGTGCTGCGGGTGATTGCGGGGCTGGGCAAGGCCGTCGGCGGCGAAGGTCTGGTGGGTGGCCAAATCGTGGATCTCGCCAGCGAAGGCAATCCCGACACCACCCTGGAAACCCTCAACTACATCCACAACCACAAAACGGCGGCGCTGCTAGAAATTGCCGTCACCTCCGGGGCCATCCTAGCCGGGGCCACCGACGATCAAGTCCAACATCTGCGGGACTACGCCCAGCGCATCGGCCTCGCCTTCCAAATTGTGGACGATATTTTGGATATCACCTCCACCGCCGAAACCCTCGGCAAATCCATCGGTAAGGACGTAGCGGCTCAAAAGGCCACCTACCCCAGCCTGTGGGGTCTGGAGGAATCGCGACGACAGGCCGATAAACTGATTGATGAGGCCAAGGCCGCCCTAGACAGCTTTGGGCCAGCCAGCCAGCCCCTCCGGGCCATCGCCGACTATATTGTTGCCCGCACCTACTAGGGATTAGCCATGCCGACGATGGAAAATTTTAGCGACATCCTCAATAACTACGTTCTACTGGTGGCCTTGGTGGCCTGTGTCACGGCCCAAATTCTCAAGGCCATCATCGAACTGGTGCGCCACCGCAAGCTCAACCTCAAGGTGATGGTGGAAACCGGGGGCATGCCCAGCGCCCACTCGGCCCTAGTCACCGCCCTCGCCTGTGGCGTCGGCCAAACCGTTGGCTGGGCCAGCCCCTTCTTTGCCGCCACCTGCGTCTTTGCCATTATCGTTATGTACGACGCCGCTGGGGTGCGCCAAGCCGCTGGCAAGCAGGCCCGTGTCTTGAACCAAATCATCGACGAACTCTTCCAAGAAAAGCCCGAATTTAACGAAGATCGCCTCAAGGAACTTCTGGGCCACACCCCCTTCCAGGTCATCGCCGGATCCATTCTGGGCGTATTTATTTCCTGGCTCGCCGCCCCTGCCTACGGCTTCTAGATTCGCCGCTGAGCAACGTCCAATGGCGATCCCCGTAGATTGCATTTGGACGATCTCCTACTCTGATAACGCTACCGCTGGAGTTAGCATCACCACCTCACGGCTATCCACAATAAAGCCAGAGATGCCGTAGCCCCCTAGTACCTGGAGAGTCGTGGCGGCTCCTTCCAGATTGGGGCTATAGGCAATCAACAGGTAGGGCCGCTGACGATAGACCGCCAAGCCCACCGCCTGCCCAATTTGGCGCTGCACCGACCGGGCCGTTTCTGGCTGATATTGATAGTCCACCAACACCGCAAACCCCGTATTGAGGGGCTGGGGCGCATAGGCAATGGGCGTTGGGGTTCCGGGTGTGGACGATGTCGGCGTTGAGGTCGTGGTTGAGGGGGTTGACGGGTTAGCCGTTGAGGGATTAGTCGTTGAGGGGCTGGTGGGCGGAACCGCCGGATTGGTGTTTGGCGTTGGGGAGGTCGCTGGAGGACTCGTCGCCGGGGGATTGGTCGTTGCCGGGGGATTGGTAGCGGTGGCGGCGGCTGGTCGGGCCACAAAGGCTTGCAGACCTTCCACCTCGGTCATGTACTGCGCCCAGGCATTGGCGTTTTCTAGGCTGGTGAACCCCCCAGCCCGCACCACCGTATCACTCAGGTAGTTGCAAACCATCACCGTGCTGCTAGAGGGCAGCAGGTCTTGGACGCGATCCCGCTCGGCCTCGGTATTGCCCCGCACCAGCAGCAGATACTCGTTGGTTTGGGGCGGTGGACAGGCGGGAAACGCCACTTGAGCCGAGGCGACACCCATCCAGGGAGCCATCAGTGCCCCCAGTGTTGCCAGCGTGAACGTCCGCCATCCCCCTCGCCCTAGGGGACGATAGGAATTCGCTGCTATGGATAGCCCAAACCAGTTACTCATTGCCCTTATATCTGCCTTGCTAGAGGTGCGCCGCTGAAGGGCGCGGTCGGTATACTACAATCTGCCAGCGATTCTAGCCCAAGCTGGCCCGGTTAGACCGTAGGTTACCGAGACCGTAACCCTTAACTCTCAAGGTGAAGCCCTGTCTGAAAACTAGCCCCACCTTGAGAACCATTAGGCGGAGACCGCTTCTGCCGAGGCGAGGGGATCGGGGATGGTGGCGGAGGGAGCCTCAAATTCCCCGGTGGCCACATACTCTAGACGCAGCTTCAGCCAAGTGATGAAGGTTTTGTTGGTGGAAACCACCGCTACGGCGGGTTGAGGACAGATTGCCTTCACCGAGGCCAATTCAGGGGAATTCAGGAAAGCGGGAGCTTTGACCAGCCAAAAGTCAAGGGCTTGCTCCTGCTCCTGGTAGTAGCGGCGACGCTCCTTCAGCACTTCCTCGAAGGGCTCTTCCTCTAGCAAAAATTTTTCACTGGCAACAGCGTAGTAGTAGGTTGTCATCGGGTTCTCCTAAATATCTCTAACCGTGGGTCTAGCGTGACAGAAATGGAAAGGCTTGGATCAGTTCAGAGCCGATCCCTAGCGAGCGATCCATCCTGCGATCCGTCCTAAAAATTCGTGGGCACCGTGGTTTGCCCAGGGGGAAAATTTCCCCTAGCATCATCACATTTTAGCCCTAGCCTTGTCCCCCACAGGAGAAAAACGGTTGGAGAGGCTGCAAAGTGAGGGGGGATTGCCAGGACTAGAGTAAAGGGGATTGTCAGGACTAAAGACTGAGCGGAACTCCGCAGATCACCTGCTTCATCTCTCGCACCGCCCGTTCTAGGCCCACCAACACCGCCCGACTGATGATGCTATGGCCGATGTTGAGTTCCTCCATGCCGGGGATGCAGGCCACGGGGTAGGTATTCCAGTAGGTAAGACCGTGCCCTGCATTGACCCGCAGCCCTAGTTCGAGAGCCTGGGCCGTGCCCTTTTGCAGAATAGCTAACTGATGCGCCTGGGCTTCCACCCCCTTAGCTTCGGCGTAGGGGCCAGTGTGGAGTTCAATAAACTTGGCTTTTACCTGGGCCGAGGCTTTAATTTGGGCGGTATCGGCATCAATGAACAAGCTCACGGGGATGTGGGCCGATTGCAGAGCCTCCACCACTTGGCCCATGCGGTCTAGCTGTCCGGCGACATCCAGCCCGCCTTCGGTGGTGACTTCCTCCCGCCGTTCGGGCACCAGGGTAACGTAGTCTGGCTTTACATCCAGGGCAATGGCGACCATCTCATCGGTGGCGGCCATTTCCAAATTGAGGTGGGTGCGTACCGTTTGGCGCAACAGCCGCACATCCCGATCTTGCATGTGGCGGCGATCCTCCCGCAGGTGGACGGTAATGCCATCGGCTCCGGCCAATTCTGTGAGCACCGCCGCCGCCACCGGATCGGGCTCCACCGTGCGGCGGGCCTGACGAAGGGTGGCTACGTGATCAATGTTGACTCCTAGGGTCGGCAATCGAGTCGCTCCCGACATTTCAAGACAGTTTCTCCTTAGATCCTATCGCAAACCCAGAGCCAAACAATGGTTAAAAGAAGTCGATGGATGAGGGACGAGCAGGTTCTGGCGTTGCAGCGGCGGTTTCCAAATCGGCGGGATAGGCCGGAGGGGGGCCAACCTCAACGGGCATGGGGGTGCTTTCTCGGGCCGCATTCACCACTGCCCCCAGCACCACGATGTCCTCCATCTCCAACAGTTCCTCCAAGATGGCTTCCAGTACCACCTTCTCCGTGTAGTCCGTCCGACTCACCAGTACCAGACCATCGGCTTCGGCGGCTAGGGTTAGGGCATTGTTGTTGCGGCTGAGGGGCGGTGCATCCAGCAACACCAGATCAAAGCGGGCACGGGCTGAGGTTAAAAACTGATGCATTTCGCTGGATTCTAGGATTGCCGCCGACTGGGACTGGGGGCCGGGGGCCGGGGCCATGTACAGATTTTCCACCTGGGGCACCATTTGCACAGGATCACTGGGATAGCCCGCATAGTAGCGGCGGGGAGAAGATACAGCCTCTGGGGGAGGCTTAACCCCCAGAGCCGTGCCGTGGGAGGGATACAGGAGATCGCATTCGACAATCAGCACCCGTCGTCCTGCCCGTGCCGCTGCAATGCCTAGGTTCATCACCGTCGTGGTCTTGCCCTCCTGGTCGCGGCTACTGGTCACCAGCACGACCTTGATGGGCTGACTGCTGTCTGGGCGGTTAGGGCTACGACGCAGGTTGGTGCGCAGATCTTCGTAGCTAGCGAGGTGGGAAGACTGGGTCGCCAAGGTCAAGACGGGATGACGCTGGTGGGACGCTTTAGGCAGGGGCGGAATTACCCCCAGCACAGGAATATCCTGATCGCGGAAGATGGCCTCTAGGGCGTCAGCGGTGCGCACCGTACCATCGAGTAAATCCAGCAGAAACACCACCGCTCCGGCCACCAGCGTCCCCATCACGACACCCAGCGCTAACACCACCACGGGGCTCGTGGTGTCCTGGGGCTGAAGAACCGTGGCCGGGGGTTGGGCGATGGTCAAGCTGCTAACGGTTTCGGCTTCGGCGGCTTCGGCGTCAATGCGTCTGATCTGAATTTGGTCGTAGAGGGACTGGGTGCGGGCCACTTGCTGGGCCAAGCGTTCGCGCTCTAGCTGCTTATTGGGCAAACTGGAGTATTGCTGCCGCAGTTGGCCATCGGCCTGGGCCAAAATCTGTTGCTGCCGTAGCAGGGCTTCTCGCTCATTGGATAAGAGCACCAACTGGTTGGCTAGGGCAGATCGAGCGGGGTCTAGGGCACTGCGTTGGCGCACCTCACTGACGTTGGGTAAGGCCGCGAGGTCTTCTCCCCCGATCACCTCGGAGGCGCGTTCAGCCAGCAGCCGATTGTAGGCCGCGAGGTTAGTCCGCAGCTCTTGCATGGTGGGGTGCACCTCCCGCAGGGTGGGGGCCAACAGTTGAATTTGGGTCTCGGTCTGGAGAATCTGAGCCCGCAGTTGGGCAATAATCGGGTCGGCGCTGAGGGCGGAGGCGGTGAGGGCTTCGCCAGGGTTCAGCCCTAACTGCCGCTGAAGACTCTGAATTTGGGACTCTAGGCCCGCCAGGGTGAGCTGGTTTTGACGCTGCTGTTGTTGCCCGCCGGAAATGGCCCCTAGCAAACTGCCATCCAGGGCGGCCTGAATAGCAGGGCCTTCCTGACGGTCATAGGTCTCTAGGGCTTGCTCGGCAGTTCTCAGGTCAGCCTCCACCGCTGGCAACCGATCATCGAGGGCGGTAATAATGGCCCTCAGGCGAGATCGGTTCGTCACCCGGCTGAGTTCCACCATGCCTTCCAACAGCAGATCCAAAACGGCCTGGGCCTGATCCGCCGTTGGCCCCTGAAACGCCACGCCCACCTGCTGCACTGTGTCATCCTCACCGTCCAACCGAATGGTGGTGGCCTCGCGAATGGCCTGGGGAGACAGCGGCATATTCCGATTGGCCAATTCCTGGGACACTTGCTCTAGGAGTACATCCGCTAACAGAAATTCCCTAGAGATGATGCCCTGTCCCCGTTGTTGCACCTCCGGGCCAGTGGTCGTCAGCGCCACCACAGGCGCATTGATCACTAATATCCCCTCAGATCGGTAACTGGGCGGTGGCGGCGGTTGCAGGGCTACCACCGTTGACAAGCCAATCACCCCCAACCAACTGGCTAGGGCTGGCCATTTGTAACGATCCAGGGCAAGCAGGTAGCGGCGGATCAAAGAAGAGGGCATTGACGCAGATCAGAAACAGGGACACGGAAACGGTCGAGCAGATGATCAATCAGAGAGTTAGTTGGAGGTTCAATCACCCGTAGGCCGCTAGGAGCAGCTTCCTAAGGTCGAAACAGAGAGTCGGCGGCATTGGAGAGGGAATCAAAGAAGAGCAGGAAGCCTAACACATCTCGAAAGGGTTGGGTAAAGGTGTTGAGGGCATAGGTAACACTCGCTAACAAATTACGATCTACCACAATCACATCATTTTCCTGGAGGGGGATATTCTGGCTGAGATCGCCCCCCACTGCCGCCCTAGCATCCACCATCAGGGTATCAGCGGATCCCTTTTCGGGATTAAACCGCAGAACAGCAATGCGGTGGTAAGCAGCTAAATCAGGGTTCACCCCAGCCTGGGCGAGGGCATCTAAGAAGCGGCTACCGCTGCGCAGGGTAATGGCCCCAAATCGAGCTTCAGTACCCCGTGCCCCAGAGGCCCGATTTAAGACACGCACCACCATCTCTGGCTTAGCCAACGTCGAACTAGCGACCAGATTCCGGTCGTACTCGTCGAGGCGGCTAGGATCGAGGCGGGCTACAGACACCACATCGCCACTTTGCAGTTGCAGATCGGGAATAGGCTGCCCTAAACGCAGGGGCGTAAACAAATCCACGGTTCGGGTCAGCACCTGTCCATCGGCCAGGGTGCGCCGCACCTCAATGGTGCGGAGATCCGCTAGGGCAGAGGCTCCCCCCGCCACCACTAGGGCAACCGAGAGTTGGGGGGCTGGTAGCGGGTAAAATCCCGGCCTCGGCACCTCGCCTACAATGGTCACTTCTACAGGTCTTTGGGCCACCAGGGTCAGGGAAACCTGGGGATTGACCACGTACTGGTCGTACTGCTGTCGAATCTCTTCCTGGGCCTGGTCGAGGGTAAGCCCCGTGAGATTCAGGGTGCCCGCCAAAGGCAAAACAATATTGCCCTGGATATCTAACGTGGCCTGAAAACTCAGGTCGGAGAACCGCTGTACCCCCACAAAAACGCTATCCCCAGGCCCTAAACGATAGAGATCAAAGACGGGCTCGGATCGGGAGGGAAAGCCGTCGGGGCGAGGGGCAACAGGCCGAACAGGTTCAACCGCACTAGGCCGAAGCGGAATGCTAGGGGCTGGGGGCATATCGGTAGTATCGCCAGGATTGCCCTCCTGGGTATCGACAGCATCGCCCTCCTGGGGTCGGGGCACATTCCTGGCGGGATCTAGGGGTGCATCCAGGGGCAGATCCAAAGGCAGATCCAGAGGCAGAGACGCCTGGGCAAAACTAGGGCCAGCCGTTAGGACGAGTATTCCCCCCAGCACGCCGCCAAACCATGGCCTTCGCGGCCCTCGCCGAGCCATCCCTAGGCCCACCCTACTTATCCTACGCCGCATGATTCCTGGGGTCATGGCCTAATCCACCTGAAACTTGATTTGATAGTGAACGCGACCCTGTTGTCCCACCTGTTGCCGCACCGTGGTGTCTGGGTTATCAAAGGCGACGATAATCCCAGCCTGGGATGGAGTATAGCCCCCCTCCAGCATCACCTCCGTTTGTCCGGCAGCTAAAACCGCTCTAAGATCTAAGGCAATGCCCTCCGAGGCGACTTGTTGTTCTACCACACCATTGATCGCCAGGGTACCGCGAAAGGTTACCCCCTCTGGCACCTGTACCGACAACCACTGCGGCCTCGCCAATGCCTCCGACTGAAGACTAATCAAGTTCGTTTGAGGCTGATAGGATCCTACGACGGTCTTGATGGCATGGTCAGACAGCAACGTCCCGAGGGCTGGGTGGGAAATCTGAAACGGTTGCCGCTGCGACGAGGAAGAATCCACCATCGTCGTGGTTGCCAGCAAAACCAGGAACGCAACACCAAGGGCAGAGGGATTAACCATAGGGATGAGGTTCAAGGGTAGCGGATTCAGAACGGCGACACAACGGAACAGGATTTCCCTAGGCTGATCAGGTTCGGGGTCGTTCTTAGGGGGATCACCCTCGGAAATAACACCTAGAAAGTAGCGCGAATGGGCCATGGCGCAACGATGGTGTGACCCTTGCACAACCATGACGTCAATAGGCCAAGGGCCGATGGCCCCAGACTAGCCTCCGTTGACGCCTATGGTAGCAACCGAGTTCCGATTCGTCTCTGCCCTCAGACCGTCTCGCTAGGCAAACGATCCGAATCGTAACGTTCTGGAAACCATAAAAAAAGGAGAGCCAAGGCTCTCCCCTAAACGTGGATGATTAGAACTGGATGGGTTGGCGGTTGAGGAGTCCCCCCGTAGGCGATTACGCAACCCCTGGCTACGTTTTCGGATCTGCCGTTGGCGGGCACTTCCACCCCGCCCCTTATCGTTGCGACCAGAGCGACGGGGGGATTCCCATCGCTTTAGTTGTTGTGCCATGATGACCTCCCAAGGCTCACCAGTGGATAAACCGCCGCTGTGGTTGCGGTGGGGTTCCGCCTCTACGCTAGCGAGTTGGATCGAGGTTCGTCAAGGTGGAAATTGGGGCTAGCGCCTTGGCCCCAACTCGACCACGAAAAAAGCCCCCCATGAGGCCATGGAGAGCTTCTAAACCCTTGAGGGTAAACGTGAAGCCAAGGCTGGTTAAGCCTACTTGACGGTCACCTTAGCGCCAGCTTCTTCAAGTTCTTTCTTGGCAGCTTCGGCATCATCCTTGGTCACGCCTTCCTTAACGGCCTTGGGAGCAGCTTCCACCATTTCCTTGGCTTCCTTCAGACCCAGGCCAGTCAGACCACGCACCACTTTCAGGATGGCGATCTTCTTGTCGGCGGGCACATCTTCGAGAATCACGTCGAATTCGGTCTTCTCTTCTTCAGGCTCAGCCGCAGCGGCACCCGCGCCACCGCCCATCATGCCGGGGGCCATCATCATCATGCCGCCGCCAGCGGAGGCAGAGGCATCCACACCGAAGGCTTCTTCAATTTGCTTGACCAGCTCAGAAGCTTCCAGCAGGGAAAGAGATTTTAACTGTTCGAGAATTTCGTCGGTTTTAGCAGACATCGTTAAGACTTAACTCCTGTGTACAAAAAACAAAGTTGGTTGTCGGACTTGTTGGCAAACTGAGGCAGACCAGGGCTTTTAGGCCGCATCTTGGCCCTGCTCGGAGACCGCCTTGAGGGCACGAGACAGCGAAGCCGGAACTTCGTTGATACCCACCGCCAGTTTGGTCGGCACCGCTTTGACGCCCACGGCCACGCGGGTCGGCATCGCCTTGATGGCACCAGCCAAACGGGCCATCAGTTGTTCCTTGGTCGGCAGTTCCGTGATCGCTTTAACCTGATCTTCGGTCAGTGCCTGACCCTCCATCACCCCACCCCGCAGGGTGGTTTTCTTGGATTCTTTCTGGAAGGCTTGGTATTCCTTGATTGCACCGCCAAAGTCCTCCTTCACCAGCACAAAGGCTGACGAATCACTGAGGAACTCGGTCATGGCTTCCCAGTTGCTGTCCCCTTCAACGGCAATCCGCATCAGGGTATTTTTGGTGATTTTGCACACCGCACCCTTGGGCCGCAAGCGGTTCCGCAGGTTGGTAATTTCAGCAACGCTAAGACCTTTGTAGTCGATCACAAAGGCGAGTTGAGCTTCCTTCAGTAAGTCCTGAATTTCGCCCACAATCTCTTTTTTATTCGCTAGGGTTCTCCCCATATCAATCTCACCTCCTTTATAGCGGGGATAGAAAACGTGATGCTCACGGACGGATGGCCACCATTCGTTATTTGCCAATTCTTCCCAAAACAAAGCCCCGACCAGATAGCCGGGGCAGACTCACGCTTGCCAATCTCCAGAGCAGAACTGGAAACCTACATCGCAACGTCAACCTCGGCAGGATTTATGCAGAAAAAACGCACCTGCTGTCTACGGTCGTTTATGCAGTTGTGAGGGACTAGGGCAATCGCGACTCCTTCGTGAAAATTTGAAGCTTGGACGCTAGCAGAACCTAGGCTGCTTCGGGTAGCTTATAGTCCCGCAGAGCGTTCACATCCAAACGGATGGCTGGCCCCATGGTGGAGGCAATGGCCACCGTACGCCAGTAGCGCCCCTTAGCCCCGGAAGGACGATTGCGGTCAATGCACTCCTGGAGCGCTTTTAGGTTGACCAGCAGATCCTCGGCACTAAAATCGGCCTTTCCAAACATAACATGGACGATACCTGTTTTGTCGGCCCGGAACTCTAGTTTCCCCGCTTTAAATTCGGTGATAGCCTGGGGTAGATCAAAGGTAACGGTGCCACCCTTGGGAGAGGGCATCAAGCCACGGGGGCCAAGTTGCCGACCGAGTTTGGCGACCTGGGGCATGACGTCAGGGGTGGCAATCAGAACGTCAAAGTCCATCATGCCTTTTTGGATATCCTCAATCAGGTCTTCAGACCCAACGATATCCGCTCCAGCGGCAGTGGCCTCAGCCACTTTTTCGCCCTTAGCAATGACGGCCACGCGGATGGTTTGCCCAGTGCCTTTGGGCAGAATCACCGTGGTTCGCAGTTGTTGGTCGGTGTACTTCGGATCGATCCCTAGGCGAATGTGAGCTTCTACGGATTCCGTAAACTTGGCCGTAGCGGTTTCCTTCAGCAGTTCAAGTGCCTCTTGGGGCTCGTACAGACGATCTTCAACTTTGGCGCGGGCGTCTCTCAGACGCTTAGATACTTTGGTGGACATAGTTTACTCCTTGGGGTGCTGGCGAAGGGTGACTTCTCCCCCGTAATAGATAACAAAGACAAATCAACTGAACAGTGACTAGGACTGTCCTAATCCGCCACGGTCACACCCATGTTACGGGCGGTACCTTCCACAATTTTCATCGCCGCTTCTACGTCGTTGGCGTTAAGGTCGGGCAGTTTAGTTTCGGCAATTTCCCGGAGTTGGGCACGGCTGATGGAACCCACTTTTTTGGTGCGAGGTTCGCCGGAACCTCGCTCAATGCCAGCCGCTTTCTTAATCAACACCGAGGCGGGAGGGGTTTTGAGGATAAAGGTGAAGCTCCGATCTTCAAAGACCGAGATCTCCACAGGTACCACCAGACCTACCTTGTCCTGGGTTCTGGCGTTGTACTCTTTGCAGAACGCCATGATGTTCACCCCGTGCTGACCCAGGGCAGGGCCAATGGGGGGAGCAGGATTAGCTTTGCCAGCCGGAATGGCTAGCTTAATCAACGCAACAACTTTTTTGGCCATCGATTAACTCTCTTTTTCCACTTGATTAAACTCCAGTTCTACCGGAGTATCGCGCCCAAAAATAGACAGCAATGCTTTTAGCTTGCTCCGTTCGGGGCTGACCTCCACTACCTCACCCTCAAAATCCTTGAAGGGACCGGAGAGGACGGTAATCTTGTCCCCAGGAGCCATGTCGATCTTGATAACAGGCTTTTGCTCCTCAGTGCGTTTAAAGATGCGTTTCACCTCACCTTCGCTGAGGGGCATGGGCTTGACGTGGCCTCGGCCTCGGCCATAGGCTCGCCGCTGCTCAGCACCAACAAAGTTGATGACATGGGGAGTGTTTTTAACCACCAACCAAGCATCCTCTGGGACTTTCCATTCTTTGATCAGATCGTCCCACTTTTGACGAATTTGCAGCAGCACGTAGCCAGGAAATACCTTTTCTTCGGCACTCTGGTGACTACCGTCTTTTTTGAGCTTGCGAATGGGGGTCTGAGGAATCTCAATCTTGAGGATGTGATCCGCTCCATCCAGGGTTTGACGACGCTGCTCCAGGTTAGTCTTCACCTTTTTCTCACAACCCGACGCCACCTGAACGGCGTACCATCGAGCGTGGTGGCGAGACGCCCCCGCAGACTCATCATCGGCGGCCTCGGCGTCTACACCACGAGGGAGATCGGCATCTTCGTCCCCATCGAAGGAGGACCTCTCGTCGTTAAAGTCGTCTGAGGTCAACGCCATTAAAACACCTGCTGTGAAACCCATCGAAAGAGTTTATCAACCAAATAAATGAGGGTGGCTGAAAGGCTAACCATGAGGATGACCGCTGCCGACTCGCTGATCAACTGCTGACGACTGGGCCACACCACCTTGCTCAGTTCTTCTTTTGTTCCCTTAAAGAAATCAGCCACGCTGAAGCTACCCTCAGATCCGGTGGCCACCGTTCCTTTGCCCTTTAATTCGACTGCCGCGTCTTTTTTTGCCACTGGTACTAGCTCCTTCTGGATATCTGGCCAGAACTGGGATACCATCCGGTGCAATGAGCCAAATCAATTAACGGCACAGAGTGAAATCAGTAGAAGTGCTCCTGGCATTGTCCCAGAATGCTCCGGCAACAATACCATTGGACACTCGCTATCTGGGTTACTCAGCGCGCCCTGGAGGACTCGAACCCCCGACATCGGGTTTTGGAGACCCGCGTTCTACCAACTGAACTAAGGACGCATGGGGCCGCCAATCGCTGGCCTATGGCTGGATGGCCGCTCTATACCCAGCTTACTTGATTGGGCGGTCAAACCGCTGCTTGAGTCGGGTCGCTTTACCGACGCGGTCACGCAGATAGTACAGCTTAGCACGACGGGCCTTACCACGACGTAAGACCTTAATATCGGCCAGCTTGGGAGCATGGAGCAAGAACACCCGCTCTACACCAACCCCTTGAAAAACCTTGCGAACCGTAATAGAACGGTTGATGCCGCCGTTCCGCATGGCAATCACGGTGCCCTCGTAGGGCTGGATCCGCTCTTTGCCGCCTTCCTGGATCCGAACGCCGACGCGGACGGTGTCGCCGACATAGATCTCAGGCAGGTCTGTCTTTAGCTGCTCCGCTTCAATTGAGCGGATGATTTCCTCTGCGTTCATAGAGCCTGCGAATGTGCACGGTCTATGATTATAGACCATAAAGGGGCGTTATGATTACCTTTGAGGAAATCAAAGCGCCCTTCTTCAAGGGTTGGCGTTTAGTTTGAGGTTGAGGCGTCGCAAAATCACTCAAGCTGCGTCTATCAAAACCCCGTTCCTAGCTGGGGTCACCAGGGTTAGGACTGGTTGGCCTTGAGGGTTTCGATGGCTTGGCGAACGTCGGCGAGTTCTTGGGTGAGGGCCGCTAGGTCGCTCTGCACGGTGGGATCGGCAATGGGGGTGGCCACGGTGTCCACGGTGGGTGGGGAACTGGCACTGTCGGAGAAGGGATTGGGCATTGGGCCGAACAGACTATCGACGAACTGGCGGGCCTCCCGTTCGGTGACTTCGCCCTTGGTCTCTAGGGTTTCGGCTAGGCGGCTAACGTCGCTGCCGAGGGCCGAAAACCGCTCACTGGAGGACTGGGGATCTTGGATGGCCTCCAGCAGGGTGGCCGTTGCGCCTAGGGTAACGCGGAAGCCCTTTTGGATGGTTGTGGTCACGGTGTCGGGGGTCATGGTGCAGTCCTTGCTATGGAGCTTGATTGATAGCGATCATAAGGAAACATCGGGCCGGAGAGTGGGGACGGTGGGCGTCAAGATAGCAGACTGAGCCAGTGCGATGGGGTTCTCGGTGGACACCCAGACCGGGAATGCCCTGATTTTAGCCTGAACGTTGGTGATTGACGGGTCAGTTCAGGGGGCGACTAGATGACTTGGTCGAGGTAGGTGGTGAGGTCGTCGTAGAGTTGGGAAAGTCCGGTTTCGGTGGTGATCCGCATCCGATCATCGCGCAGGGTGAGGAGAACTCTAGCGGCGAAGGGGCTGGGCCAGAGATTGGGGTTGCAAAAGACTTCTAGGAATACGTCGCCGCTATGGCGATGCTCCGTGGGGGACAGGGGGGCACGACGGGGTGTTCCGGCGGCAGTGGCGGCTTTCATTTGGCTGATGAGGACATCCAGATCCGCCTTGAGGGCTTGGGCGGCGGCGGCGGAAAAGCTGAACTGGATGGATCCATCGGAAAGGTTGATGGTGATGGACTGGGACATGGGCAAGGTCTGGGAAGGAACGCTGTCATTCTGGCATCTTCTCCGACCGCTGCGGCAATCCGGACTGGATTCGCTGTGCCTAGATGGGCGAGAAGCCAGGGGTGTCGGGAAATCCGGTATCTATGAATACGAAATGTAGCAAAGGGTAACGGACTATTAAGCGAAGAGAGGAAAAAGGTCGAGTTTGGGGGAGTTCACCCCCTCGAATTCCGAAGAAATTCCTAAAGCTGGGTTGATTTCTGGGCTGTCCTCTCTAAAGTGATAAGCAATCAATGTGCTGCGTTGGCTAGGCATGGATCAGGCGATGAAACCAATGACTGAAGACCGTGGGAGGGAAGGCGTCAGCGATTGAGGCCGTCACTCTCACATTTATGAAGCAAATCTTAAGACGGCGATTTCGACGCCTCACCATGGGTTCCCTAAGTTGATTTTCAAGTTGATTTCCCTCATTTAAGACCCGTTTGTTTAGATCAATATCGATAAACGCCATGGCAACCAACCTTACTTCCCTTTCCTCCGTTCCAGGGGTGCATGGCCACTTTCCTGGCTGGCGACAGGCTACCTCAGCGGAACCGACCGACCGCATTCGGCGGCTGGTGTGGAAAATTGCCCTCGCCACCCTGGCCCTAATGGCGGTGGGCAGCGCCACTAGGGTGATGAATGCGGGCTTGGCCTGCCCCGATTGGCCTCTGTGCTATGGCCAACTGGTGCCCCAAAGCCAGATGAATCTCCAGGTGTTTTTAGAGTGGTTCCATCGGCTGGATGCCGCCCTAATCGGCCTAAGTACCCTGTGGCTGGTGGCCCTCAGTTGGTGGCATCGGCGGCAGGTGCCGGGGTGGCTGCCATGGGCAACGGTGGTAGCCCTCGCCCTGATTGGCTTCCAGGGCGTTCTGGGCGGGCTGACCGTGACCCAACTGCTGCGGTTTGACATTGTTACCGCTCACTTGGGGGCGGCCCTCCTGTTTTTCAGCACCATGCTGATCATCGGCACCAGTTTGCTACCCTGCGCTAACACGGGGACGGTGGGGCGATTGCCCTGGCTGGGCTTGGGATCCACGGTTCTGGTCTATGGTCAATGCCTGCTGGGCGGACTGGTAGGGTCTCGTTGGGCGGCGCACCAGTGCTTTGGCCTGGGAGAACTCTGTCAGGTGATGAATAGCCACCTGGTGGGCATTCTCCCCGCTACCGTGTCGGTTTTGCTCCTCACCCAGGCGGTGTGGCGCACCCCCGCCCTCAGTTATCCCCTGCGCCAGTTGGGGAATTTGGCCAGTGTGCTGCTGGCGTTTCAACTGGTGATGGGCATTGCCACCTTTCGCCTCCACCTCCAGGTGGAACCGTTGACCGTGATTCACCACACCCTCGGCGCGGCCTTGGTGGGCACCCTGGTTTGCTTTACCACCCTGGCCCTGCGGGAATATCGGGCGGCTAGGGCTACTGGGACAGATCCCATCAGTCCGGGGACTCCAGCCTAGGCAAACGGCCTAGTTCCCCACCCACGTCCACTCAATCCCATTCCTTCGGAAGGATTTCCTCTGCATGACTCAAACCACGACTTGGAACGAGGCCACCCGGCACCACGATTCCATCGGATCTGTGATCCGCAGCTATGTGCAGCTCACCAAGCCCCGGATTATCCCCCTGCTGCTGATTGAAACGGCGGCGGCGATGTGGGTGGCAGGCCACGGCGAAGTCAACGTTTGGCTGGTGCTGACGACGCTGCTGAGCGGGACCCTGGCGGCGGCGTCCGCCCAGACGATTAACTGCGTCTACGACCGCGATATCGACTTTGATATGGAGCGCACCCGCCATCGTCCCATCCCCTCCGGGAGGATTCAGGTGCGGGACGCCCTAGTGTTTGCGGGTGTCCTAGCGGCCCTGGCCTTCGGGCTTCAGGCTTGGGTGGCTAACCTGCTCAGTGCCTTCCTGGCCATGGTGGGGATCGCCATTTATGTGGGGGTCTATACCACCTGGCTGAAGCGGTCTTCGCCCCAGAACATTGTGATTGGTGGAGCCGCCGGAGCGGTTCCGCCCCTGGTAGGTTGGGCCGCTGTCACCGGGGAACTCAGCCTCGCGGCTTGGCTATTCTTCTTCATTGTGTTCATCTGGACGCCGCCTCACTTCTGGGGATTGGCCATGCTGATTCAAGATGACTACGCCAAGGTGAACGTGCCGATGATGCCCGTGATTGTGGGCGATGAAGCCACCGCTCGCCAAATTTGGTACTACACCCTAGTTTTGGTGCCCCTCACCCTGATGATGAGCTATCCCCTGGGTGCAACCGGGGCGGTCTATGCCTTGGTGGCCCTGGCCCTGGGGGCCAAATTCATCCAAAAAGCCTGGGCCTTGCTGAAGGCACCCAGCGACCGGGATTTAGCCAAGGGTCTGTTTAAGTATTCCATTCTGTACATGATGCTGCTGTCAGCGGGGATGGTGGTGGATAGCTGGCCCATCACCCAAAGCTGGACGGCACAATTATCGGGACAATTGGCGGGTCAACTGGCCCCTTTCGTGAGTCTGCTACCTTAGACCACTACCTCAACTGAACGGAGTCATGGACCCGCAGGATGGTGGCTTCGGCGTATTGGTTCTGGCGGCTGTAGTAGCTGGCAATGGTAAACACCTCTCTATCCTCCAGGGGAATGTAGGTGATCAAAACATTGGGAAAGGCCCAGCCCGAACTGCCCTCCCACACCCGCACTGCCAGCCGCCCGTTGACCACCACTTCTTCAATGCGTCTGGCCCGTCCAGGCTGATCTCGGTAGATCTGAAGCGCCTCGCTGAGGGACGTGTTTTGAAGGGATACGTCGGTTTTGATCAGGTAGGGCGGGGCCGTTTCACTGTAAACCCCCGAAGTCCATTGGTTGTAGATAATCACGTAATCCCGCTGGTTGTTGGAATACTCAAACCAATGATCGGGATAGGTGACGGTAAAGCGTGGGGTGATAGAAACACCCTTGGTCATAGCGACCAAGTCGGCTTGGGGTTGGGGATCGGCGATCTGGCTAACCTGGCCTGACATCAGAGATGCTGGGGCGAGGGGCACCAGAGAAAGGCTGAACGTGAGGGCAAGGTAAGACCACATGGCAGCGCGGGGTTGACGACTGGTTGAGGAGAGGTCGATGACTTAGGCATCCTAAAACAAGACGTTTCACCTAAAATAACCTCGCGTCAGTCGCAAAACCCAACCTACGAAATGGGAGGGAACCAGGTTTCATCTAGAATTTGATGAAGGGACACCAGCGGCTTCTCAGGGAAAATACTTAAAGGACTTTGGGATCTGAGAGCCGCAATTTCTCGCCCATCTTGATAACAGTCTTGGTAAATATCCTCAAGGTATCTCTTTAAACTCGGGCTGTCTTCTAGTTCGTCCAGAATTTGCTTACGGAAATTTGTAATTTCAGCCTTCCAGTGAGCGCAGTTGCGCTCGCGTTCCGCCTGCCAGTAAGCGAGTTTCAACACATGCTCAACCAAATTTCTGAGTAAGCTCTTGAGCCGTTTTTTGTCTCGCCGCCCCAAGTCCGCTACCTCCTCAATCAAGTTTTCCCAGTCCAGCGACTCCATATCCCTCTGCTGCAATGACCTTACAGTTTCAAGAATCCAGAGGTGATAATCCCTGTCATATAAGGCTTTTGTATTTTGCTTTAACTCTGCTGACATGGGCTAAATTCCTTAGCGGGGTCTAATATTGGGGCCGAAAGATAGTGATAGATCAGTCTTTTCAATAGGTTAAAGGAACTCAACTATAGCGGTTCCTAATCGAATGAAGTAGAGCAGGAGCCTTGCTGGATAAGGGTTACAGGTCTCTGGATGTACCTCGTGCTAACGAGAACCGCTATATCATAACTAACCCACCTGACACCCTTCAAAGAGCGAAAGACGCTTATACCTAGTTTGAGTAGAATCTAACGCAAATCCTTCGGCATCGAATTTCAGCACATCGCCGTAGGCACTGGAATGCCACCTCCACCCGCTCTCAGATAGGGAACTTAGCCTTGCCGCCAGGTTCTTCTTCATTGTGTTCATCTGGACGCCGTCCTACTTTTGGGGATTGGCGATTAGGTGGACAGGTCATATCCGTCGCAGGATGGCGACTTCGGTGTATTGGTTCGGGTGACTGTCGTTGCTGGTGATGGTCAATGGGGAATCCCGGCCTGGGGGCGGCGAATTCTGTACAATGGGTTTACGGTTATCAACAGATCGTTACAAACCCTGGGCTGTTCCAAGGGTTTGTGGCGAGTCCTAGGGAATAACCAACGGCCTAGGGCCAATGCGTTTGACCACACGGATGTTTCTGGGGCGAGATGGGCGACATGGATGCCGCTGTTACCATTGAAAATCTGAAAAAGTCCTACGGTTCCGTGCAGGCGGTGCGGGGGGTATCTCTCACGATTCAGCCGGGGAAAATTTTTGGTCTGCTGGGGCCAAACGGGGCGGGTAAAACCACGACGATTCGCTGCCTCTGCACCTTGGCCATTCCAGACGAAGGACGGCTGGAGGTGATGGGGATTTCCGTCGTCGATCAGCCCCGGCGGGTGCGCCAGCGGTTGGGCTACATTGCCCAGGAAATCGCCCTAGATAAGGTGTTGACCGGGCGGGAACTGCTGCAACTGCAAGCGGACTTGTACCACATGCCTAAGGGGGTGGCTCGTCAGCGCATTGACCAAATGATTGCCCTGCTGGAACTGGGGGACTGGGCCGACCGCAAAACGGGCACCTATTCCGGCGGTTTGCGGAAACGGCTGGATTTGGCCCTGGGGTTGCTGCACCAGCCCGATGTATTGGTGCTGGATGAACCCACCGTGGGCCTAGATATCGAAACCCGTTCGGCGGTGTGGGACTTTTTGCGGCAGCTACGGGCGGCGGGGACGACGGTGCTGATCACCAGCCACTATTTAGAGGAAGTGGACGCCCTAGCGGATCGGGTGGCGATTATCGACCAGGGTCAGGTGATTGCGGCGGGATCGCCCAGCGACCTGAAGGATAAGCTCGGCGGGGATCGCATTACCCTGCGGGTGCGCGAGTTTACCCCCGACGACGAGGCCAGCCAGGTGAAAGCCATGCTGCTGGATCTGCCTTTTGTGCAGGGGGTAATCCTCAATGCGGCCCAGGGCAATTCCCTAAATTTAGTGGTAGAACGGGATCCGGGAGCCTTAACCGCCGTCCAAACCACCATAGAAAAGGCAGGATTGCCAATTTTTGGCATTTCCCAATCGCGGCCCAGTCTGGATGATGTGTATCTGGCCGCCACGGGCCGCACCCTGATGGATGCCGAACTGGCCGCCGTGGGGCAGCGTGATTTGAAAAAAGAAAAGAAACAGGCGATGAAGGGAGGCTAAGCACCACCAATGAGCACCACCTTACCGAACCGTTCCACCGCCCTCAATGGCTCCAAGCCCCTGGGCAACGACGATCTGCAAGCCTGGAAAGACCGTCAGGCCAAAGCGGACGCCGACCCCGGCATTTTGTCTGGAGCCTTTGTGCAGGAAACCCTGGCCATGGCCCGCCGCCTGTTCCTCCAACTCCAGCGTCGCCCCTCTACCCTGGTGGCCGGGGTGATTCAGCCCTTGATTTGGCTGGTGCTGTTTGGGGCCTTGTTCCAGAACGTGCCCGCTGGCCTGTTTGGGGAAAGCCGCAACTACGGCCAATTTCTAGGGGCCGGGATCCTCGTCTTTACGGCCTTTGGCGGTGCCCTCAATGCTGGGTTGCCCGTCATGTTTGACCGGGAGTTTGGCTTTTTGAACCGCTTTCTGGTGGCTCCCCTGGCCTCTCGTTATTCCATTGTGCTGGCCTCGGCTATCTTCATTGCCGCCCTCAGCCTGGTGCAAACCGCCGCGATTTTGGGCCTCAGCGCTGTCCTAGGGGCCGGATTACCCCAGGGGTTGGGCCTTGTCCTGGTGCTACTGATCGTGATGACCCTTGTGCTGGGCGTCACCGCCCTCAGTCTGGGCCTCACCTTTGCCCTGCCTGGACACATTGAACTGCTGGCCGTCATTTTCGTTACCAACCTGCCCCTGCTGTTTTCCAGCACTGCCCTGGTACCGCTGGATTTTATGCCCTCTTGGCTCCAAGTTGTGGCCAGCCTAAATCCCCTCACCTACGCCATCGAACCGATCCGGTACATTTACCTTCACCCGAATTGGAACCTAGGCAGCACGGTGCTGAAAACGCCGTTTTGGGATGTCTCCATGGGGCTGGCCCTGGTGGTGCTGCTAGCCTTCTGTGGATTGGCCCTAGGATTGATCCAACCCCTCCTGCGCCGCCGCATGGCCTAGGTCTGGGCTACCACATCTATCAGCGGTCTGATGCATCCTAGGAGAGATTTGTTATAGTTTGGAACAGACGAGAGCCTAGGTTCGTCTAATGGTTACACCGATGGTGTTAAGGAGGCTTTCTATGGCTAATCAACATGTTTTGGCCGCTGGCATGGGCCTAGTTGCTGTTCTGATGGCGGCTCCCAGTGCCTTGGCCCAATCCCCCATCCCCACCAGCGACCCCACCGCGCCCGTGGTCGTGAATCCCAATGAAGGCTTTGGCACCAATGAAAGCAGTGACAATCCCTTTGGTGGCAATACCAATTCTCCCTTTGACCTGATTCATCGGGCGGTGTTGATGAATGAAATGAGCCTGTCCGACTTCAGCCGGATGCACCAAAACCGCATGAGCACCGAGGCCGCTAACTTTCGCGCCCTGCAACAGGAAGCCATCCGACAGCAGCAGGCTGGCCTAGAATCCGCAGAACAGGAGGCTACCCCTCCTGTACCCAGCGCCGACAATTAGGCTCAGCACCAACCCCATTCAAGGGTGGGCCGAATCAATCGTTAACCGGATTTCATTGCCCTCAAAGGATTTCGGGTGATTCCAATCTTCTTTTCCACCGCTTAGGGTATTTCCCTGGGCGGTGTTGCTTTAGGGGATATCTTCAGCATTTACTCAATATGGCATAAATTTTTCGCCATTCCCTAGGCTTCTGGCCTGTCGGGTAAACTCCGTCGATACCCTGAGAAGGGAAAACAGTTACAAATCGTGAACAGTTATCGCCTGATCAAGGTATAGGGCATCCACTATGGTTGAAACGCTGCGATCCTTGGTTGGCTCCTATTGGCCAAATTTTTCCTGGGGGATCTATACCTACTTCGTCAGCGCCAGACTGGTGACCCTAACGCTCGGTGTTTTGATCCTTGTTGCCCTGTTTACGGGAGGGCGACGCTATCGACGACGGCTCGTGACCACGGGGTTGGGTCTGCTCGGAGCCTACTGGCTGATGATTTCGCCCTTGTTCTCTGTGCCCGCCACCGCCCTGCTAACCCAATTTGTGCCAGCGGATACAGGCCAGTCTGCCGATGCCATTGTGGTTTTGGCGCGTCCCCGTGAAGCTGAGGGGGATCGCTACGGCATCGCCACTACCATGCTGTCGGCAGGGCGTGCCCCTCAGCTATTAGTGATGGGAGGCCAGAAAGCAACGCAGGTGTGGAGACACCTTCAGCAAGGGCAGCACCCTGTCGATTCGCTGACAGGAGTGCTCTGTGTGCGAACCACGAAACATGAGGCTGAGGCGGCCACCGCTTTCTTGGCCAGCCAGGGTATTCAGCGCATTATTTTAATTACCGACAAGCCCCACATGTTGCGATCCTTCCTGCTCTTCCAAGGCTATGGATTTGAGGTGATTCCCCACATGGCGTCTTGGGCAGACTGGGTGCCCCACCACGAGCGATCTTTTCTGGCCATTCGGGAATATCTGGGGTTAGTGAGCTATGCCCTGCTGGGGCGATTTCGGCAACCCTCACCGGAACAGTTCCCGGAACTGGTGGCGGAAACTGTTGAACGATTTCCTTTAGATCGATGCTTTTGGAGCGCTGAGCAAATTCAATCGCATCAGTCTTGATCGGCCTTCGACCATCTTGACTGGCCAGATTGGGGAAGCCTGTTAAGCTGAACGTAGCTGTTTATCCCGCTGTGGCACCATGACCATGACAGTCTGGCCTGGGCGTCCCCATCCCCTCGGCGCAACCTGGGACGGGCAAGGAACCAATTTTGCGCTATTTTCTGAGAATGCCACCGCCGTTGAACTGTGTTTGTTTGATGTCGGGGGGCATGAAACCCGCGTTGCTTTAACGGAAGTCGAAAACTACGTGTGGCATGGCTATGTGCCAGGAATCCAGCCCGGTCAACGCTACGGCTATCGGGTGCATGGCCCCTACGATCCTGAGACGGGCCATCGCTTCAACGCCCACAAGCTGCTGATCGACCCCTACGCCCGTGCCCTGGATGGCGATGTGCAAATGCATCCGGCCACCTTTGGCTACAACATGGCGGAAATTGCCGAGGAAGACACGGATCTCTCCTTTTCCGAAACAGATAGCGCCGCCTACATGCCCAAAGGGATTGTGATTGACCCTAGTTTCGACTGGGGTGATGACTGCCATCCTGACACCCCCTGGCACCGCACCGTCATCTACGAAACCCATGTGAAGGGCATTACCCAGCGGCATCCCGATCTGCCGGAGGAACTGCGCGGCACCTATGCGGGGCTGGCCCATCCGGTGATGATCGACTACCTGAAGTCCCTGGGCATCACCGCCATTGAGCTACTTCCGGTGCACCATTTCCATGCCTTTCCGGGGCACCTGGCCGGAACGGGGCTACGAAACTACTGGGGCTACGATTCCCTCAATTACTTTTCCCCCTACACGGGCTATAGCGCCACCGGGACGGCGGGCCAGCAGGTGAACGAGTTTAAGCGCATGGTGAAAGCGCTGCACCGGGCCGGAATTGAGGTCATTCTCGACGTGGTCTACAACCACACAGGGGAGGGCAGCCACCTGGGGCCAACCCTGACCCTGCGCGGCATCGACAACGCCGCCTACTACCGCCTGGTCGAGGACGATCCCCGCTACTACATGGACTTCACGGGCTGCGGCAATTCTCTAAACGTGCGCCATCCCCAGGTGCTGAAGCTGATTATGGACAGCCTGCGCTACTGGGTGCAGGAGATGCACGTCGATGGCTTCCGGTTTGACCTGGCCTCTGCCTTGGCGCGGGAACTCTACGAAGTGGACAGCCTCGCCGCCTTTTTCGACATCATTCACCAAGATCCCGTCCTCTCCACCACCAAACTCATTGCCGAACCTTGGGACATTGGCGAGGGCGGCTACCAAGTGGGCAACTTTCCGCTCCTGTGGTCGGAATGGAACGGTAAATATCGCGACTCTTTGCGAGACTTTTGGCGCGATCACGACTGCCGTTTAGGGGAATTTGCCTTTCGGATCACGGGCAGTTCCGACCTCTACCAGGCCAACGGCAAGCGCCCCCACGCCAGTATCAACTTCATCACCTGCCACGACGGCTTTACCCTGCGAGACTTGGTGAGCTACAACGAAAAGCATAACGAAGCCAACCAAGAGGACAGTCGCGACGGCGAAAGCTACAACCGATCCTGGAACTGTGGCGAAGAGGGTGACACCGACGATCCGGAAATTCTCACCTTGCGGCAGCGGCAACAGCGCAACTTTTTGGTGACGCTCCTCCTTTCCCAAGGCGTACCCATGCTGTTGGGCGGCGACGAACTGGGCCGCAGCCAAGGCGGCAACAACAATTCCTACTGCCAAGACAGCGACATTTCCTGGTACAACTGGCACCTGACGCCCGAAAATCAGCAGCTTCTAGACTTCACCCGCCGCCTGATTCAGCTTCGCCGCCAGCACCCCAACCTCTCCCGCCGCCACTGGTTCCAGGGCCGAGAAATTCACGGTTCCGGCATCCACGACATCGGCTGGTATAACCCCAGCGGCCAGGAAATTACCGAAGACCAATGGCATGACGAATCCGCCAAGGCCATCGGCGTCTTCTTCAACGGAGCCGAACTGATGGCCCCCAACCCCCAGGGGGAACGGGTACTGGACGACAGCTTTTTGCTGATGTTCAACGCCCAGCCCATTCCTCAGGAATTCCACATTCCCCCCACCCTCAAACAGCGGGCCTGGACGCTGGTACTCGACACCCAAAAGGACACAGGCTTTGTGGCGGATCCCCACAGCTACATCCCCGATGAAGTGATCACCCTGGCAGATTTTTCTATCGTTGTGCTGCGCTGCCAGCAGTGCTTCCAGTAGCCTATTGGGCAAAGAACGTCGGTTCAGAAGCCCGGTTTTTATCTGAGTAACGCCCCAATCTCGTCGGCTACCTGATGAAGAAACCGGGGTTTTAGCCATGCTGCATCGATGCCCTAGTGAGTGTAGTTTTTTCGGTAAGAAGGATTTCCAAAGGTGCTAACCTACGAGCGCATTTATGCCATCGTGCGGCAAATTCCCCCTGGACAGGTCGCGACCTATGGCCAAGTGGCGGAACTGGCGGGACTCTTCGGCAAGCCGCGTCTGGTGGGCTATGCCCTCTATCGGGTGGATATGGACAAGGACGATGTGCCCTGGCAACGGGTGATCAACGCCAAGGGGGAGGTCTCCGAGTCGCCCTTTCGCAATGGCACGGACTACCTTCAGCGGCACATCCTAGAGGACGAGGGCATTGAGTTTGATGCCAAAGGCCGCATTGACCTGAAGCGCTATCGCTGGCAACCCTCCATGGAGGTCATCGACGCCGCCCTGGCCCCCATAGCCTCTGCCGAATCCGCCGATTTCCGAGCATAGGAATATGGAGTCACTTAGCAACGACAGTCACCGTGGTCATGATTTTGGGACAATAGAAGGGGCGTGACAGGGAGGGGCTTGGGATGGACATTCATCAACTGCGGGCGTTTCAGGATAACTATATTTTTGTGCTCCATGATCCGGCGACCAACCAAGCTGCCGTGGTCGATCCAGGGGATGCGACCCCAGTGTTGCATTGGTTAGATCAGCAGAGCGCAACCCTTGTGGCGATTTTTAACACCCACCACCACAGCGATCATGTAGGCGGCAATCAGCGGTTGTTGAGCCGTTTTCCAGAAGCAGCGGTTTACGGTGGATCTGAGGATCGGGGCAGAATTCCAGGCCAAACAGTCTTTTTACAGGAGGGAGATTGGGTATCTTTCGGAGGCCGCAGTGGAGAAGTTCTGTTTGTCCCTGGGCACACTCGCGCTCACATTGCCTACTATTTTCCGCCCGATCAAACTGAGGATTGGGGGGAACTATTCTGTGGCGATACGCTATTCGCCGGGGGCTGTGGTCGTTTGTTTGAAGGCACCCCTGCCCAAATGGTGAATTCCCTAACCAAACTGCGCCAATTACCGGACACTACCAGAGTTTGGTGCGCCCACGAATATACCCTCAATAATCTACGATTTGCCATTACTGTCGATACCCAAAATCCTGTCCTAAGTCAACGTTTACAACAGGTAGAAATTGCCCGTCAGCGAAATCAAGAAACGGTACCATCAGAACTAGGATTAGAAAAACAAACCAATCCTTTCCTACGGTGGGATAATTCAGCAATTCAAGCTGAAATGCAGAGTCAGGATTCGACCAAGACTTTTGCTCGACTACGTGGCAGAAAGGATCTATTCTAGCGGATTAATTCTCCTAGAGATTGCTCAGTTTTTTTTCGGCGGCTGATTACAGTGGCGAAATAGTTGAATTTGGGTTTAGGATCAGGTAATTGTTGTCAACGGTTCATCCAAAAATGGAACATCAAACAGTCGATAATGGCAAATATTCTTCCGTAGAGGCATTAGTAAAGCTAGGGCAGCTAAATCTGGGATATATTCCCTGGACGGCATCGGCGATGACACCGCAGTCTATCGTCTATATTCTCAATGAAATTATCATTAACCAACGTCGCCGAATTCTAGAGCTTGGAATGGGAATTTCGACCCTTTTCAGCGCTAAGCTGATGCAGGAAATTCCAGATCTTCAGTTAATCTCGGTTGATCACGATCAAGGGTGGATTGATATTTGTAGCTCTCAACTCCAATCTAAAGGCTTAAATACGGATAGACATCAAATTGTTCATGCCTCCTTAAAAGAAATAGCGCAACCTATTTCGGAGCTTTCTGAACATAACAAGATCGCATACTACGATAGGGATGCGCTCAGCATAGGCCAAACTTTTAAACCCGATTTGGTGATTATTGATGGCCCCCCAGCTTGGCGAGAAGATATTTCAGAGGCCAGGGTTCCAGCCTACGATCTGCTTTTACCGATCCTCAGCGAAGATACAACGCTCTTTATTGACGATTATCAAAGGAAAGGTGAATCAAAGCTGGTGAGTCGCTTTCTAGCCAACCCAAGCTGGACGTTGTCTCTGAGCGATCCTGAGGCTAATGTTGCTATTCTCAGAAATAGTTCAGGGCACTACAACATTATCTAGCCTTAATCTCCAACTATGCTTAGAGCCTAGGGGATCTAACGTGATCATGGCCTAGCCTACAGAACTTTTTCTAGGAACTGTTGGGCACGGTCGCTCTTGGGACTGCTGAAAAAGACATCGGGCGGGGCATCTTCTACGAGATAGCCGCCATCCAAAAACAACACCCGGTCGGCCACTTCGCGGGCAAAGCCCATTTCGTGGGTGACGATGCACATGGTGATGCCCGTATCGGCCAGCCCCTTCATCACATCCAGCACCTCTTTCACCATTTCCGGGTCGAGGGCGCTGGTGGGTTCATCAAACAGCATGGTGTTGGGCTGCATGGCCAGGGCGCGGGCAATGGCCACCCGTTGTTTTTGGCCCCCAGACAGGCGGGAGGGGTACTGATCCGCCTTTTCGGCAAGGCCCACTTTGGTGAGCAAATCCAGGGCAATTTTGCTGGCATCGGCCTTAGACAGTCCCTTTACTTTCATGGGCGCATAGGTGAGGTTGTCCATCACCGTTTTGTGGGGAAAGAGGTTGAAATGTTGGAACACCATGCCCACATTTTGGCGCACCTTGAGGATGTCGCATTTTGGAGAGGTGATATCGATTCCATCCACAAAAATGTGGCCAGCGGTGGGGGTTTCTAGTAGGTTAATGCAGCGCAAAAGGGTGGATTTCCCTGACCCAGAGGGGCCAATAATCGCCACCACTTGCCCCGTTTCGACCTCCGTGGAAATGTCTTTGAGGACTTCCAACGGCCCAAAGGATTTGACCAAATGTTCGATTCTAATCACTGCGGCGCATCCTCCGTTCCAACACTTGGGCGGCCTGGGTGAGGCCCATAACCATGATGTAGTAGATAATGCCGACCACAATCAGCGGCTCGAAATAAAGGAAAGTTTGCCCCGCCACTACCTGTGCCCGTCGCATCAAATCCAGCACACCGATGGTAGACACCAGGGCCGAATCCTTCAGCAGGGCAATGCTTTCATTCACCATGGCAGGCAGGATGTTTTTGAACGCCTGGGGCAAAATGATGTCGAGCATCATTAGTTTATAGGGCACCCCCAAGGATAGGGCCGCCTCCCGCTGGCCTTTATCCACCGCCATGATGCCTGCCCGAATGGTCTCTGAACTGTAGGCGGCGGAGTTGAGGGCAAAGGTGAACACCCCGGCCTCGATGGGGCTAATCTTGTAGCCGATCAGTTGGGGCGTGGCAAAGTAGACCAGGGCCAACTGCAAAATCAACGGCGTGCCCCGAAAAATGGAGGTGTAAAACTCCGCGAACCACCGCAGGGGCTTAACAGAAGAAATCTTCAGCAACGACAGCAGTGTGCCCAGGGTGAACCCGAACAACGCCGACAGCAACGTAAACTGAAGCGTCACCAGAATGCCCTTGAGAATGAAGGGTAGGGACGGAACAATTTGGCCAAAATCTAAGTTCATGGTAATGGCCTAACCTTCCCCATCGCCAAACCACTTCAGAATCAAGTCTTCCATCAGGCCGCTGTCCTTCATTTCCGCCAGCACCCGGTTAAAGTCCTCGACCCTATCAGACCCCTTCGGGAAGGCAATGGCCGACCCAGAGGCTTCTTCATCGGGGATTTCCACCGCTCGCAAATCGGGGTTGTTAGCCAAAAAGCCAGCCGCCACGGTGTCTTCGATGATGGCGGCATTCACCCGTCCCGACTTAAGCTCCTGCACAATCTCGTTAATGCGGTTGAGGGGGGAAAGCTTGATGTTGGGGTCGTCTGCGACCAATTTGTTACCTAGCTCTTCCTGAATGGAGCCTAGCTGAACGCCTAGGGTTTTGCCCGCCAAATCCGCTGGCCCGGTGATGTTTTCGCTGGCCGGAAACACTAGCATATTTTTGGCTTCGTAGTAGATTTCTGAGAAATCCACGTTCTGCTTGCGTTCTTCGGTGGGAGTCATCCCTGCCATCACAAAATCAGCCCGACCCGCTTGCAACGCCGGAATCAGGCCGTTAAAGTCCATATTGGTGATTTCCAGCTCGTAGCCTAGTTCAGTGGCAATATGGCGGGCAATATCCACATCAAAGCCGACAATTTCCTCAGTGCCGCCAGCGGTTTCCACAAATTCGTAGGGGGGATAGTCGGCGGAGGTGGCCATCACTAAAACCTGCGGCCCACTGTCCCCCGTTGAGGATTCGCCGCCCCCGCAGGCCGCAGTGAGACCAACTGTGAGACAAGCCACGGCAGCAGTGGAAGCCAAAAACCAGCGGCGTTTCATGCAAACTCCTTCACAACAGTTTCACAACGGGAATTCCTAGGGCATCGGTGCCGTATAGCGAACACACGGGTTACTAACATCGCCATTCTGACGACATCATCAGCCCTTGAGGCGATCAACCGGGTTTCTGGGTCACCGTTCTAGCCGCTAGGAAGATTAACCCCCGAATATAGTTCATCAACCGGGCTTTTGCCATCCCTAGGCTAAGCATCCACGCTATCGAGTGCTGGCACGTAGATTACATTTTTTTAGTTTGGTACCTGTGCTGTCCACCGCCTCGGCTGTCCCAAGCGCCTAAATGCTCACCACAACACCCTGGACTACCCCAAGGGTGATATAAAGGAAGTACACCCCTATCCCTGGAGAGGTGGCAGAGTGGTCGAATGCGTCCGACTTGAAATCGGATGAGCCGCAAGGTTCCGTGGGTTCGAATCCCACCCTCTCCGTAGCTCCTCCGAGATCAGACGGTCGCAACCTCGAACCGTTTTATCGCTAATTCATCCCAATTATTGGCGGGTTCAACGGCCTCACTGTTACGTCCTTGATGGGAAAAATTAGCCCTTGATGAGATTCCGGTTCTCCGTGGCAGTGATCCATGAGCATCTTTAATTTGTCATCCAAGAAACCCACCCCCGAAGACCTGGCCCACTGGTGTCGGTGGCTGGGATGGACGGGTTTGGTACTGCAAGCCTTGCTAGGATTCATTCCGTTGTTGGTCATCACCACGCGCATCTTTACCAGCCAGCAGACAGGAGGATTTGGCTTGGGGCTTTGGCTGGCCATGGGATGTTTGCTGGTGCTGCTGTTCAGCATCTATTGGTGCTTCCGCTATACCCGTTTAGCCGCTCGCCTCATGCAGCCCGACCGACGGCCCCCTAAGTCTGCCGTGAAGCGAGCCCTGAAGCTAGGTTTGCTGACCAATTTGGCCATTCTGAGTCTCGCCACCTCCATTGCGCTCTGGCAAGTCAGCGCCATGACCCTACGGTTGTTGTCGGTGCCCCAGGGAGCTACGGTGCTGGCTCCCAATGGGGTGGTCACCTCCGCAGCCCTGATTACGCCTTCCAATATGATTACGATCTACGCCATGATCAGTACCATCGCGGCGGGTCTAGTAGGTCTTATCGTGGCGCTGCTATTGATCTATGTGGTGGGTCGCCATCGCCTTGCCCAGGACACTTTTTAGGGCGTTTTGGGCATCTGTGGAGTCCGGGTTAGTCCCCGGCCATGACGGTGCTCAGGCGCTTAAGAATGTGGGCCAATAGCATTAGAGCTGCATTGCCGACGCTGAGAATTAAAATTCCCACCACGCCGATCATCCAGTCGTCGCGCAGCACAGAAATCACGAGGATCATCACCGAAGTTTTGGTGGCAATGCTGGCGAAGGCCAACATCCGCTGCCAAATATCGTCATCGCGGAACGCTTCGATCATCGGGATCAGCAGAGCACCAATCATAGCAATCAACAGCAAAGCCATGGGTTGAATGATCATGGGGAGGGTCTCCGGGTAATACGATGAACTTCGTACCAGCCCTGTTCTCGGTAGTGCTGGACGATAGTTTTGGGGGTAAAGGTAATCAGAAAAATATCAAGAAAAATAAGGCTAGGGGATCGCCGAGGTTTAGCCCGCTCCACGGTGACCACTTCATGGTTGTGGGGGCTAAACATGATTTCAAAGGCTTCTATGTAGGCTTGGGGAATCGCCACCACCACTTCCCACAGCGTCCGCAGCCAGTCTTTGAGGCGACCAGGATTGGTGGTTCCCCTAGGCAACAGTAGGGCAACACTAACCCCAATTAAAATGTTGGGCCAACTAAGATCCGCTGTCAGCAGAAACCAGATGGCTAAGCGCAACAAAATGTTTAAATATCCAGTCATACCAGCACCATTCCTAAAAGTCCTAAAATGGCTAGCGCCATAATGCCAATCAGATGCTCAAAATCTTCCAGCACACGGGGTAGCTTAATGGCTAGCCGACGAATGACAACTAGATATATCAACCAGCCCAAGAAAATTGTGGCCAGGGGTTTAATCACGTTATCCCAAGTGTAGGCTTCGTAATAGACTACATTGGCCACCACTAGCCCCCCCAATAACAGAACCACTGCTGGCCAAAAGCCAGATTTAACCGCTTGGCTAGAATCAGATTTTTGGGGCAGAAAGATAAACTTGGCAAAGGAAATCGCTGTCCCTAGAGCTGCTAGGTTCATAGCTATCACTTGCCAATCCGCTAGGTTTTTCATGGTCAGCACCTTGGCCCCAAACCCCGACAATAAAGGGAATCCAGAAATGGAGAAGCTGGCAATGACTAGGGCGATCCAAATGGGTCGATGAATGGGCTGATCATGCAAAACCTTAAAACTGCGACTTGGTAAGTTTCCAGCACAGAGAAACAAAGCAGCTTTCACAAATCCGTGGGTAAGGGCATAGAATCCACCCACCTCTGGGGCCGCTAATACAAACCCCATCTGGGAAATGGTGTGAAAGGCTAACATGCGCTTGGTGTCTTTTTCAAACATGGCATAGGCCACCCCAAAAAGGGCCGTAGCGACTCCAAATAGGCGCACCAGCGGGTCAAGTTCTCCGACTAGCAACGCCATGCGGGCCAGAGGGAAAACCCCAGCTTTTACCACCACCCCAGACAGCAGGGCCGAAACGGGACTTTCCGACTCGGAATGGGTGAGGGGTAGCCATAGCCCCGATACAAAAATGCCGCCCTTGGTGAGCAGTCCTAATAGAATTAAAGCCTGGGCTTCGATAGGAGCACCCGCCAGCCCAGTAAAGGCAAAGGACTGGTGGGTTTGATAGAGCAAAATAGCCCCCACCAAATAGAACAGCATGGCCGTATTGCTAACAAATAGATAGCGCAAAGCGACCCATAGGGTTTTGTCGCTGCGAGGATAGGCAATCAGCAAAAAAGCAGCAATGCCAATCACCTCTAGGGCCACGTAGAGACTGATTAAATCGGCACAAATAAAAGCAGCATTAACGCTGCCGTGCAAAATGATAGCCTGGGTATAGAAAAACGAGGTTTTTCCGCTGGGCCAACAGTAGAGAATTACCGCCGCCGTTACAAGAGCATTGGTCAGAATAAAAAAGGCACTGAGATCATCTACTAACAGCGTGACGCCAAAGCTATCGAGCAAGGTTAAACTTAGGGGAGCAGGCTGGGAAAAGACCACCATGGCGTAGGCCAAGGAAACCAGGGTAACCCCAAAGGCTAAAAGGCGAGCGGCCTGGGGAAGTAGATAAATGCTAAAGCCGATAAAAAACGGCAGTGTGACCCAAAGTAAAGAAATTAGCACCATCGCCAAATCCTTTCGGCCATGGATAAATCGAGTAATGAAAACATATCCGCAGCAGCCCTTACCACGACCATGACCAAGCCATCCAAAATACGAGAACTAACATCACGCTCATAGCGCCAATGAGATGTTCAAAGTTTTCCATCACCCTGGGTATTCTTAACGGCATCGTTCGTATCCATTGCCCCCAGATTAACCAGCCTGCACCAATTACTCCCAAGGCTTTGAGAGCATTGAACCAGGTGAGTGTTTGCGGCAGGTAGGCAAAATTCAGACCCACTAAAGCCGTCAGCAGTAGCAACAGTGCCACTCCTAATCCAGGATTTTTGATGAAGGCTTGGGAGTCATGGCTACGGTGAGGTAAAAAGATGAATTTGGCATAGAGAATTGCGGTTCCCACGGCAGCGAGATTGAGCACCCAGCTTTGCCAGGGCAAAACCGCCTTGAGTGTTAACATTTTGGTGCTAAATCCAAGGAACAACGGAAACCCTGAAATCGAGAGACTAGCTAGGGTAATGGGGAGCCAAAGCCGAGTGTCGATGGGATTTTGGCGCAGGATGGGGAGGTCGCGACTAGGCAAGTTACCCACCCCAAGGAAGAGGGCCGCTTTACCAAGGCCATGGGCCAAGGCATAGGGGCCAGCCACGCTGGGAGCGACTAAAATCCAGCCCAACTGCGACAGGGTGCTACAAGCCAGCACGCGCTTGGTATCGCGGTCAAAGAGGGCATAGAGCACCCCCAGAAACGCCGCCGCCATGCCAAACAACCTCACGAGGGGAAGCAACTCCTCCATCATGAGGGCACAGCGCACCAGGGGAAACACCCCGGCCTTGACGACCACCCCAGACAGCAGAGCTGATACCGGGCTTTCCGACTCCGCATGGGTGAGGGGGAGCCACAACCCCGACACAAAAATCCCCCCTTTGGCTAGCAGTCCCACCACAATCAAAACCAGCGCTTCAAGGGGGGCATTGAGCAGCCCAGAAAAGGCAAAGGACTGATTGGTTTGGTAGACCAAAATGGCTCCTACCAAGTAAAACAGCATAGCCGTATTGCTAATAAATAGGTAGCGTAGAGCCACCCATAGCGTGCGGTCTTGACGGGGGTAAGCTACCAGAAGAAAGGCGGCAATTCCAATCACCTCCAGAGCCACGTATAGGCTCATAAAATCAGCACAGATAAAGGCCGAGTTTAGACTGCCGTGGAGGACAATAGCTTGGGTGTAGAAAAATGACGTTTTTGGGGTGCGCCAACAATAGAGAATAACCGCCGCTGTAACCAGAGTATTTGTGAGAATAAAAAAGGCACTTAGGTTATCAACGAGAAGGAGTACGCCAAAGCTATCCAGCAAGCTTAAACTCAGGGAAACCGGATACAGAAACACCCCTAGGGTGTAGGCCAAAGAAACCAGCGTTACCCCCAAGGCTAGGACACGGTCGGCCTTGGGCAGCAGATAAATGCTAAACCCAGCTAACAGGGGCAGGGTAATCCAGATAACGGTAAATATCGTCATGGCTCGTACCCCTTTTCGATGACACGAGTTTCTAGGGTGGGGTTATCCCGCGCTAATTTCATTACCCCCACGAGCATCAAAGCCTGAATCGAAAAGCCGATCACAATGGCCGTTAAGATAACCGCCTGAGGTACCGGGTCAGCGTAGGAGGACTTGGGCATTTCGGTAAGGATGGGGGTATACACTCCGGTTCTAGCTGCCACTAGGACAAATAGAGCGATGACCCCAGTGCTCATCACATCCATGGCGATAATTTTCATCACCAGATTTTCTTTGAAGATGATGCCTAAGAAACCCATTAAAATGGTGGCATAGACACAGGCATAAAGTATAGTATCTCCCCCTAGTTGCATGTTGGTTTAGCTTCCTTCAATTACGGCTTTGACAACGTCTAGATTACGGCTTGTCTTTTTAAGCTTGGGTAACAAGCCAGATTAACCCCGTAGCCATGACAATAATTTGCAGACTTAGCAAAATCGAATCAGCCCACATCACCCGTTTTGTCCAAATCTCCTCGTTTTTATCGACCCAGTAGGCCGTGATAATCACCTCTAGGATAGATATAAAAATTAAGATATAGGCGATTACATAGACTTGATCCATCAGTACCAGATAGCCGAGATCAGGCAAGCTGTCGGCGTAGGTTTCCTGGAGAAAAACGGTGGTTAAAAGGGCCGTTACCGGAAGCGCTACCCGTGAATCGATGTGCTGAGGGGCCAGCAGTAGAGCCGCACAGCTTGAGGCCAGGACAATCAGTAAAGGTAGCAGCAATTTCCAAACAAAGAAGCTCCAGGGGCGGGCAATGTTGAGGGAATAGCACAGCACCGAATGTTCCGACTGGCTCGGCAGACGGGGATCACCAAAGTTAGTGTCGTAGGTTCTCACCAGGCTCTCGATGGCTGACCCCACAATCGACCAACCGGGAATCGTTAGGAACTGGGAATAGCCCGATGCTTGGTCATCCGCAACATAGACCAGTTGATCCGTGGTGTAGGCCGAGTTCTCCATAAAGATGCTGAGGTTGTACTGATCGAGGGGATAGTGTTTGAGGTCAAAGGATTGGAGGAATCGCCCTTCTACCCGTGAGATTTGGTAAAAACTACCATTGGGCAACCGTTCCGGTTCAGGGTGGGCAGGGACAGACATCATCGACCAATCACTAATGCTGTTGGTGACTTCTAAATAGGTAATGGGGTCGATGGCTCCTTTCCACTTAAACCACACATAGAAATCGGCATAAAACGAATTAGTCGCCAGGTCGATATCGTAAACACTGATAGCGAAAATTCCGGTTTCTACCCGTTCAACCTCGGCAGAAGGGGCGGTTGGTTCACTCAGGGAGTTCTGGGGCAGAAATGACCCTTGGCTTAACCCAATTCCGGCAATACCTAGGACAATCCCTAAACCCAGAATCAAGACTGTGACCAGCCGTTTGGGAAAGGTTCCCGCCGACTCAGACCAACGCCGGAACTGAAGCAGATGCATCGCCAATGTCTAGAAAAGATGGGGTCAGTTTAGCGCCCCTTCCACCCTTAATTCCAGTGCCTTTCAAGCTTTTTGCGCTATCCGTAACCGCTTGGGGGATCCCCCTAAATCCCCCTTACAAAGGGGGACTTTGAATCCAATTCTCCTTCCTTTTAGGGAGGGGAATGTTGCATTCGATTCCCCCCTTCACAAGGGGGGCTAGGGGGGATCCATCCTGGTTTAAGCGGCGGGATCGGCCTTGGCGGCGGTTTCTCCCTCAGAACCCTTGAAGGCGATGCGCAGGAAGGGTGGGGCCAGGAAGGTGGTGGCGATCACCATGATGATGATGGCGGCTTCTAGGGGTTTGGACAGCACGCCGCTGGCAGAACCGATGCCCGCAAACACCAGGCCCACCTCTCCACGGGGTACCATGCCGATGCCGATGGCCAGTTTGTTAAGCTGAGCTTGACCAAAAGTCGTCCAGCCCGTGATCACCTTGCCGAGGATGGCCACGGCCAGGAGGAAGAGGGCAATGACCAGACCTTCGCGGTTGGCGGGAATGGCGGGGTTGAGTACGCCCAGGTCGGCCTTGGCCCCCACGGTAACGAAGAAGATCGGTACCAGGATGTCGGCGATGGGCATGATCTGGAGGTCGAGTTCCTTGCGCTTGTCGGTTTCATCCAGCACCAGGCCAGCGGCGAAGGCTCCCAGGATGGCCTCTAGGTGGATAACGTTGGCGAAGAAGGCCATCAAAAAGGCGAAGGTAAGGGCGGGGATCACCAGGTTGCCGCGAGTTTGCAGTTTGTCGGCAATGGCGATGAAGGAACTGTTGAAGAATTTACCCAGGAAGATGGCCCCTAACAGGAACCCGGTGGCGCTAACGATCAGGTAGATGACGTTCATCACATCCACTTCGCCCGTTTTGGCCAAGCTGGCGACTACGGCGAGGACGATAATGCCCAGCACGTCGTCAATTACCGCTGCGCCGACAATGATTTGGCCCTCGGCGGATTTGAGTTGGCCAATTTCCGACAGCACCTTGGAGGTAATGCCGATGCTGGTGGCGGTCAACGCGGCCCCGGCAAAAATGGCGGGAATGGTGGGCACATGGAACAGCACCATCAGCCCCGCTGTACCGAGGGCAAAGGGAGCGGCCACACCCACACAGGCCACAATCGCCGCCTGGTAGCCCACCTTTTGCAGTTCCCGCAGGTCAGATTCTAGGCCGATTTCAAACAGCAGAATAATCACGCCCAGTTCTGCCAAGACCGAGACCACCTCGCTCTGGCTTTTGAAGACCTCGGTGACAGCCTCAGGAGACAGCCCGCCGATCCACTGCAACAGGCTCATCAGTTGAGAATCCGCCGCCATGGCCCCGCTTTCGGGGAAAACAATCAGGTTCAGGGCGGAGGTGCCCACAACTACCCCGGCCACCAACTCCCCCAACACCGGGGGCAGGTCTACCAGACGAGACAGTTCGCCACCGAGCTTACTGGCGATGTAGATCACCACCAGGCTGAGCAGCACTCCGGCCAGCACAATCGGCCCGGTTTCGGCTTCGGCCTCGGTCGCCGCCGCCAGCAGGGGCGACAGGGTGGGCAGGAGGAGCGTATCGGCCCAGGGTAGCCCAGACAGGCTGGATAGAATCTCAGTCATCGGTGTGGATACCTCTTAACACAGTGGTTGAAAACTTTAGCGCTGGCCCACCCTTAGGCTTCTCTCTCCGTGGGAGAGAGGTGAGATCCCCCTAAATCCCCCTTAATAAGGGGGACTTTGATTCCGGTTCCCCCCTTAATAAGGGGGAATTTGCTTCCGGTTCCCCCCTTCCCAAGGGGGGCTAGGGGGGATCTACCCTCGGATAGCTGGCCTAGACTAGGCGGGGCACTTCTGATCCGGCGGTGTCGCTGGTGTAGTCGATGCCGTCGATGGCTGCAAGCACCTTGAGGGAAGCCTTCAGGGCTTCGGCGCGGGTTTGGACGAGGTGTTCAGCCGGGACAAACCGCAGCACACCCAGTTTCTCCAGGCGTTTCAGGGTTTTGCCCTTGGCACCGACTAGGAACACCTGCCGTCCGGCGTCCGCTGCATCTTGGATGGCATTTTCCAGGGCCAGGGCAGCGGTGACGCCGAGGTGGGGTACGTCCTGCAAGTCCACAATCAGCACATCGTGGTCTTCCATGGCGGTATGTTCTTGGGAAATGGCCCGTGCCACGCCGAAGATCATGGGGCCATCCAGGTGGAAGAGCAGAATCCGGCCCTTGGCCCGATCCATGAGGGCGTTTTCTTCGTCATTGAGGGGAAACTCGCCGTCGAAGTCGGTGATGGTTTTCACGCCCTCCGATTGCAGGCTGCTGAGGCGGTCAATGGTAAGCATATTGGCGATGAACACGCCCACACCCACGGCCACAATCAAGTCCACAAATACAGTCAGGAACATCACCCCATACATGATGGCGGTGCCCTTCCAGGACACATGGTGCGCCCGCTTCAGGAAGCTCCAGTCTAAAATGTCGAAACCGACCTTGACGGCAATCCCCGCCAGCACCGCCAGGGGAATCACCTTCGTTAACGGAGCTGCCCAAAGGACGACCACCAGCAGAATCGCGGCTCGAATCAGACCAGACAACGCCGTAGTACCGCCCGCCTGAATGTTCACCACCGTGCCCATGGTGGCCCCGGCACCGGGCATCCCGCCAAACAGACCGGACATCAGGTTGCCGATCCCTTGGCCAATCAGTTCCTTGTTGGGGTCGCTTTGGGTACGGGTAATGCTGTCGGCAATCATCGCCGTCAGCAGGGCATCAATACAGCCCAGCATCCCCAGCACCAGACCATCCACCAGCATCACCCGCAGTTGGTCGGCACTAAAGATGGGCCGTTGCAGGGTGGGCAATCCGGTGGGGATTTCGCCAATCAAGCGCAGGTCAGCATTGGCAAACACCGTCAGGGCCAGCACCGTACCCGCCACCAGCACCAACAACTGGGGCGGCACCCAGCGCTTCAACTGCTTCGGCATCAAAAACAGCACCGCCAGGGAGAACACCCCCAACGCCACCTCCGCCGGATCGAGGGTGGTGATGAGTTCCGGCAGGCTGGTGAGGGTGCCTACAACCCCGTTTTTCGGCGTGGCATGGCCCAAAAATGGCCCCAGTTGCAGGATAATTAGAATCACCCCAATCCCCGACATAAACCCAGAAATCACCGGGTAGGGCATGAGGGTGACATAGCGCCCCAGCTTGAGAAATCCAAAGATAATTTGGAAGAAACCCGCCAGCATGGCGACCGTAAAGGCCATGGCCAAGCCGTTTTCGGGGTTAGCCGCCACCAGTTGAGCGATGACGGCAGTAAACACCACCGTCATCGGCCCCGTAGGTTCGGAAATTAGCGTCGGCGTGCCCCCAAACAACGCCGCAAAAAAGCCCACAATCACGGCACCATAGAGACCCGACGCAGGCCCAGCCCCCGAGGCCACCCCAAAGGCCAGGGCCATCGGCAACGCAATCACCGCAGCGGTGACGCCCCCAAATAAGTCGCCCCGCCAGTGGCGGAAGCTGATCCGATTCGTGATGTCCATCGCCATCACCTAAATCCTTTTATTGAAGTTAATAAATCCTAAGAGCTTTTGCATCGACAAAAGTCTATGAACAAAACGATAGCATTTCCGTTCGGTAAAGCACACCACATTTATGATTGATTTTTCTGATGTGGGTGAAAAGCTTAGATAACCCTAGCGTTGCTGCTGTTCGAGGTGGTGGCGGATGGCCTTGAGTTCCTCCAGAATTTGGCGCAGCAGATCGGTGGTTACAGTTTCGGGGGCGGGCTGCACTTGAATCACGGGCTGAAGCCCCAAGATCTCCTCCGCAAAGCGGCGCACCTCCTGGGGCCGAAACACCAGGGGGTCGTCCTTATGTTGGCGCAGTTCGGGGTTGAGTTTGGTGGCGTCGTAGGGCGGGTTGAGCAGTTCGGGGTCGGTGTTGGTGTAGCGGTAGACCGAGGCCCGCGAACGGTTGAGTGCACGCTGCACATCGTCAATGGAAAGACCCGGTTCTGGCGAAGGAAAGGCACTACCCATGGGGCCGGGGAACTCGGACAGTGGGCTGTGGGAAAAGTCGGAAACACTCATGGCGGCGGCTAAGGAAACCCTAGGGAGCTATTCTGGTGACGCGATATCCGTTGGTTACTCTATCAGGTTCGGCATCGAGTGCAGATCAACCTCAGCCCGCATCCCAACGCCCCGATTCGTCCCCCGGCAAACCGTAGGAGCGCGGTTTCCTCCTTTAGCTAAACACGCAGGTCATTCACCAGGATTTAGTATGGGTCAGGGAAAGTTGGTCACGTACACCGATCTGTCATGTTGCAAAAGCGCCTAGAGCCGTTTCTGAGTCGAAAGCGCGTAGCCGTGGTAGAAGCCTGCGTGATTGGGCTGGTGTCGGGGCTGGCGGCGGTGCTGCTGAAGCAGGGGGTGGAATGGCTGACCCTGTGGCGCACCCATAGCACCTTACCGCTCTGGCTGGCGCTGCCACTGATTGGCTTGGGCGGCGGCTACCTATCGGGCTGGCTGGTGGAGCGGCTGGCCCCGGAGGCGTCGGGCAGCGGTATCCCCCAGGTGAAGGCGGCGCTGGGGTTTGCCAAAATGCCCCTAAATTTGCGGGTGGCCCTCGTTAAATTGGGCAGTACGCTGCTGGCCCTGGGGTCGGGGTTATCCTTGGGGCGGCAGGGGCCAACGGTACAGATTGGGGCGGCCTTGGCGGCGCAGCTTAGTCGGTGGGTGCCCACCTCACCGGAGTATCGGCGGCAGCTCATTTCGGCGGGGGCGGCGGCGGGGCTGGCGGCGGGGTTTAATGCGCCCATTGCCGGGGTGCTGTTTGTGGTAGAGGAACTACTCCAGGACTTCTCTGACCTGACGCTGGGCAGCGCCATTTTGGCCTCGTTTATTGGGGCAGTGGTATCGCGGCTGCTGGGGGGGCAGGGGCTAAACCTAGCGATGGAAGCCAAGCCTGTTAGCCTATCGGTCTATGACCTGCCGTTTTTAGTGGTGTTAGGACTGCTGGCCGGACTGCTGGGGTCGCTGTTTCGGCGGGGAATCTTCGGCAGTTTGGCCTTTTTTCGGCAGTTCAAAACCCTCGGATTGCCGGGACGCATTGGCCTCGCGGGGTTGATTACGGGCCTGGTGGGGGTGTTTGTGCCCGTGGCGGCGGTAGATAACACGGGTCTGCAAGAATTTTTGGTGACGGGATCGGCGGGCTGGCAGTTGATTGCCGTGGCCTTTGTGGTCAAGTTTTTGTTGACGTTGTTGGCCTACGGGTCGGGGGCGGCGGGGGGAATTTTTGCCCCTTCCCTGGTGCTAGGGGCAGCACTGGGGTGTTTGGTGAGCTTCTTAGCCCAAGCCGCCTACACGGGCTTTGGGGCTTGGCCCATGCCAGAAGCCCTGGGCAGTACCACCACCTACGCCCTCACCGGAATGGGCGCATTTTTTAGTGCGGTGACGGGGGTGCCGATCACCGCCATCGTCATTGTGTTTGAGATGACCGCCAACTTTAACCTGGTGTTGCCCCTGATGATTGGATCTGGCATCGCCTACCTGATTGCCGACCGGGCCAATAAGGGATCTATCTATAACCGCCTGCTGGAAATGAAGGGCATCCACCTGGAACCCATAGCCCAGGCCAACAATCCCTGGGCACACCTCACAGCGGCTGACTTGATGCAGCGGCGGGTAGAAACCCTCTCCAGCCAGATCACCCTGCCGGAAGTCGTCCAAGCCTTTTCCCGATCTCACCATCGCGGCTTTCCGGTGCTAGAGGAGGGGCGACTGGTGGGCATCGTCACCCAAAGCGACCTGGGCGAGGCCACCAGCCAGGGACTTGAACCCTACCTCACCCTAAAGGACTTGATGACGCCCCACCCCGTCACCGTGTCCCCCGATGCCCCCCTGCCCAGGGTGCTACACCTGCTGAACCGCCTCAAGCTCAGCCGCCTGCCCGTCACCGAGGGCAACAAACTGGTGGGAATCATCACCCGCGCCGACATCATCCGGGCCGAATCGGATCAAGTCAGTGGCGACCTGCCAGAGCTTGGCCCCCAGGCCGAACCCTCCTACGTGGTCTTCCAACAGCGGGCTCCAGCCACGGGACAGGGTCGCTTATTGGTGCCCCTCGCCGATCCCCAAACCGCCCCCGACCTGATTAAAATCGCCGCCGCCATTGCCCACGGTCTGCACTACGAATTGGAGTGCGTCCACGTGGTGCGGGTGCCGCGCAGTGTCGCCCCCGCCGAAGCCAAGGTAGACTTGCAAACGGCGGAACCCCTGCGCCAACTGGCTCTCTCCTACGCCGAACACAGTGGCCTATCGGTGCATTTCCAAGTCCGCGCCGCCCACGAAATTGGCCGCACCCTGCTGGAAATCATCCGCGACCGCCACATCGACCTCGTCCTGATGGGCTGGTACAACCCCACCCTCACCCCCGGTCGCGTCATCAACAGCGTGGTGGATACCCTGATCCGCCAAGCCCCTTGCCAAGTGCTCGTCGTCCGTCCAGGCCGCAACCTCACCTTCAACCACTGGCTGCTGCCTACCGCAGGCGGCCCCAATGCCCAAAGCGCCCACCGCCTGCTGCCAGGATTGATCACCCTCGGCAAAACCCCCGACATTCACCTCTGCACCATCTGCCATCCAGAACAAGGGAAATGTCTCACCCCCCAGTACCTCTCAACCCTCGCCGATGACCTAGAGGTTGCCCTGCATCGCCCCGTCCGCACCCATGTGGTGACGCACACCTCCGTCTCCGAGGCCATCCTCGACCTCTCCCACCAGTGCCAAAGCGACGCCATTCTGCTAGGGGCTTCCCGCGAAAACCTGCTCAGCCAAGTGCTGAAGGGCAACGTGCCCCTAGAAATTGCCCAACAAACTGACATCACCATCATCCTGCTGCGCCAGGTGGAGGATGAGAGCGAGTGAACGCCGCAGATCTGGCTTCTATGCTAATCGGTAGTCCTCTTTCCTACAGGATAGAGAATAATCAGGTATCCCTAAAGACCTTACGGCAGTAGACCGCTGCTTCTAGCTGATTTTTCTCTGAACCGTAAATTAATGTACTGCCGTCCAATCGTCAGCGGGGACTTGACGATGTGATCACCCGAAAGTTCTGTTCCAGTGCCGTTTTTACGTAATTTTGCTTAGTTAATCAGACTGATCGGGCGGGAACCATAACCCCAGAACATCAGCTTAGCCATGGCTAAATGCTAGGCGCTATAGGGGTAGGATCATGAAAAAGACTGGCTGGTTAGCCTTGGGCATAGCTCTGATATCGGTGCTGACTGTGCCCCCCCAAGTCGCGGAGGCTAACCCTAGTCGCACCGCCAGTGGTGCCCTTAGCAATGGGTCGGCCTACGAAGTGTGGCGCATGGATCGTTCCAATCAACATTTTCAACTGCGGGTATGGCGTGGCAACCGCCGCGCCCCTGCCTCTCCCAACTGCACCTATAGCTTTGCATCCAGGAGCGACGCCCTCACCTTTTGGGAACAGATTGCCAACCTAACGGGTTGTCCCTACCAATCCGGTGGGGGAACCACCCCAAATAGCAGCACAACCACCGCAACGACAACCATATCCTCTCGCGGCCAAACTCCTACCGCAATCACCACGACACCGGGATCTACCTCGAATTCCCCTGGGCAAGCGACACCCCCAACCACCTGCAACGCCCAGGAGCAGGAACAGGCCGCTGTGGCACATCTCAACTGGATGCGCCAAAACCCAGCCGCCGCAGGGCGACAACTGGGCCTAAACCTCAGTCATGTCAGACCACAGCCACCGCTGAGGGTGCATCCTATCCTCACCCAAGTGGCCCGTGAGCGGGCCGTAGATCTGGGCGAACGTCGCTACTTTGGCCATGTTGATCCCGATGGCCGTGGCCCTAATATCAAGGTTGTTGAAGCGGGTTATCCTCTGCCCAGACATTGGCTTCAAAGACCTAGCAGTAACTTTATTGAATCCTTAGTCGCGGGGCGGGCTACGGGCCAAGCCGCCATGGATGCGCTGATCATTGATGCCGGGATCAACCCACCGGGGCACCGCATTCACCTGTTAGCAATGAGCGATTTCTTCCAACGTCATACCGATATTGGCGTTGGCTTTGCCTGCGTACCCGGCAGTCCCTATCGCTACTACATGGCAGTGTTGACAGCCTATCCCGAACCTTAATCTTTCCTTCACGGGCGTTACATAATTAAAAGATGAATAGGGGGACGCCGCCAACCTGCTGGGCAAAGGCGATTTGCTCTACCTCAAAGGGGCGCAGCTTCTACGACTCCAGAGCCTCTATGCCCCAGATATTCACGCCCTAGACCTCCAGTAATGTCCCCCTTTCCTCTGTGAAGACATGACCGGGTAGGTGGTCTCCGGCCTGTCGCAGAAACAGCCCGGATGGCTATTTTCCATTGGGGTTGGGATCTCCTGAAACCAACAAAAGGCCGGAGGAGTTCTCCCCCGACCTTTTGTTGTCTCTATTTTGAATCAGGAATTGTCCTCCTAATTCAGAAACAGATCCTAGTAGCGGTAGGTGCTAGCACCGGGCTTGTGCACGATGAAGCTAGCGATCTGACACTGCTTGACGTTGTCGAAACCAACCACGCGGATAAAGCAGTTGGAGTACTCGGAGCGGCAAGCCTGTACTTCGCTCAGCACTTCCTGGGTAGAGGTGGCGTTGAACATGGGCAGCTTCCACATCGTCCAGTAGTAGGCTTCGGGGTTGGAGTCTTCGTTGAACTCCACAGCCGGGAAGTAGCCCATTTTCAGAATGTAGGCGATTTGCCGCTCGATCTGAGCATCGGTCAGAGGGGGCAGGTAGGACATCGTTTCGTAACGACGCTCTTTAGGCAGAGTTTTCATAGTTCCTCGCTGGGTTACTAATCTGCGATCAGACAAGGCTGACCGCGAGTGAACAAAAGAGTGAACGGCGATGGTTCGATCCATCCGTTGTAAAACCTGGAACCTACTCTAGGGAACGCTCTCCATCGCTGGCCGATTCCTGGGACACCTCAAGGGTGCTGAGGGTTTCGGACTGATCGAGATGGTCGGCATCACCCAATTGAGTCAGGCGCTCTAAATGCTGGCGGCGGTGTTCCATATTGGCTTGCTGAAGGTTGGCGATCACCATTTCCGGCAAAAACTCGCAGATTTCCTCTGCAATGTGCTGCCGAACCGTCATGATGCGCATGGCCAGGTCGGGCTTTTCCGCCATTAGGGCCGTCAGGTAGGTTTCCCCATCCTGGAGGGCTTCCTTGGTCGAAAACGTATTCAGCCAATAGGCTTGGGCGGGGTTGGTTTCCTTAAGCTGACTCAGCACCGTTTTCACGGCCTGGAAGGTCAGATAGCTGGTCAGCACCTTGGCGGTGTCCTTGGCCGCTTGCTTAAGGTCCATCGGCGTCTCCTCGAAGGGTTGACCTAGACCCCGCCCGGTGGGTGGGTAGCCCTGATTGAAGCCCGAAATCCAGATAGATTCGGTAACTTAAGCCGCAATCTTAAGTTTTTTTAAGATGCTGACCCTTGGAACTTCCCACGCCCCGCCGTCGGTAGAGATAAGCCGAAACCTATCCCCACCGCCGCCAAAGCACGATTAGAGGGTGTCAACGGTGTCGAACTCGAACTTGATTTCCTTCCACAGTTCGCAGGCGGCAGCCAGTTCGGGAGACCACTTGCAAGCTTCGCGGATGATGTCGCCACCTTCACGAGCCAGGTCACGGCCTTCGTTACGGGCCTGAACACAAGCTTCCAGAGCGACGCGGTTGGCGGTGGCACCGGGCGCGTTACCCCAGGGGTGACCGAGGGTACCACCACCGAACTGAAGCACGGAGTCGTCGCCGAAGATTTCCACCAGCGCGGGCATGTGCCACACGTGGATACCGCCGGAGGCCACAGCCATGACGCCGCCCATGGAGGCCCAATCTTGGGTGAAGTACACACCGCGAGAGGGGTCGCGCTCGACGTAGTTTTCGCGCAGCAGGTCTACGAAACCGAGGGTGCCAGCGCGGTCACCTTCCAGCTTGCCCACCACGGTTCCGGTATGGATGTGGTCACCACCGGACATCCGCAGACACTTGGCCAGAACGCGGAAGTGGATCCCGTGGTTCTTCTGACGGTCGATCACAGCGTGCATGGCGCGGTGAATGTGCAGCAGAACGCCGTTGTCGCGGCACCAGTGGGACAGGGTGGTGTTGGCGGTGAAGCCAGCGGTGAGGAAGTCATGCATGACGATGGGCATGTTGAGTTCTTTGGCGTACTCAGCCCGCTTCAGCATTTCTTCGCAGGTGGAGGCGGTCACGTTCAGGTAGTGACCTTTGATTTCCCCGGTTTCAGCCTGGGACTTGTGGATGGCATCGGCCACAAACAGGAAGCGGTCGCGCCAGCGCTGGAAGGGCTGGGAGTTGATGTTTTCGTCATCTTTGGTGAAGTCTAGACCACCGCGTAGGGCTTCATAGACAGCACGGCCATAGTTCTTGGCGGACAGACCCAGCTTGGGCTTGATGGTACAACCCAGCAGAGGACGACCGTACTTGTTCAGGCGGTCGCGCTCCACTTGGATACCGTGGGGAGGGCCTTGGAAGGTCTTCAGGTAGGCGACGGGAATCCGCAGGTCTTCCAGACGCAGGGCGCGTAGGGCCTTGAAGCCGAACACGTTCCCCACCAGGGAGGTCAGCAGGTTGGTGACGGAACCTTCCTCGAACAGGTCGAGGGGGTAGGCCACATAGCAAATGTATTGGTTATCTTCGCCCGGTACTGGCTCGATGTCGTAGCAACGACCCTTGTACCGATCCATGTCGGTCAGGAGGTCGGTCCACACCGTGGTCCAGGTACCCGTAGAGGATTCAGCGGCGACCGCAGCAGCGCACTCTTCGGGAGGTACACCGGGCTGAGGGGTCATCCGGAATGCCGCCAAAATATCGGTATCTTTGGGGGTGTAGTCGGGGGTGTAATAGGTCAGCTTATAGTCCTTGACCCCGGCGCTATAGCCCGCTTTTGACTGAGTCGTTGTCTGAGAGTAAGACATATCTCCCTTCCTGTGAATCTAAGAAATCTCTCACGCGAACCCCGGCGGCCCAGTCGCAGACACGGTAATCCCCGCAAGATACGGAGGGAACCTATGCCCAGCCCAAGAACCAGCCCGACGTCCAAAACAATGAGATGGCAGCAAACAGAAGGCAACTACCAAAACAGTTGCCTGCCAAGCGCTTTAGGTATTTTTCATTACCTCATGCTCTAGCATATTACCAGCGATTGGATAAGTTTAATTTTGGAAGATCTGTATATATTCATAACTTTAGGTTATGGTCGGTTTAGACATTCCTGAACGTCTGTTTTACGGTTTTCGATGCGGGGTGAATGGCGTCTCCAAAGTGTGATATAGACGCTAAGGCATCTTCGCGGCGCTAAACGCTGATCTCGACGGGGTGTCGTTGATCAGGGTTGGGGATTTGGAGGGTGAGGCGGCGATCTAGGGTCTAGGGTCTGGCACTGTCGCCCCTGGGTTCCCCCAGGCTCATAGGACTCAAGCCCTTAGGGAATAACCACTCTGGCGAATGTTAAGGACTGTGTTGATTTTCTCAGGTTGGCCCAGTAGGCGACAGACGTTCCCGTATGATCGTTTCCAAAGTTTGTAAATTTTCCTAAGATTCTGGAGATTCAAACGTGTCTCTTCCGTTACTAAACTATTCTCCGTCCAGCCAAAACCAGCGGGTTGCTGACATCGACGTGGGCGGCGACCGTCAGCCCCGGATTTTCTCCACCGACGATGTCTACAGCGGCACCGGAATGGATGCCCTGATCGAGGCGGCCTATCGGCAGATGTTCTTCCATGCCTTCAAGTGTGATCGTCAGATCTTCCTGGAGTCTCAACTGCGGAACGGACAAATCACCGTGCGCGACTTCATCCGGGGTCTGGCCCTCTCCCCCACCTTCTACAACAGCTTCTTTGCCAAAAACAGCAACTACAAGTTTGTTGAGCACTGCGTCCAGAAAATCCTGGGCCGCGAAGTGTACAACGAGCGCGAAAAGATCGCTTGGTCTATTGTGGTCGCCAACAAGGGCATTCAGGGCATCGTCGATGCGCTGCTCGACAGCGAAGAGTACCTGACCAATTTCGGTTACAACACCGTGCCCTATCAGCGTCGTCGGGTGCTGCCCGGTAAGGGTGAAGGCGATCTGCCTATCCACATCAGCAACCCCCGCTACGATGCTTACCACCGCAACCAACTGGGCTTCCCCCAAATCATTTGGCAGTCCCAGGTCAAGCGGTTTGTACCCCAAGACAAGCAGGCCACCGCTGGCAACCCCAGCCTCTTCCTGTCTATGGCCCGCAACATCGGCGCAACCGGTGCGGCTCCGGCCCGTGTCTCCATCGGCGATATCAACATTGCTACTGCGGTGCCCTACCGCAAGCTGTCTAGCTAGGCGCTAACGGCCATCGGTTTCATGGAGAGAGTCGTCGATGGGCGGCTCTCTTTTTGTTTGGGTAAGAGGGGAGTCCGGTAGGGGCGAGGTATTCTCGCCCTGTATTCTCACCCTTGGGAGTCGGGCGATCTAAGGCTAAAAAAATCCCCCGGTTTTCCGAGGGATAAGCTTTGGTGTATCTACCATTCACCTGATGGCCTAGACGGCTTGCAATCAAAAAGGTTGCCTTGGTGGGGCACGTTTCCTAAGCCTAAGAATTGCGTGGACGTTAGTTAGGCAGGGGTTCGCCGCCATTCAGTCCTTGGAGGAAGGCGGCTTGTTCTCGCAGGGAGTCGGCCCAATTCGTATCGCCTTCCGCTTCAACCAAATCGGCGGCTCTCTCGAAGTCGGCCACCACAGACTGTCGAGCGGATTCAGGAATGTCCTCTGGGCCTTCCATCGTCTCGCCTTGCTCGGTATAGACCTGGCTGAGGGTGGCTTGGGCACGACCTAGGTAGGCTAGGGCCTGGTTTGGATCAATAGCAATGGCAGCGGTGTAGGCGGCGATGGCGTCGCTGTAGCGTCCTTCACTGGTGAGGGCGTCGGCCTTGGCTAGGGCCATTTCATACTCGGTGGCGGGCCGTACCACCAGGTTAAAATCGCCGCCGTTGCCGGAATAGGAACGGGCCACAACCCGGTAGGTGCCGTTGGCAGGGAGTTCGGCCACAATGCGGGAGTTGAGGCTACCGCCAAAGTCATCGTTGAAGGCGATTTCTTCCCCGGTGGCGGTTTGCAGGGACAGCACCGTATCAAAGTCTTCACTTTCCAGGATGATCGTCACCGCCTGCCCAGCTTGGCCTGCAAAGGTATGGACAGATTCCGCTGGAACAATGGTGCCCCCGGTTTCGATGATGGCTTGTTGTGCCCGTGCTGGCAACGAGGCCACCCCTATCCCCAGACCTGTGGTTAAGGCCATGAGGGTCATGAATGAGCCAATGGGTCGCAGCGAAGCCATGGTGCCTCCGGGGGTAAGTCGTGTCCCTGCACCTTAACACAGGCGATTAGGGGGCATCGCCCCATTGGGACAAAGCGTAAGGTGGCCTCAGCTATGCTAAAAATAACGCACCGTCAGCTAGTCAAGTTTCCTTTGCCGTGACTTTCCATGGATGCCCATGCTATCCCCTAGCCTTACGCTGATTTTTAGCCTTGCGATGGTGGCTCCAGCCCTAGCGTTGCCGCAGCCGGAGGACACCCCAGAGGAAATTCTGCGTACCGAAATCATTACCGAGGCACGCTCTCCTCTCACCGGGGAACCCCTGTCCGCCACCGAATATGCCATCTTAATGGAGCAACTCCAGGATCCCAACCGCAATCCCCAGGTCAGCCCGGAGGTCGCCCAACTAATCGGACTCTTGCAGTTTCGACGGGTGGTTAAGCCCATCCTCCCATTTATTCGCTGAGGGCAGAAAAAATACAAGAACGAAAACTCGACAGCGGTATCAAAAATTTCCCGCAGGAAATCGCTAAGTTTTGTTAATCTATTCCGCAGATAGTAAACTTACGCCAATCTGAGGGTTGAAACGCCCCCTGAAAACGGTCGTCGGGGTTCAAGGCTGATCCCAGAACGTCGGGTTGCGGGGTAAACTCCTAACAGCGCACGGTACTGACAGCACGGGCACAAGGTTAGGGCATCGGGCACCTCAGGCTGCGTCATCATCACCTGTGGACTTTAAAACATGGCTGTAACCGTTGATCCTGGGCAAATTGACCGCATCGTCTGGAACCAGCACCACGATCCCTTTGAGGTGTTAGGCCCGCACATGGTGCAGCAGGACGGCAAAACCGTCTGGGCTGTCCGTGCCTATCTGCCCCAGGCCGAGCAAGCTTGGGTGGTGCTGCCGGAGGAGCACAAGGAAGTGCCCATGGAGAGCTTCCACAATCCCCACTTCTTTGAATGCATTTTGGAAGTGAAGGATTTGGCCAACTACCAGCTCAAATACGTCAGCGGTGGCCATGTCCAAGTCACCTACGATCCCTACGCCTTCAAAACCCGCGCCATTACCGACTTCGACATTCACCTCTTTGGCGAGGGCAACCACCACCGCATTTACGAAAAACTCGGTGCCCACTACACGGAAGTTGAAGGCGTGACCGGGGTGTACTTTGCCGTATGGGCACCCAACGCCCGCAACGTTTCTGTCCTAGGCGACTTTAACTATTGGGATGGCCGCAAACACCAGATGCGCCGCCTCTCCAACGGTATTTGGGATTTGTTCATCCCCGAACTGGAGGTGGGTGCCCACTATAAATACGAAATCAAAAACTACGATGGCCACATCTACGAGAAGTCTGACCCCTACGGCTTCCAGCAGGAGACTCGGCCCAAAACGGCCTCCATCGTCACCGACCTCGACAGCTATGCTTGGCAGGATGACGACTGGATGGAGAAGCGGCGTCAAACCGATCCGCTAACCCAGCCCGTTTCAATTTATGAGGTTCACCTCGGCTCTTGGCTGCACGAGTCTTCTGCGACCCCGGCCCTGCTGCCCGATGGCACCCCGGAACCCGTGGTCACCGTGGCCGAACTCAAGCCCGGTGCGCGGTTTTTGACCTACCGAGAACTGGCGGCGCGGCTGATCCCCTACGTGAAGGAACTGGGCTTCACCCACATTGAATTACTCCCGGTGGCCGAGCACCCCTTCGATGGCTCCTGGGGCTACCAGGTCACGGGTTACTACGCCGTTACCTCCCGCTACGGCACCCCCGAAGACTTCATGTACTTTGTCGATCAGTGCCACGCTAACGGCATTGGGGTGATTGTGGACTGGGTTCCTGGCCACTTCCCCAAGGATGGCCACGGGCTGGCTTTCTTCGACGGCACCCACCTCTATGAGCACGCCGACCCCCGCAAGGGCGAACACAAGGAATGGGGCACCCTGGTCTTCAACTATGGCCGCAACGAGGTGCGTAACTTCCTGGTGGCCAACGCCATTTTCTGGTTCGAGAAGTACCACATCGACGGAATTCGGGTGGATGCGGTGGCCTCCATGCTCTACCTCAACTACTTCCGCAAGGATGGAGAATGGGTCGCCAACGAGTATGGCGGCTGCGAGCACATCGAAGCCGCAGACTTCCTGCGCCAGGTGAACCATCTGCTGTTCACCTACTTCCCCGGTGTGCTTTCCATTGCCGAGGAATCCACCGCTTGGCCGATGGTGTCTTGGCCCACCTACGTCGGTGGTCTGGGCTTTAATCTGAAGTGGAACATGGGCTGGATGCACGACATGTTGGACTACTTCAACATGGATCCCTGGTTCCGCCAGTTCCACCAAAACAACGTCACCTTCAGCATTTGGTACGCCTTCACCGAGAACTTCATGCTGGCCCTCTCCCACGATGAGGTTGTCCACGGCAAGAGCAACATGCTGGGCAAAATGCCCGGTGATGAATGGCAGAAGTTCGCCAACCTGCGCTGCCTCTACACCTACATGTTCACCCACCCCGGCAAAAAGACGCTCTTTATGAGCATGGAATTTGGCCAGTGGAGCGAGTGGAACGTGTGGGGCGACCTGGAATGGCACCTGCTGCAATACGAGCCGCACCAAAGCCTGAAGCAGTTTATGACCAAGCTCAACGAGTTCTACCGCAGCGAACCCGCCCTATTCACCCAAGACTTCGACCAGGCCGGATTTGAGTGGATCGATTGCAGCGACAACCGCCACAGCGTGGTGTCCTTCCTGCGCCGCGACAAGGGCACCGGGGACTTTGTGGTGGTGGTGTGTAACTTTACCCCCCAGCCCCACAGCCACTACCGCATCGGCGTTCCCGAAAAGGGCTACTACAAGGAACTCTTCAACAGCGATGCCCGCGACTTTGGCGGCAGCAACATGGGCAACCTCGGCGGCAAATGGTCGGATGACTGGGCCTTCCACAACCGCCCCTTCTCGCTAGATCTCACCCTACCCCCCCTAGGTGTGATTGTGCTGAAGCTCGACCAGGAAGAAACCCAAAAGGCCCTGGCTGGCACTCAAGAGTAGCCTAGGCCAACCTCAATTCGGGGTAAGCTCAGTGGCCCGATGCCCCGGAAGCCCTCACCCCCCAGCCCCCTCTCCCACGGGGAGAGGGGGAGCTAGACTTTCAAAGTCCCTCTCCCCAAGGGAGAGGGATTTAGGGTGTAGCTTGCTTCCCGTAAGGGTGGGCCAGCATCGGATGGCGCTAGTTATGATGGCGGTAGATTCGTTGGGGATGCGCCCACTATGTTTGCGTTGGTTTCGCCCGAAAGCATCCAGTTGCCAGCGGGGGCGGTGGTGCGGTTGCCAGCCACCTGGTCAGAGTATCAGCGCCTGTGTGAACAGAGAGGCGATGGCACCCTGCCGCGATTAAAATACCGTCCTGGAGAAGTGCTGCTGATGGCTCCCTTGCCTGTGCACGGGCGCGATGCCAACCTGATCGCCGATATTGTGAAAGCCCTGCTCGACCATCAGGAACAAGACTACGACGCCTTCACCCCGGTCACGATGACGCTACCCGAAATCAGCGGCCTAGAGCCAGACTACTGCTTTTACATTCAGAATTGGCAGGCCATATCGGGCAAAACCCGCATTGATTGGCAGCAAGATCCACCCCCGGATTTAGTGATTGAAGTTGACGTGACCAGCTTTTCGGATGTGCAGGATTACCTGCCCTTTCGGGTGCCGGAAATCTGGCTCTACAAGCAGCAGCAGCTTTTGATGTATCAGTTTCAGCCAGAGGGCTATCAACGGGTTAGCCACAGCCAGTTTTTCCCAGACTTTGATCTGCCTGGGATCCTCACCCGCTGTGTGCAAATCGCCTACGACCGCAACTCCAGTGCCGCCATCCGCGATCTCAAACAGTGGCTCGTGGCCCAGGGTTAGTGAGTTGATGGAGTCCGTCAGTAGGTTGGAGTCTTGCAATGGGAAGACCAATGGAGAGACTGTCTGCAATTCTGGTGGCAAGAGCTAGAAATTCTCTAACCTGGGAATGCTAGGGATAGCAATCATGGGGTCTCAGCGGTGAATGGAACAGCATTGGGTGCGGCAGTCCTAACGGTGGTGGCGCTGGTCGTCGGAGGATATCGCGTAGGCGACCGCTCCCTGGCCTTTCGCAGCATCAAACCGGGGGAACCCCTCCCTGGAACCGCTTATCGGTATACCTTCCAACTCAAAGAGGTGATGTACCCCGACGGCACCCTCGAAAAAAGTTCGGCGGTCTTTCTCACCAACGATCAGGGCCAAGCCTATCAACTCCCTGGCAACTTTGTTTTTCGGGAAAGCCCTGGCGAGTTTATCTGCGATCAATGCGTGGCCTTGCTGCAAGAGGGAGAAGACACCTACGTGGTGACGCGCTCTCCGGCGGCGGGGAACCCTGGCACCTACGAGCACCGGGTGGTTAACCTCAGTGAACCCGGCCCCGCCCCGGATAGGATCTACCCCAGTTGCGGGGAGGTCTATCGGCAAGGGGAAGATTTGGTGTTTCCTCACCTAGCCTCCTCCTGTCCCGGCTTGTGGGCCATAGTAACCCCCCAACCCTGGGAATACAGCCACGTTCCCCTCAATGGCCCCTAGCACCCTAGCGAATCCCTGAGCCAGTCACCACATTACCCGTCACCACCCTGACCAGTAGCCACCATTACAATTCGTGGGGGTAGATCGGTTCGCCCTAGTAAAGAAGGCCCAACGGGTGCAACACTAAAAGCAGCCTTCAGGCAGGCGCATACCCACCACTGTCCTCACGATTTGCCTATGACCAGCGCCACGCTACCCTCAACGCCCATCCCGCCCCTTCAGGATGGACTGCCCATTCTTTCCGGCTGGGATGCCGACCTTGACGCCGCCCTCGCCTCGGATGCGCCCATTTTTCTGCCCCGCACCAACCTGGCGTTGGATCAGGTGTCTGCTGGGTTTGCCATTGCCCTGCATATGCACCAGCCCACCATCCCTGCCGGGGCTAAGGGGGAGTTGATCAACCACCTGCAATACATGTTTGAGCACCCCTACGAGGGCGACAACCACAACGCTGGCCCCTTTGCCTATTGCTATGCCCGCCTGGGGGATTTTATTCCTGAGTTGGTGAACCAGGGCTGCAACCCCAGGGTGATGCTCGACTATTCCGGTACGCTGCTGTGGGGCTTGCAGCACATGGGCCGTCAGGATATTTTGGAAAAACTGCGCCGCCTCGCCTGCGATCCCGCCTACCAGCCCTACGTGGAATGGCTGGGCACCTGCTGGGGCCATGCGGTGGTACCTTCCACGCCCATTCCCGATCTAAAGCTGCACATTCGGGCATGGCAACACCATTTCGCGGCGATTTTTGGCCTAGAAGCCCTCAGCCGAGTGCGGGGCTTTTCGCCGCCGGAGATGCACCTGCCCAACCATCCCGACGTACTCTACGCCTTTGTTAAAACCCTGAAAGACTGCGGCTATCGCTGGCTGTTGGTGCAGGAACACACCATCGAAACCCCAGAGGGCCACGGCATCGCCCAGCCCCACTTGCCTCACCGCCTGGTGGCCCGCAATGCCCAGGGAGAAACGGCGGAAATCACGGTTCTGATCAAAACCCAGGGATCCGACACCAAACTCGTCGCCCAAATGCAGCCCTATTGGGAAGCCAAAACCCTGCGGCCCCAGCCCCTTGGTGCCGCCACCGTGCCCCCCTTGGTAACGCAAATTAGCGACGGCGAAAACGGCGGCGTGATGATGAACGAATTCCCCAGCGCCTTCATGCGCTCCTGGCACGAAATGCGAGACCAGGGCGGCGGACGACGCGGCGTGGTGGCCTTCAACGGCACGGAATATCTGGAACTCTTGGCGGCATCGGGCCTTGGCCCCGAACAATTCCCGGTTTGTCAGGCGGTGGGGCAGCATCGCCTCTGGCAGAAAATGGGCGATCAAACTGGAACCGAAGCCATGGCAGCGGCGATTCAGGCGCTTCATGCTGAAGATAACCGTTTTTCCATGGAGGGCGGTTCCTGGACGAACGACCGTAGTTGGGTACAGGGCTACGAAAACGTCATGGGGCCAATGGAACGCCTCAGCGCCCAGTTTCACCGCACCATGGCCCGTCAAGCCTCGGCCCCCGACGGCAACGACCCCCTGGAACGTCAGTATCGCTACCGCAACGCCTTACTACACCACCTATTGCTGCAAACGAGCTGCTTCCGCTACTGGGGCCAAGGGGCCTGGACCCAATACGCCGAGGAAATTTATCAGCGTGGACAGGCCATCCTAACCCACAACTTTTCCTTGTAGATTACTCGTCGTAGGACTAAGAGGATCTAGGTTGACATCATTCATCAACGCTTCAGTCTTCCGTAAAATTACGGTCAGAATACCCCGGTATCGCCAAGGGATAGTTTACAATGCAGTTACCCAAGATTTTTCTTTAGATCTTGTCCTAGACAGCGGCCATCCCTCCGCATCCTAGAATGTCAGATTGGGCTTCAGGTTGATCGACGATTGTTTTCCGATGGGCTACTGCTCCTGGGCAGATAATCCCATGGAGGCCGCAGTCAGTTCTAAGTGATAGTCCGATCCAAGCGATAGTTGGTGGTCGTGGTTCCCCTAGCAGCTCAGTTGCGGGGGTTCTGGCTACGTCCCTTTACCGATGTCTTCAGTCCCCACCTGTACTGTCCCCCTATGCTGCTATCCACCCATACTGATAACGCCCGTCCCTTTCTCACCTGGCAGCGGATTACTGACTGGGCTCAGGAGCACTATCGATCCAGATCCTTCAACAAGGATGAGCGGATTCCGACCCGCGCCGGATTGCTGTATTTGGTGGAACGGGGATCCGTGCGCCTCGTGGGCACCAGTCAACTGCTGAGCGAAGCGGAGACCGACCTAAAAAACGATGGTGACGATGAAAGCCTAGGGAACATGGCTCTGGCAGGTAATGAAGAAGCCTTCCTCGGCTTTGTGGGGGCTGGTCAGCCCTTTGAAATTGTGGCCCAGTCGCCCTTTAGCCTCCAGAGCTTTGCCCATGTGGACAACACCACCGTCATCTGGCTCTACTGGAGCGACCTCGACAACTGGCCCCACTTCCGCCGCGAAGTGCTCGATGCCTTTCGCTATCAGCACCAGCGCAAACTGCTCTGGCTCAGCACCCTGGGCCAACGCCGCACCATTGATCGACTGCTGGGGTTTGTCACCCTGCTGATTGAAGAATTTGGCGAACCCTGCGAATCGGGCTATTACCTGCCCTGGGCGCTCACCCACGCTCAGATCGGCAGCGCCATCGGCTCCACCCGCGTCACCGTCACCCGACTGATGGGCAAACTGCGCCAGCGCAAACTCATCCATATCTACAAAGACGGTTTAATCGCCATCCCGGCTAACCAAATGACCTTCCGCCAAGAAGCCTAGGGCAACGGCTAGAAAGCCCCGGCCTCTGTAGGCAGTAAAAGCAGCCACAGGATTCGCTAGCCTACAACTCCAGGTGATGAGGGCTGGCATATTGGTGGGCGGCGAGGACATCGAACAAAGGCATCGGGCCGTTTAGGGCGAGGGCGGGGAGCTAGCGGCAACGCCATTGCTGTAAAGTTCCCCTAGGGCCGGGGATTTGCTGCCGTTCTTGTCGCTGTTGATGGCTTTAAAGTTGAGGGGCAGGTTGGTGAACTGGGGCAAAATTTCCTCGGTGAACGCGGCGGCGGCCTTAGAGCGGTAACGGTTGGGGTTGAAAATCACCGACAGGGTACGATTGACCACCACCGAGTCGATCTTAGCCCGATGCAGAACGCCCATTTGCAACTCTTTTTCGATGGCGGAATTGGACACAAAGGCCACCCCCAGCCCCGACTGTACGGCGGTTTTAATTGCCTCAATGGAATTGAGCTCCATCTCCACCTTGAGTCGGCGGGTTTCGATGCCGCAGCGGGTTAGCACCTGATCGATCACCTTGCGGATGGTGGATTGGGAATCGAGGGCAATAAAGTGAAGTTTGTAAAGATCCTCCCGCTGGATCACCTCTTGGCTGGCCAGGGGATGATGCATCGGCATAATGAGCGAAAGCTCGTCCTCGGCGTAGGGCACTCGTTCTAACGAGTCTTGTAATTCGGGAGGAACTTCGCCACCAATAATCGCCAGATCAATCTGCCCATTGGCCACACTCCAGGAGGTACGGCGGGTGGAGTGGACATGGAGTTGCACCGCCACATCGGCATACTTTTGGCGAAACAGCCCGATCATCCGGGGCAGCAGGTAGGTGCCTGTGGTTTGGCTAGCCCCGATAATCAGAGTGCCCCCCTGTAGGTTTTGTAAATCTTCAATCGCCCGACAGGTTTCTTGGCATAGGCTAAGAATACGATCACCGTAGCTGAGCAGCAAATGTCCCGCCTCAGTGAGCTGAGCCCGTCGTCCGCCGCGATCAAACAGGGGAACATCCAACTGGCGCTCTAGGTTTTGCACCTGAAGGCTGACCGCAGGCTGGGACACGTAGAGACTATCTGCCGCTCGCTTAAAACTGCCCTCCGCCGCAATGGCTTTGAGGATGCGCAGTTGGTCGAGGGTAAAAGGAAGGTCAGACATGGGCATTAACCCTAACGTCAGTAGTGCTGGAAAGCCAAGGAACAGAAATGGTCGAGCAGACGGGAGACAGAGATGTATCGATGACTTTATCGATACCCCAGGGTGTCCCCAGGGGATGGCTGGGGCGATCAGGTTGCCATCCTTAGATTACTTGTTTCGGGACACTCCCAGAAAAAAATTGGCAGGATACCCCCAGGATTTATGAAACGGCAGGTTATTCAGAACTTCCTGAACTTACCCGGTCTATCGGGCATTGGCCTGATCGACGGGCGCAATCGTCCCTTTTTCTTTGGCCCCGATATCCAGCTCAATACGGGTCAACAGGATGCCCTCGCCCAGGGCATTCAACAGGTGATTGAGACGATCCCCGCTGGGTTTGACACCTTCTCCTTTCGCTTTACCCACCAGGTCGTTCATATCTATAAGCTCGACCAAGGGCTAATTTTGCTGGTGCTAATGGCCGACCAAATGCCCCTCAAAACCTACCGTTCCGCCATCCACCAACTCACCGCCACCCTAATGGAGGATCCCCACAATGTGGTGCCCACCTTTCGCATGTTAGCGGGCTGCGTCACCCTCAGCAGCAGTTCCATGATGCCCGCTGCCCCCAGTGGCGTCCCAGGGCAGGCCATCCCCACGCTGGCTTGGGAAACCCCAGCCCCAGCCCCAGCCCCAGCCCCAGCCCCAGCCCCAGCCACGGTTAGCATGGCGGATTTAGTGGCGGCCATGAACCACCTCAGCGAGGGGGCGACGCAGTACCTCGGCAAAATTATTGTGACCAACACCTGGAAACAGGCTCGCCCTGATCATCCCTGGCTGGAACAGTTTGAACTCCAAAAGGATGGACATTTCGCCCTGCCTAGCCAGACGAACCCCGCCACGCCCGTGACGCCTGAACAACATCAGTGGGTGCGCGACTGGGTGAGAGCCTTCATGGTGCGAGGGAGCCGTACCTTTCGCAATTTTCAGGATTTACTGGCCGATGGTCTACTCTCCCCCCATGAGGTGGCCCTGCTGGTGGGAGACAAGGCCTCCCAATAATGCGCCACTTCTCACCTCAAACTAGAACGATTCTGAATCCTTGCAGTATTGTAAAGGAGCCGCCTCTGTAGGTTCTATCGTTCCCCGTTGCTGGAGTGAAGCAGTTCCCATGGTTAAAACCGTTCGCCTAGAGCCCATCGCCCAAGAGACTTCCATTGAAACCAACAGCAACCTACTCTCGGTGCTACTCAATAAGGATTTGGATGTCTTAAAGGAATGCGGTGGCCGAGGCATGTGCGCCACCTGTCACATCTACGTGCAGTCAGGCATGGAGGCGCTGACCCCCATCAACCGCCGTGAGCAACGCACCCTGGAGGTGATTACCTCCTGCAAGCCCAACTCGCGGCTGGCCTGTCAATCCCGCGTGGTTGGCAATGGGGTGGTGGTGGAACTTCCTCCTGGTATGTACGTCAACTCCCTCCAGGACATTGAAGCGCTAATTGGCCGTCGGGCCGAGCAAGACCTGCTGCACCCCATTACCGGGGAAGTGCTGGTGGAAACGGGCAAGCTGATTACCCGATCTGTCCTCAAGCAACTAGAGGAAACCGCCAGCTTCAAGGTAGGCGAGTTCTTCACCCAAAGCTCAGACTCCTAGGCATTGCCCTGGCATCAGGTTGCATTAGATACCAGCTTCCTAGACGCATCTGCTATGGTAAGGCAAAGGCTCTGTTGAGCCGCCCCGTTGAGCCGCCCCGTTGAGTAGTTCTAACGACCGCCCCCTATGGACGCCGCTCTTCCGTTAACCAGTCGCCATGAGCAGGTGCTTCAGGCCACGGTGCGCCACTACATCGCCACGGCGGAGCCCGTGGGATCCCGCGCCATTGTGCAGGAATATAACCTTAAGGTGAGTGCAGCCACGGTGCGCAACACCATGGGTCGGCTCGAAAAATACGGCCTGCTCTACCAACCCCACACCTCGGCGGGGCGGGTGCCCTCCGACTTTGGCTATCGGCTCTATGTGGATCGCCTCATGCAGCCTTCGGGCTCTCTGGGACAGCGGGTGGATGCCCTGCTGTCTGAGGAACTGGGGATAGGTTGGAGCCTAGAGGCACTGCTCAAGGAGGCCACCCAAATTCTGGCCCAGGTCAGCGGCTACCTGGCCTTGATTACCGTCCCCCAGGCCAGTACGGCCCTGATTCGCCACATCCAACTGGTGCAGGTGGATGTGGGCAAGGTGCTACTGTTGGTCTTGCTCGATTCCCTCACCACCCAGTCCGTGGTGCTGCAACTGCCGGAGGCCATTACCTCGGCCCTGGGGGAAGATGCCAGTCGTCGCGAACTGGATATTCTCTCTAACTTTCTCACCCAACACCTGCGGGGGCGTCCCCTGGCGGAGGTGGCGGGCCTAGATTGGAGCCACCTCGACCACGACTTTCAGCGCTACGGAGCTACCTTAGAACAAGCCTTACGCAATCTGGCTCGCCGTTCCCAGGGAACGGGTACTACCCAACTGGTCGTCAGTGGCTTGGCAGAAGTACTGCGCCAGCCCGAATTTGCCGATGCCCAGCGCATCCAAGCCATTGTGCGCCTGCTCGAAGAAGAACAAGCTCAACTGTGGCCCCTGTTCTTCGCCCAACCACCTGCCACTGCCGCTCCCCTCGCCTCCAACGTGCGCGTTTGGATTGGATCGGAAAACCCCATCGAGCCGATGCAGGGTTGTGCCCTAGTGGTCTCGAACTACGCCAAACAGGAAACCTCCCTCGGCACCGTGGGCGTGTTGGGGCCAACCCGCATGGTCTACGAAAATGCCGTGGCTGTCGTGCAGGCTACCGCTGACTATCTCTCCAATGCTTTGGGGCAATAGGCTCTGGCCATTCTCCGCGTTTTCGGGTCATAGTAAACGTGGGTGCTAAGGATGGAAATTACTGTGATCATCACTGAGATTTTGGCAATTTTATCCATTGCGGCGGCCACGGGGCTACGGGTGGCCCTGCCGCTACTGGTGATTGGGCTGATGTCTGGGGAGCAACTGTGGGCCAATGTGCCCTTGCTATCAAAACTGCCCCCGGCCCTCTGCATTGGGTTGCTGATGAGTTGGTCAACGGCGGAGCTGATGCTGTCGAAGGACACCTACAAGCAGCGTGTCTTCCAAATTGCTGAACTTATCCTCAGCCCTGGGGTCGCCGCCCTAGCCGCCATCGCCGTAGCACGCACCCTTAACCTGGCCCCCTGGATTAGCGTGATTGGGACGGTGGTGAGTGCCCTACTCGCCCTAGCGATTCAACTGTTGCAGGTGGGCTGGTTCTATCGCCCCAAGCGGCCTCCAGGATGGTTGTTTTTTGTGATTGACGGGCTATGTGTGATGCTGGCCTTCCTCACCTTCGATGCCCCCCGCCAGGGCGGCATCATTGCCCTGCTGCTGCTGTGGCTGGTGATTCGCACCTCCTACGTCTGGAAAAACTGGTCAAAGGGACGGTAGATAAGCGCCTTCACCACCAGCCGCCAGAACTAACCTTAGAGAGACGGACGTGGTCTACATCCCATGATCAGAGGAGTATCAGAGGGGTACAAATCAGAGGGTTGCCGTGATCAGGCCGACCTGACAGGAACTACAAAATGCCGACAAAATGCAGGGGGCCATGGCCGCTCACCAGTTCCAGCAGTAGGGCCAAAAAGCCCACCATCGCCAGACGCCCATTCCACACTTCGGCGAAGGGCGTCAGCCCCCAGGCAGAGCGTTCGGGGGGATAGATCTTCACCCGCTTTTCGGGCTGCACCACATCCGAGAACAGTTTGCGAGGGGAATCCAGCGCCTCCACCACCATCTCCGCCATGTCGTTGACGAACTGGGGATGGGTGTTGAGGGCAGGCACCCGATGGAAGCCGTGGATGCCTGCTTCTTCGGCAATTTCGCGGTACTCGATGTCGATCTCTTGCAGGGTTTCGATGTGCTCGGAGACAAAGCTAATCGGCACCACCACCAGGTCTTTGACGCCCTGCTGGGCCAGGTTTTCGATGGCGTCTTCGGTGTAGGGTTGCAGCCATTCCACCGGGCCAACGCGGCTTTGGTAGGCCAGGGTGTGGGGGTTGGGGCGATTGAGGGAGCGCATGATTAGCTCGGTGCAGTGCTCAATTTCCCGTTGGTAGGGGTCGCCCGCTTCTTCTACATAGCTGACCGGGACACCGTGGGCGCTAAAGAAAATGTGGGCTTGATCGGGGTTTTCCAGCTTGTCGAGTTCCTGAGCGATCAGGTCGGCCATGGCTCCGGTATAGCCCGGACGAGCATACCAGGAGGGAATCACCGTGTAATTAATCCGATTGAGGGAGGGGTCTTCCAGCCAAATTTTCTCTAGCAGCCGGAAGCTGGAGCCGCTGGTGCTGATGGAAAACTGCGGATACAGGGGCAGGACGACCAACCGCTCGATGCCGTCACGCTTGATTTGGGCCACCGCTTCCTCGGTGAAGGGATACCAGTAGCGCATCCCGATGTAGATGTTGGCCTCTTCACCCTTGGCGGCTAGGGCGGATTTGAGGGCCTCGGCCTGCTGTTCGGTGATGCGGCGCAGGGGCGAGCCACCGCCAATCTGCTGGTAGTTTTCCTGGGATTTTTGGGCGCGGGAGCTGGAAATCAACCAGGCCAGGGGACGCTGCAACCAGGGGAAGGGCAGCCGAATGATTTCTGGATCGGCAAAGAGGTTGAATAAAAAGGGACGAACATCCTCTAGCTGTTCTGGCCCGCCCAAATTTAGCAGTAAGACCCCTACGCGACCCATGGCACTGTGCTGTTTTCTAAACGGCGAATAATCTTTTATTATCGTAACAATTTGCCGCCGATAGCTGCGGCGGATTCCCCAGGCTGGCGGGGAGGGTTTTGGTGGAATCGTTAGCCTTGGCCCAGCCTTAATGCTAACTGTTCCTAATACTACCCATTTTACAGGGTCAGTTGATCATCCAATCACGAATCCGCTGAGTCTCAGGAAATGGCCGCGTCCCTGCTAGCCCACCCTGATGGGAAGCCCGCTACACCCCCAGCCTCTCTCCCAGGCTGTTATGGATTGAAGGGGCAACGCGATACTTACCTTAAAGCGCACCGGATATGGGATCCACAGATAGTCTAGATACGGCCATTGCGAAGCTGAACGAGCGCCTCAAGGCCGCTCGGCTGGGCCTAGTGGTGGAGCGACGGGGAGATCGCCTTGCCCTGCGAGGGACACTCCCCCCTCGTCCTGACAGTGGCCGTACCAAATCCCACCAGCAGCGCATTCCCCTGGGGTTGCCCGCCACCAAAGCGGGGTTAAAGCAGATTGAGCAGGACGCTAAGGTGATCGCCGCTCGGTTAATTGAGCGCACCTTTGCCTGGGCTGATTATCTGCCCACCGAAACCTCCGCCGATCCCGACCATCAACCCATCGCCGACTTAATGGATCAGTTTCAGGCCCACTGGTTCCATCGTCCGGGGGAAGATATCGCGGCCCAGGCGGCATTGAAAAGTACCTGGACGAAAGCCTACGCTCCCTACCTAAATAAGCTACTGGCCCAGGTGAACGACCATCCTCGTCAGTCCCTCGGTCAGGCCATTGTGGCGACGCTGGAAGCCCTACCCCGACAGGCCCGCAGTCGCCAGGTGGGATGCACGGCATTAAAAGCCTTTGCGGATTTTCACAAAATCCCCCTACCCGTTGACCTAGAGACCCTGTGGGGCACCTACGGCAGCAGCAAGGCCCAACGCCGCCATCTGCCCACCGATGAGGACATTCTCACTTGGCACGACCTGATCCCCAATCCGGCTTGGCGCACGGTCTACGGGCTGATGGCGGCCTACGGGTTGCGGAACCATGAGGTGTTTTTCTGTGATCGCAGTCTCCTCGCCACAGGCGACCCCGAAGCCCGCCTCACTGTCCTCGAAACCACCAAAACCGGACTCCATGACGTGTGGCCCTTCTACCCCGAATGGGTGGAACGCTTTGAACTGCGCCAGGGTGACTTGCCGCCGATCAACACCGATCTGGCGACGACCACCCTGCAACGGGTGGGGCAACAGGTGGCCCTCCAGTTCAAACGCTACGGGGTACCCTTCTCGCCCTACGATCTGCGCCATGCCTGGGCCGTCCGCACCATCCACTTTGGCCTGCCCGACACTGTGGCCGCCCGGATGATGGGTCATTCCGTCGCCATTCACACCCGCACCTACCACCGCTGGATTACCCTGCGCGACCAACGCCAAGCCGTCCAAACGGCCCTAGGTGGTCGCACCTGGTCGGCCCCTGAGTAATCGAGGCTAGATGGTTTTCCCAGATAGGCGGCGGTAGGCGGTGGTCAGGGCCGTGGCATCGCCCACGTTGCCGGGGAATAGCACCACGGGTAGGCCAGGGAATTGGGGATGATCCGCCGGGGTGCGCACCACGGAAACCCCCGGCAGAATTTGCCCCAATAGTCGCGCCGTGGTGAGGGCGAGGCCCGTGCTGAGGGTGTCGTTGGAGGTGATGCCGCCCTTGCTGATTAAAAAACCGATATCCAGGGGCAGTTTTTGGATGACATCCATCAGCAGTCGGGACACCTCTAGGCCAAAGTCTAGGCGGGCCTGGACAGTGTCGAAGCTGAGTTCTTGGCGACTGGTGTAGACCACGGGCACTAGGCCATCGCGGTGGGCAGCATTCACCTGCTTAATCAGATTGAACAGCAGGATCTCACGGCCATCCTCGTCGCCATCGCGCAGTTCGGCCACGTTAACCTCTAGGCCCATTACACCGGGGGCTTGTAGCAGGTGTTCCAGTTGCTCGGTGGTTTTTTTGACGTGGGAGCCAACGATGATCGCCCCTGGCTTACCGTCCCGCACGTAGGATCGCATGTGGTCGGCGTCGATGGGCTGGGGGGGCAGGGCGGCGAGGGCGGTGAGGATGCTGGCGGCACTGCGGAACAAAAACCGTTTTCCTTGGGCGGCGGCGGCAAGCACATCCTGGGCAAAGCAATCCAGGTCGGCCTGCCCTTCGCCATCCACCACGCCGCAGACGTTGCCTTTCAGAGCCATCAGCCGATCCAGACAACCGCCGCGAATATCGCTGAGGGTGAAGCGCTCCACATCCTGGGCCACAATGCCGCCATCGGTCTTTTCGGCCACATAGTCGGGCAGGTAGCTGGTGCTGTAGCCAAAGACGGAATCCTTGGCAAACTCGGTTTCGTGGACGGGCACGGGGTCGCCATCCACCATTAAATAGTGGCGGCTGTCGCGGGTGATGCGGCCCCCTTCAAAAAAGGCGGGCACCAAAAAGTGAGCATCGAAGGGGCCAAGCTCTGCCGCCATCACATCGGTTTCGATGGGGTAGTGGCCGCGCAGGGTGGAATCGGATCGGCTGACCACCAAAAATTCCTGCACTCCCTCTAGGGCGATGGCCTGCTTCAGGTTTTGGCACACCTCACGGGTGACGGCCTCGGCGGCGGCGGGGCTGAGGGCACGGGTGTTGGTCAGCACAAAGAAAATGGGGGACTCGTCCCGCAATCCCTGGCGTAGGGTGTCCACATCCCACCGCATCAGCAACAGGCAGCTATGCACCGTCTGGGATCCGGTGGGGTCGTCGTCTAGAACAATAATTTTGGGCTGAGCCATCACCGCTGGCCTCGACAGATGGGCAAAAGTGCATCAAACACCACTATCTCGCATTGGGGTATCCACCGCCAAGCCCGACACACCTGGATCAATTTAGGAAATTATGGGGAAGTCGCTCACTGCTACACGTAGGTCTGCTCCGTGCGGTAAGAGTAGTGCTTCAGCCGAATGGCATCACGCACTTGGTAAAACAGTCGTTTGGGCGGGGAGTCGATGCATTCATGGGTAAGCCTGTACTATTTCCAGGGAAATCTTAAGTTACAGTGCTCCCAGGGTTTCGGGTGTTTATACTGAAGCTTTCCACCTAATACCAATACAAGTCGCCTAGGGCACGGGAGAGGTCATCGAGGAATTGCTGGAAATGGGTCTGATTCAGATGGGGGTGGGTTTGGCTCCAATGCCATCCACTCACCGGGTCAACCACCCCATAGAGCCAGAAGGCTTCCCGAGGCCAATCCACTTTGGCGATGGGTTTGACACCCTTGGCGGTGATCCCTCGACCCGTCTCGGTTTTGCGCCCAATCCGGCTTTCGTCCTGTACCAGATACCGAATCGTGGGCAGGTTCAGCAGCGATGGCAGGGCCATCAGGGCGAGACTGAGGTTTTTTTAAACGTCGCTATCGCCTCTGGAGACGGCCTTACGCTCCGGGGACGGGGCACCTTGAGTTTGGCTTGAAGCTTATTTCGCACCAACTGCCGCACCGTCTCGTAGTGCAGGCTCAGACCACACTCCTGCTCCAAGTTTGGCTTCAGTTACCCAAATGGACTGAATAGCTGAGTCAGTGTCGAACTCTAAGCTTTCTACGAGTTTGTCTGCGAGCAGTGCTCTCGACTCGCTGGGGAGGGACAATATTTCTTCGGTCAGTTGCTCAATTGAACGCATCAGTCCCTCCTAAGTTATTCATATCAAACGAGGACTTCTTGCTGCTTTTCGGTGGGGAGTTGGCGTAGGTGATCGAGGAGGGCTTGTTCGAGGTGGGCGGTGCTGAGCATGGTGGGGATCTCGGCAGAGATAGGTCTAGCTTAAAACAGTTTGCCTTGGGTGGGGGTGTTGTTGCCGCAGAGGTTGCCTGGAGTGGTGTATTTGCCAAATAAAATGACCATGCCTCTTTACCCTAGCGGTAACAGCGGGGAATCAGGGATTTCTAGCAATAGGGGACTGATTGTCCAGCTATTAGGCAGAGCTAATCGCGTTGTTTCAGCCGCCGAAGTCTCGTCTGCTGTCCTACAGCACTAACGTGCCCACTAGCTAGGGTGCGGCGTAGGGAAAATGTAAATCGTCTCGTCTAGACATTACCTTGCTTTCCTGGACTGCTGTAGTGCTGAAGGTTTTAACTTATTCTACTGGCCTCGTCGAATGGGGAGTTTGCGGACACGCACAGAGTCGTCGTTAATGCTAACGGCTGAGCCTTCTGTCAGATCTATTTCGATTGTAGGCAAAACGTCTAGAAGTCTTTGGGCAACTACGTCAGGTTTGGCGGAAGATAGGCGTAGTGTAATCAGGCTGGGCTGTCCGTAATTGCCGAGGGCTACCAGCATGGAAAAATCTAAGTCTTGTGTTAAGACGACTTTGCCTTCTATTCTGGCGAGTTCTAGAATCTCTGCGTCAGCAGCTGTTGCGGGTAATAGGTCTGTGGTGCGGGTTATACTGTAGCCCTTTGACTTCAAGGCTGCGATGGTTAACGGCGAGATGTGAACATCGGCTAGCAGGTGTAGTTTAGTCATGCTGGGCTGGAGCTAACGATGCGATCTGAGACAGCCCAGGCGGCGTAATTTAGGGCCTGACGAATATCTTCTTCTTCCAGCTCTGGATAAGCGTCTAGAATTTCCTGAATGGATAGCTGACTGGCCAATAGTTTGAGGACAAACCCCACGGTGATTCGCATTCCTCGAATGGTGGGTTGCCCAAGACAGACTTGTGGATTAATGGTGATACGGTCTAGCTCTCCACTCATTTTAGAACTCCTGAATTAGGATTAAAGTTATCTTTTTTAGGTAGAAAATGACCCTTAAGCCTTCGATGCGCCATAGCATAGTCTAACGCATCCTGCTAACTCAGATGGGATCAAGTTTAGTGTTGTTCTTGGCGGATTTTTTCTACGTCGCGCCAGAGGTCTTGGCGGGTAACATTCTGAAGTCTAGATTCTCGTTCTTGGGTGTAGTTGCCGATTCCCCAGCCCATGTCTTGCAGGAAGCGGATGGTTGTTACTTCGCCTAGGTGGTCGAATAATACTTGGTAGCCTTTTTCTCGGATTTCAAGGGATGTCATGGTTGGGCTCTCCTTCGCTTTAAAGGATGGACGTTAGCCAATTCACAGGGTTTTCAAAGGGCCACCTATCTTTTTCTAGAGTAGCTGAGGGAAAGCCATAAAGCGTGGCACAATTTAAACGCACAACAACCCACAAAATCCTATTGAATGATAGGATGCCTTTTTATTTTAGCAATTAATAAAATATCCTATGAACTCCTATACAAGAGACTCATAGGATATGCACTTCACAACAAAATCAACACTAGCTTTCTGTCACTTTAGCGTGTTCCTCAAATATGAAATGTTCATTTCGGTTTGCCTTACTACTATCTGGCCATTTTACCCAATAGTGCCTTTCTTCACGACGAATGTCTAAAACAGGATAGTCACCAATCTCTATACTTGCCAGTTCTTCCTTGGGTAGCTCTGACGATTGCAGGGTTGACGGTTTTAGGATGGTTGTCTGTGTAATCTTAAGGATGCCAGGTTGTGGCGTAGAGGTATCTTCAGGTTCTCCAATCAAACCAACCTTGATTGCCTCTGCCATTTTTTCGGCATCAAAGAGATTCATATCAGCTTGGGAGTCTACAAAACAGCACTCTATCAAAATAGCAGGCATTGAGGTATTTTTGAGAACGAAAAAATTTCCATTTTTGACTCCTTTATCTTTAAATCCTAATTTGACTATCTCGGAAAGAACTGATTGAGCAATTGCTCTTCCAGTATTACTAGCTACGTAGACTTCTGCGCCTCTGGGGTTAGGTGTCGGAGAAAAAGCGTTAAAGTGAATAGAGACAAAGACATCAACCTGATTGTTGTTGGCTTTTTTAACTCTTTGACGAAGAGAATCACTAACGCTGGAAGCTTGACTGGGCGTACAGTTTATTATGCTATGACCTGCTGAAGAAAGCTTTTGTGATAGTCGAGATCCCACTGCTTTGGTTAGGTCATCTTCCTTCTTTATGCCGACTGCGCCAGTATCAGGAGGACAATTATGCCCAATATCAATTCCAAATTTCATGGCCAGAATCCTTATGTATTACAGAAGGGCACCTCGATCAATTGCCTTATTGCGAATCTGAAGAGCCTGGAACCATTGGAGTCTCGTGCCCATTCTCAATAAGATTTGTATTTTTCGAGGTGCCCAGAAAGTATTGGAACTTTGGTACACATTCAAGGGAAAAATGATTAATAATCCCAAATTCGTTGTGTTCTTAAGTCAAGATGGATAAAACCCTTACGAGCACCACGACCAAATCCACCTTCCCATTTCCCTGCGTTGTACCATTCTTGTTCAAACCGAGATTCCAAATCCGAGATAGAACCTTGGGCTGGACGTAAATCTACTGCATAACCAAACGGGTGATTAGCTCCACTTCCTCCCACTCGTCTTTCTACATCTTTTGGGCGATACCAAGAATTAACTAGTAGCGCAGATCCCCACCATTCGCGCACTTCATCTAGCCTACGGGCCAGCTTGATCACATTTTTTTTGTGCGTAGGATCTGTAACGATACGTTCTCTACTGTGTGCACTGACTTCGCCTACAGTAAAGTAACGACTAACAGGAGATGACCATTTGTCCCATTGAACTTGATCCCATTGAGGCAGCGTTTCTAATAGAGCTTGCGGTTGTGAAGTCGGTTCTGGTGCTTCTGTCCAGGGTAGCTGCCAATGTTCAAGAAAGATATACCAACTTCCTGCATCATGACTCAAGTTAACTAAGGCATGCCCTCCTAATTCTGTCTCCAAGCTATATTCACTGAAATCTTCAATGAAATAGTATTTCCCTTTGGAAACAAAAGCCTTTTCAGTCTCATCTAGTTCGCTAGACTGCTTATTCCACTCTTTTTTTAGCCAAGTATCATTCAGAGCTATAATTTTTTTAGGGCTTGAGAGTACTGCCTCTTTGCTATATTGAGCTAGTAAATCCTTCGCTTCAGGAAATACGCTTTTAATCTTGCTGACATAACTTGGATCGGCAGCATAACCTTTATCCCAAATATGCTGCAAATACCCTTCAGGGTTATCACTATATCCTTCCCATCCTTTATAGGGAGAATTAGGTCGATCAACAAATCGCCAATATCCAATTGCAGCATGTTCTGCTGTTTTCCATTTGCACCAATGTTCTCCGTTAGGTTCAGTTGGAGTTTTTAACCAAATTTTATGGGTAATTTTATCTGTATATTTATCGTCAATATTATCTCTCCATTTGAGTCCACCAGGATTTCCAGCCTCTTGAAACAGATGACTTGTACCTCTTGCTGACTCAACAATTCCCTGTGCTAGTTGAACAACCCGTAAGCTACGAGAAGGATCGGGTATCTTATCAATTGTTGCAACAGCCTGGACATAATTTTCCCATGAGAAGATCATAGCTTTCCTCCTAATAAAACGAAGCCAATGTTGAAAAATAACTTATTTCTTCATCTTCAGCCTCATTCTCAGAGCGTGAGAAGAACCCTAAGCTTTAAGCTAAATAAAGCTTTTATAGAAATGCCTTGAACTAAAAAGACTTGGTCAGATGAAGGTGAGATTGTAGGTGACCATGCCAAGTATAGATACTCGGTGGGTAAGGTGCCTTGCAATGTAAAAATACTTCATGTTTAGTACGGAATTATTCATGAATGAATTGCTATCTCCGCCCATAGCCCCAGGCCCCCTCACAACCTACTCTGACTCTTAATCCTCAAATAACTTTCCACCAACGGTTCCACAATTTGGTGGGCGGGGGCATCTAGCACCAAAACCCCTCGTTTTTTTAGGCGGGCAAAGGCCGTTTCGCGTTGGCTCAGCAAATCTAGGGCCACGGCGCGTTGGTAGGCGGCATCCACTTCTGTCGTGGGTTGGTGGGCTTGGCGGTCGATGGCGGGGTCGCGCAGGGTGATGCAGAAGGGCAGGTGGCGGGGGCGTAGGCGGGCCAGGGCCGAGAGCAATTCTGCGCTGGCGGTTTCGTCCACCAGGTCGGTAATGATGACCACCAGCGAGCGGCGGTGCTGCTGTTGGGCGGCGTGGGTGGCGGCGGCCAGGTAGTCGGATTCCTCCAGCACGGGTTCGATGGGGGTGAGCCGTTCGATCATCTGCTGAAAATTGGCCCGTCCGCCCTTGGGGGGAAGCCAGGTGTGGAGGGTGCGGTCAAACACGCCCAGGCCCACCCGATCCCCCCGGCTCACCCCCGCCAGCGCCAGGGAGAGAGCCGCATTCATGCCCCAATCAAACCGGGTGAGGCCCTGCACCTGGGCGGTCATCAGCCGACCGCGATCGAGCAGAATCAGCAGGGTTTGTTCCCGCTCTGGCTCTAGCACCCGCACCAGGGGCTGGCTAAGGCGGGCGGTGGCCTTCCAGTCGATGAAGCGTAGGTCGTCGCCGATGCCGTATTCCCGCAGTTCGGCAAATTCGGTGCCCACCCCCAGCCGTCGCTTTTGCTTCAGGGTGCCCGTGGCCTGGAGGGCGAGCTTCACCGAAAGCTGGTGCAGGCCGATCAGATCGGGGTAGACGGCCACGGTGTCGGCGGCGGGGATCGTCCAATCGGCCCAGGCCAAACCCAGGGGGCCAAGCTGCTGGACTTGTACATCGCCCCAGGGGTATTCGCCGCGCCGTTTGGGGTGGACGGTGAAGGTGAGGGTTTCTGGCTCGCGGGCCTGGAGGGTGACGGTGAGCGGCATGGGGGTGCCGTCGAAGTCGGTGGGGTAGTTGTCGAACAGGCGTAGGCGGGTGCGGTGGGGCGCTTCGGCCTGAAGGGTGATGGGGTTGTCTCGGCCAATGGAGAGGCGATGGAGGCGATCCCGCGTGATGGTGGCCCGCCGCGACTTCACCCGCCAGCCGTCCCACAGCATCGCGAACAGGACAAGGCCATCGAAGAGTCCTAGCGCGAGCAGGGCCAGCCCTAGACGATTTGGCCCCTCAAAAAAGTTGGCCAACAGCGTTGCCACCAACCCGCCCCCCAGCAGCAGGCCGTAGGTTTTGCCCGTGGGAACGATGGCCATCAGCGGGGCACCGCCACGGCATCCAGCACGCCCTGGATTACCCGATCTGTGGTGAGGCCATCCAGTTGGGCTTCGGCCCCCAGCACCAGGCGATGGCGCAGCAGGGCCGGGGCGACGGCTTTGACGTTATCCGGCGTGACGTACTCCTGGCCGTTGATCCAGGCGTGGGCCTTGCTGGCGGCCAGCCACTGCACCGTGGATCGGGGGGAGGTGCCCAGTTCTAAGTCGGGGTGCTGGCGGGTTTTGTGGGCCAGGGCCAGCAGGTAATCCAAAATCGACTCCTGCACGGGAACCGCCTTGGCCTCCTTCCGCGCCGCCAAAACGTGATTGGCGCTAACGATGGGCTTCAGTTGGCCGATGTCGAGCCGCTTGGCCTCAAATCCGGCCTGGGCGTTGAGGAGCATCTGCTTTTCGGCGGCGGGGGCGGGATAATCGACCACCAGCTTAAAGAGAAATCGGTCGAGCTGGGCCTCTGGCAGGGGATAGGTGCCCTCAAACTCCAGGGGGTTCTGAGTCGCCACCACCCAAAACAGGTCGGGCAGGGGATGGCTAGTGCCGTCCAGGGTGACTTGCTGTTCCTCCATCGCCTCCAGCAGGGCCGATTGGGTTTTGGGCGGGGTGCGGTTGATTTCGTCCGCTAGCAAAACCTGGGTAAACACCGGGCCGCGCTTGAGGGTGAAGGTGCGGTTCGTGAGGTCAAAGACGTTGGTGCCGGAAATGTCGGAGGGCAGGATATCCGGCGTGAGCTGAATACGGGCGAAATCCGACTGAATTAGCCGCGACAGCACCCGTACCAGCAGGGTTTTCCCTGTCCCCGGCACCCCCTCTAAAATGACGTGCCCCCCCGCCAGCAACGCCACCAAAAGCTGCTGCACCAGGGCTTCTTGCCCCACCACCACGCTACCGAGGGTTTTGCCGATGCGTGTGATCGCCGCCTGAAGGTCGCTCATGGTCGTTGGGAGTCTCCGGAGGAAAGGGGCTGTAGGGATTGTACCCGCTGGAGCCAGTCTCGCAGTTGGGTTTCGGTGTGTGGGGTGGGCGGATTGAGTAGGTCGGCCAGTTCCCCAGAGCTACGGCGGTACTGCTGCACCCAGGCCGCTTGCAGTTGCTCGGTGGGGACGGGGATTTCCCCCAATCCCAGCGCCTTTTGTAGGGTAATGCGCTCCGCCTGACTGAGGGTTTGCACCACAAAATCGTGGCTATTCGCCTTGTGCAACACCCCCGCCAGTGCTTGGATGTAGGCTTTACTGTTGTCGATTTGGGGCGTTTGCAGCCTGCGCCGCTGCCCCAGCCGACGGTTAAAGGCCAGCAACGCCAGCAGCGTCACCGCCAGGGCTTGCAAGGCCAAAATCAGCAAGGGCGTTTGACCCAGGTAGGCCAGCCAGTTGTCGCCCCCCGCCTCAGAGGTCACAGCGTCGGCATCACGATAGCCGTGCAGGTACTCGTCAACCCACACCCGCCCGCCCTCGCCAGTCACCAACTCCGTCAAAAACGCCAGATTTCCCGGCTGATTCAGGTAGGCATTGGCCCCTAGGTGCGGGGTCGTGATGGCCATAAAGGATTGACCCTCTAAATACTCCTGCTCCCAGGCCACGGCACCGTACTCATCTTGCAAAAGCACCCGCTCCGAATAGGCCACATCGTAGCGGCGGCGGGTATCGATCTGCACAGCGCCCTGGTCACTGGTCAGCACTTGCGAAAAAGGCGCTGCCGTTGCCGGAGCTTTCCAGCCCAGCACCACCAACCGATGCCCCGCATCCAGCCAGTCCGGCATCCATGGAATGAGGCCGTACACATTCTGCTGGTCGATAAATCCGGGCAGTATAGCCACTAGGGTTTCTGGGCCAAGGCCCTCACCCCCAGCCCCTCTCCCCAAGGGAGAGGGGGGCCGGACAGCGACCTCTTCAAAGTCCCTCTCCCCCTGGGAGAGGGATTTAGGGTGAGGGGAAATCTCGGTATTGGGGAGGTTTGGCTCACCATTGGCTCCGTTTTGGCCCTCACCCCCAGCCCCTCTCCCCAAGGGAGAGGGGGGCCGGAATGGGTATGAATTTGCAAAGGAATCAGGGTAAGGGGGGCGATCCAGATTCAATGTCGTTGTGGTGCCTTCGGAGCTAGGGGGGATCGGCTTGGGCTGGGGTTTCTTTTCTGCCCTGCCCACCTGCTCCAGCAAATCCTCCACTGGGCGCTGCCACCGCTGCACGGGTATGCCCTGCTGTTCTAGGGACTTGTACCAAGCGCTATAGCCCGCTGGCCCCCGGTGCCAGGTGGAGCCGCTATCGAGCCGACTGGTGGCCGGAGCACCGAGCAGCAGCAACCCCAGCAGGAACACTAGGGCCACAGACCCCAAAATTATCGTCCGTCGATTCCAGGTCAAGGCCGTTTTCACGATTGGGCAATCTCCTGGTAGGCGCGGCGGCAGCGCTGGTAGGTTTCCTCCGTGGCTTGGCCGTCGCCAAAGGTGAGGCGTTCGTGGGTGCGAATCAGCAGTTCGTAGGGGCGGTTCGACGCATCCACCAGTTGGGCTAGGTATTCGCCATCGGTGCGGCTGGGGCGGTAAATGACGGTTTCGGTATCGTTGAGCCGCGCCAAACCCGCCATATAAAGCGCCTTACAAGCCGCCGCATAATCGCCCTGCTGAGCCAACCGCTGGGCTTCCTTCCACCAGTAGGCCGCTTGCCTCAGGGCTTCTTCGCGAATGGCCTGACTTTGCCGAATCCCCGGTGCTTTAGGACGGTTCAGATACGCCATCACCCCCTGATACAGCAACCACGCCAGCCACAGGGCCAGCCCCGCCACCATCAGCCAAAACAGCCCACGGGCCAAGGGTTCTAGCCAAGCCCAGCTTTGGATTTCTGGGCCATCGATATTAATGCGCGAAAATTGGTAATCAAACCATTCCCCCGTGCGCTGAACGGTTTGGCGAATTTGCCAGGACAAGGAATTGGTACGGTGGGAGAAATCCGGGGGCATGGCAACAAAACACCCAGCGCAAACTGGCCCCATTATGCCCCACTCCCTAGCGAATACCCAGGCCAGCCCCTAGGGCAAATCCCTTCCCCACGCAGATCCATGACAGACCTTGCCCTTCGCCTTGCCACCGCCGCAGATGTTCCGGCCCTCGCCAGCCTTTACCGCGAAACCGTCCTTACCCACGCGCCCCAACACTACAGCCCTGTCCAAACCCAAGCCTGGGCGGCTTTTGGGGCAAATACCCCTGCGTTTCGTCGTTTTATCCTAGAAGCGACCACCTACGTTGCAGAAATCAAGGGAGCCGACACCACTGCCGAGATGGGCATTAATCCAGATTCACCGCTAATCCTCGGCTTTGGCGGACTGGCGACAGATGGGCACATCACCGCGCTTTACGTGCGCCACAATTGTCTCGGTCAAGGCATTGGGTCGCACCTGCTGACCACCCTGCTGAAAAAAGCCCATCAGGAAAATATGCCCCGCCTCTACGCCGAAGCCAGTGCCTTTAGTCTGGGCCTATTCCAAAAGTTTGGCTTTCGCCACTACGCTACCGACCGAGTAGAACGGGGTGGGGTCGAGTTTGAACGCTATCTAGTGGAGAAACTGACTCAGCCCTCGGCGGCGACACCAGAGTCGCTAAGCAGTCGTCGGGATTGATCGCTAGTATGGAGAATGTTCTCCCTTGTGCGACTCGCCATGTCTACCGTTGCTCCGCCCCTGTCATCCGCCACGCTGGATGACACCAAACATGGATTGCCCGTCACCATCATCACGGGTTTCCTCGGCAGTGGAAAAACCACCCTGCTAAACCATATTCTGACCAACCAAGAGGGTCTAAAAACCGCCGTTTTGGTGAACGAATTTGGGGAAATTGGTATTGATAACGACCTGCTTATCACCGCCGACACGGGCGATGATACCATGGTAGAACTTAGCAACGGCTGTATTTGCTGCACCATCAACAACGACCTAATGGAAGCCGTCTACAAGGTATTAGAACGTCAGGACAAAATCGATTATCTAGTCGTAGAAACCACGGGCTTGGCCGATCCACTGCCTATTGCCCTGACATTTTTAGGCACAGAATTACGGGATCTCACCCGCTTAGATTCCATCGTGACGGTGGTGGATGCTGAGAACTACAGCCTGGATTTGTTCAACAGCCAAGCGGCCCACAACCAAATTGCCTACGGCGATATCATTCTGCTGAATAAAGCTGACCTAGTGGACGATGCCGACCTCGATCTGCTGGAGGTGAAAATTCGCGACGTGAAAGAAGGGGCGCGAATTCTACGCACTGTGAAATCCCAGGTGCCCCTGCCGCTGATCCTGAGTGTGGGTCTGTTTGAAACCGACAAATACTTCGCCCCCAGCGATGATCACGACCACGACCACGATCACGATCACCATGATCACCACGGGCATGACCACGACGATCACAGCCATTGCGACCACGACCATGGCCACTGTGAGCATGACCACGACCACGGGCACGACCACGGGCACTACGCTTCCGACCACCTGGCCATTGATGGCTTTACCTCCCTTTCCTTTGCCAGTGATCGCCCCTTTGCCATTCGCAAGTTTCAGCACTTTTTAGACAACCAACTGCCCGAAGCCGTCTTTCGGGCCAAGGGCATTCTCTGGTTCGATGAAAGTCCCAAACGCCACATTTTCCACCTCAGTGGTAAGCGCTTTTCCCTAGATGATGACGATTGGAAAGGCGCACCCAAAAACCAACTGGTGCTGATTGGCCAAAACCTCGACCACGACACCCTGCGAGAACAACTCAACCACTGCCTCTGTATGCCCACTGCCAACCGAGGCAAGGGTTTCGGGCGGTAGGTACTACCAACCCAAACCAGGGTTCTTCACACACTTCCTGGTTTGGGTGATCTCTATGCCATCTTTACCAAGGCTTAAGTTCTCGCTAATCGAGGGTTAAAGGCATCCTTACCTAGGCTCTGTAGGATAAGCTCCGTCACACTACGCGGGTTTCCATCTGGCTGAGCCATGGCGAAAAACAATTCTTTCTTTTCCAGCATCAAGAACGCGATCCACTCCGAAGACGCGGTCTACAACACCTCGAATAACGACTCCTTTGATCAAGTCCTGGAGCGGGCTAGGGTCAGCCGTCGCGGGTTCCTGAAGGGCGGTTCTTCCCTGGCGGCGGCTTCGGTGCTCGGTATGGGCTTGGCCCTGGGCACCGATAGCCTAAAAAAAGGGGGATCCCAGGCGGTTGCCTCGACGCGGAGTCTGAGCTTTTCCCCGGTAGCTAAAAATATCGCTGACACCCTGACCGTACCTCCCGGCTATACGGCACAGGTGCTGCTGGCCACGGGCGATCCCCTCAAGGCCAACGTCACTCCCTATAAAAACGACGGTACGGATAACGACTTTGACGTGCGGGCGGGCGACCACCACGACGCCATGCACTACTTTGGCCTGAATCGGGCAGGCAACGGCTGGGACCCCAACGGCACCGACCGGGCGCTGCTGGCCATTAACCACGAAGTTTGCGAAGACGTGGGTTTTGTCCACCCCAATGGCCCCACGGACTACGGCCCGGAGAACACCAATGCCCGCCCCACGGTGGAAATTGACAAGGAAGTAGCGGCCCACGGCGTCACCATCGTGGAAATTGTGAAGCAGGGCAACACCTACGAAATCAATCGCAACTCCCGCTTTAACACCCGCGTCACCGCTGCCACCCGCTGCCAAATCACTGGCCCCGCCCGCCGCAGCGCCATGATGGTGACGGCCTTTTCCCCCAGTGGCGAACAAACTCGCGGCACCCTCAACAACTGCGCCAACGGCTACACCCCCTGGGGCACCTACCTCACCTGTGAGGAAAACTGGGCCGGATACTTCCACCGCCGCGAGGAGGACAGTGCCCGTACCGCCAATGAAGTGGCTTCCTTTAAGCGCTATGGCATTGGCAACGCCACCTCTGGTCGCTACAACTGGTCGCGCCCTGGGGCCAACGACCGCACGGATATGTACCGTCGCTGGGATACCAGCAAGACCGGAGCCCGCCCTCAGCAGGACTTCCGCAACGTGGCCAATACCTTTGGCTGGGTGGTGGAAATCGACCCCTTCAACCCCAATGCCATGCCCCAAAAGCGTACCGCCATCGGGCGGTTTGCCCACGAGGGCTGCTGGGCGGCTCCGGCGGTGGCAGGGCAATCCCTGACCTTCTACTCCGGCGACGATGCCCGCAACGAGTACATCTTCAAGTTTGTCTCCGCCGCCAAGTGGGATCCCCGCGATGCCAACCGGGGTATGGCCGCTGGGGATAAGTACCTGAACGAAGGCACCCTCTACGCCGCCAAATTCAACGACGACGGCAGCGGCGAGTGGTTGCCCCTCACCCTCAGCAATCCGGCCATCGCCAACTACGCCGACTACGATTTTGCCGACGAAGCCGACGTGCTAATCAATGCCCGTATCGCCGCCGATGCCGCTGGGGCCACCAAGATGGATCGGCCTGAGTGGGGTGGTGTCAGTCCGGTGAATGGGGAAGTCTACTTCACCCTCACCAACAACGTCTCCAGCAGCAGCGGGCGCGGTGTACGTACCGCCCTGGATGCCGCCAACCCCCGCTACTTCGCCGACGACAAAGACGGCAAGGTGAGTTCCGGCAACGTCAACGGCCACATCATCCGCTGGCGGGAAGCGGGCGACAACCACACCGCCACCCGTTTCACCTGGGATGTGTACCTATTCGGTGCCCGTTCCACGGCGGATGCCAACGTCAACCTGTCTGGCCTCACCGAAGAAAACGCCTTCTCCAGCCCCGATGGCCTGTGGTTTAGCGAAGCGGTGCCCGGTCTGCTGTGGCTGCAAACCGATGACGGCTACATGACCAACACCAGCAACTGCATGATGCTAGCAGCGCTGCCCGGTCGGGTGGGCGATGGTGGCCCCAAGACGGTGCTGAACAAGTCGGTGCCCATCAACAACAACGCCGACCAAGCGGTGCAAACCTACGTGGGCCAAGAGGCTAGTCCCACGGTGCTGCGGCGCTTCCTCGTGGGGCCACGGGATTGCGAAATCACCGGAATCACCGAAAGCCCCGACGGCAAGGCTATTTTCGTCAACATCCAGCATCCCGGCGAAAATAGCACCTCCGCCTACGACCCCACCCAGTTCACGAGCCACTGGCCCGATGGTGGCAATGCCCGCCCCCGTTCGGCCACGGTGATCATCACCCGCAACGACGGCGGCACCATTGCGGTGTAGGGTCATCCGATCAACGCAATTTCTGGGTTATCAGAATCTAGATAGATCAGAACCCAGGGTTCTTTGAGAACCCTGGGTTCTTGTGATATTGGTTCCTCATCAGAATGAGACAAGCTATAAACTGAAAGCCTAACTTTAGTAGAATGGCACTGACATAAGAGGGCAAAAAAGGCTTCAAGCGCTTGATCTGTAAGAATCAAAGCGTCGAAGCCCATAACTATGCCTCTATGATGCCGAATCGTGCGGAAGTCCTCAAGGAGAAATACCAGAACAGTACCGGTTTAGCGTTTGCCAAGATTCTACCGGAAGCTGAGATCCAGTCTGTGCTGGACGAGCAAGGAATCGCCTATCGCCAAGTGCTCTACACCCCGATGGTGGTGCTGTGGAGTTGGATCTCTCAAGTGCTCGACGTTGATGGCAGTCTCAGCCATGCCGTCAAGGGAGTAGTGACCTGGATGAGTCTGGCGGGATTGGATCCGCCGTCAGCGGATACCGGGGGCTATAGTAAAGCGCGTAAGCGCCTGAGTGAGTCAATTTTTCCGCCCCTATTACAGCGAGTGGCGAGGGCGTTGCAGCGGCAGGTGACGCCCGCTCAACAGTGGTGTGGTCGTCCGGTGAAGGCCTTTGACGCGACGACGGTCTTGATGAGTGATACCGAGGCTAATCAAGCGGCGTATCCCCAACACAGCCATCAGAAACCCGGTTGTGGCTTTCCTATTCTCAAGCTACAAGTGTGGTTTCGCGTGATGACTGGAGCAGTCTTGGAGGTTGCCATGGCTCCCTTTCGGGTGAGTGAATGGCGTTTAGCCCGCCAACTTTATCAGAAGCTGCGCCCGGAGGATGTGGTGGTGGCCGACTCGGCCTATGGCACCTATGTGGATCTGGCCTGGGTCGCCCTGAGGGGAGCCGATGCCGTCTTTCGCAAGCATCATCAGCGCCGTTGTGATTTCAGGCGGGGCAAGAAATTAGGGATTGGCGACCACATCGTCCGCTGGCACCGCCCCAAGCAATGCCCCAAACCGCTCTCGCCTGAGGAGTTTGAGGCCCTGGCTGACTCGATTGAGGTGCGCGAAGTCTATATCTCTATTCAAGTGCCTGGGTTTCGTCCCACCAACTTTGTGGTGGTGACCACCCTGAAAGACCCCAAGCGCTATCGCAAAGCCAAATTGGCCGAACTCTATCGGCTCCGTTGGCAGGCCACCGAAGTCAATCTCAGACATCTCAAAACCACCTTAGCCATGGAGATGATTGCCGCCAAAACGCCCGCTATGGTGACCAAAAGTATTTGGGTTCATCTGTTGACCTACAATCTGCTACGGACGCTCATGTGGGATGCGGTGGCCAACTCCGAGGTCGCGGCTTTACGGGTCTCCCTACAGGGCGCTCGGCAACAATGCAATCCCTTTCGACCCGAGTTTCTCCATCTGGCTCCATCCCAACAACAGCGAGGCTATCAGGCTTTGTTAAGCGCTGTGCGACAGCTGATTGTTCCGTTTCGCCCGAACCGTTCAGAACCCCGAGTCGTGAAACGTCGTCCCAAACCGTTCCCGAGAATGCAAGAACCTCGCTCAGTCCTGAAAGCTAAGCTGGCCGCTTGATAGGGCTTACGTCAGTGCCATTCTACTTTAGTAGGTTTTCCAGGTTCTCAAGCTTAAGCTGCAATCGGGCTGTTCCTAGCTTCGGTTCTTACGAGGAATTGTAAAGACTGCTCCCTCTAATTGTTGTGTTAGCCTCACCTGGCAACCGAGGCGAGATGTTTTAGATAGTCCATAAGCTAAGTCAAGCATATCATTTTCGTCATCCGAGATTCCTCCTGTCATAGGGAAGTGAGGTTCATCTACAATGACATGACAAGTTGTACAAGCAATTGCGCCTTCACAAGCAAATTCCAAATTAGCAAGTTCAGGATATTTAAATTTTAAATTTAGGAGTGTCTCACCCTCTTCTCCGCTAAGTGAAACCGTTGATCCATCAGATAGTACAAACTCAATGTTCACGGTGCTCATTTCTTGTCTCCTTGCCTGGGCAAATTTTGTTAGCGGGATGTGGTAGTGCATTAATCTACGGGCCAGAGAAAAATCAACCAGAAACAGCAATCTACTGCCGTAAGGTCTTCAGGGTCGCCTGATTATTCTCTAGGGCACCTCGATTAATTGCCTTATTGCGAGTTTCTGGAGCCTGAAACCGTTAGCCTCTCGTAGGCGTTCTCAATAAAATCCGTATTTTCCGAGGTGCCCTCTAGCCTGTACGAAATAGGACTACCTGGGCAATAAAATTTTGTAAATCTCATTATCTAACATCAGCACCCTAAACTTTTCAACTTGTGGAATCAATGCAAGAATTTCTTTTACAACTTTTTCAACTGGAAAAGCTTGACCATCCGTTGTAAAAAGTGAATCTCCGTCATCATACACATAGTCAAATTCTTCTTCTGTAACATCAAAGGTTGTAAATTCAAAATCAGCATTTACAGATAGATTTTTTTGTGAATTGGTATTTATATTTTCTAAAACCAACTTCACGGTTGAGCCACCACTACCTTGTGGGCACCTCGATTAATTGCCTTATTGCGAATCTGAAGAGCCTGGAACCATTGGAGTCTCGTGCCCATTCTCAATAAGATTTGTATTTTTCGAGGTGCCCTTGTATAACAAAATCCTTTTCTTTTACTTCATAGATATCGCCGTCACACTCAACAATATTCCTAATACTTAATTCATTTGCCACAAGTTTTTTTGTCATAACCTTATTCCCCAATAAATATTATTTATTTTAGCTCTAGCCCTCGTTGCCTGTCAATCCGCTGCACTGGGGTGTTAGCTGAGAAACGCACCGATCATACGCAACCTCACCTCACGACGAGATCCCTGGGTTTTTAAAGGATCCAGGGATCTTGCTGTTCAATCTCGCGTTTCTCCATCCCTCTGACCGAGCGGTAGCCTTCTCGCCCCCAGCTACCTACACTAAAAGGACTGCTTTTAACCAATCCGCGTCTATGACCATTGCTAGCGCCCCTTCGCCCATCAACTGGGACACCTTCGCACGCTCCTTGGGCAACATTGAGGTGGTGCGGGATCCCAGCCAGCTTGAGAAATTATCGAAGGACTACTACCACTTCAGTCCGGTGCTCCAGGGGCAGTTGGCGGGCTATGTTGCCGATCTGGTGGTGCGGCCCAAAACGGAAGCCGAGGTGATCCAGGTGGCCCAGCGCTGCGTGGTGGATCGGGTGCCGCTGACGGTGCGGGGGGCAGGTACGGGTAACTATGGCCAGTGCATTCCCCTGGCGGCTGGGGTGGTGTTGGACATGAGCGCCATGAACCAGGTGAAGTGGGTGAAGCCGGGGATGGCCTGTGTGGAGCCGGGGGCCAAGTTGGCGGCGATTGATCGGGCGGCACGGGAAACAGGTTGGGAACTGCGGATGGCCCCTTCTACCTACCGAACGGCCACCATGGGCGGATTTATTGCGGGCGGCAGCGGCGGCATGGGGTCGATTACCTACGGCCAACTGCGAGATCGGGGCAACCTCAATGCCGTGCGGGTGGTGACGATGGAGGACAGTCCCCGCGTGATTGAGCTGCGGGGCGATGCGGTGCAGCAGGTGAACCACGCCTACGGCACCAATGGCATCATCACCGAGTTGGAAATTCCCCTGGGGCCAGCCTACCCCTGGGCCGAGGCCATTGTGGTGTTTGACGATTTTATGACAGCAGCTCGGTTTAGCCAGGTTTTAGGGGAATCGGACGGGCTGATCAAAAAGCTCATCACCGTGTTTGCTTGGCCTGTACCCAGCTACTTTGGGGCGCTTCAGGCCCATCTACCGGAGGGCAAGGCGGCGGCCTTTGTGATGATTGCGGAACCGTCTCTGGAACTTTTTGGAGAACTGGTGAAAGAATTGGACGGCACCATAACTTGCCAAAAATCTGCCCAGGAAGCGAGGAAAGGTACCCTACTGGTGGAATTTACCTGGAACCACACCACCCTCCATGCCCGCAGTGTTGACCCCACATTGACCTACCTGCAAACGATCTTTCCCTACGACGCCGAGCTAAAAGGCGTCGAACATTTCTATCACCACTTTGGCGATGAGGTGTTGATGCATTTGGAATTTCTGCGCATCGGGGGGCGGGTTTGTCCGGCGGCATTGCAACTTGTCCGCTACACCACCGAAAATCGCCTCAACGAAATCATCCGCTACCACGAAGACCATGGAGCCTTCATCGCCAACCCCCACACCTACCTACTCGAAGATGGCGGCATGAAACAGGTGGATCAGGCCCAGGTGAACTTCAAGGCCCAGGTAGATCCCTACGGTCTGCTGAACCCCGGCAAAATGCGCGGCTGGCTAGAACGACAGCCATGACAGCGATGACGCTATGCTTTCATAGCTATTGCTATGAATTTACTCCTGCAAATTGGTAACGTAATACCAATACAAAATGAAGCTGAGCACAATTCAGGCTGCTTTCTGGAATTTCGCTTGGAGTAGGGCATCGAGAATGAAGTCATACCCCGTGATGGACTGCACTTGCTCCGGGGTTAGACGGGCGAGTTCCTCCTCCACCCGCTGTTGAAGCGCGTTGAGGGAGGGGAAGTTCTCGCCTTTCCAGGTGGCTTTGAGGTGCGGCCAGAAGCGTTCTATGGGGTTGAGTTCGGGACAATGGGGTGGTTGGAAGAGGGGAATGATGTTTTCGGGCCACTGGATGGCCTTGGCTCGATGGGCCGGGGCCCGGTCGAGTTGCATCACCACCACCGAGTCGCCTAGGGCACGGGAGAGGTCATCGAGGAATTGTTGGAAATGGGTCTGATTCAGATGGGGGTGGGTTTGGCTCCAGTGCCATCCACTCACCGGGTCAACCACCCCATAGAGCCAGAAGGCTTCCCGAGGCCAATCCACCTTGGCGATGGGTTTGACACCCTTGGCGGTGATCCCTCGCCCCGTCTCGGTTTTGCACCCAATCCGGCTTTCGTCCTGCACCAGATACCGAATCGTGGGCAGGTTCAGCATCGATTGCAGGGCCATCAGGGCGAGACTGAGTTTTTTTTAAACGTCGCTATCGCCTCTGGAGACGGCTTTACGCTCTGGGGACGGGGCACTTTGAGTTTGGCTTGCAGTTTGTTGCGCACAAACTGTCGTACCGTCTCATACTGCACCGTCAGACCACACTCCTGCTCCAGCCACACCACAATTGCCCCATAACGGCGAAAGCCCTCCTCCGACGCCAGACGTTGGTTCAGTTTCTCCAGCACCTCCCCCCGAATCTGGGGCTCCGCTCCGGGTGCTTTCTTTTCCTCCAGCAGTGCGGCTAAGCCCCCTTGACGATACAACAACAGCCAGCGGCTAATCGTCGCAGGGCTGCGCCCCAACCGCTCACCAATCTCCTGCCGATACCGGATTTGCTTCGTCTTGATCCACCACAGCATCTGCAACCGCTCTTTGCGAAATCCCGTTTTCGCCTGCTTCAGGCTTTTCTCCAGAAAGGTTTCGCTTTCACCAACCTCAATCACGAAGGGACGGGCCATCCTTTCTACCCTCTCGAACGTCATCCCCTATTATGCTCAACTTCATGTCGGATTGGTATTACGGGAGTAGATCACTGTTTCGGGCTAATTTTTCTCTGACCTGTAGATTAATGCGCTATCATTTTTCTCTGCCCCGTAGACTAATGCACTACCGGGAGTCTCTCCCAGGGGTCCATCGCCAATGTGACAAAGTTTACACGGATTATTGGGACGCCTATGTCACGGTCGTTCCCAGCAAACGTCATGAGGCGGTGGGCACAGAGAGTGGCTTGACCCGTTACATCGAGTGCTTGAACAACCCGTTCTGCGAATCACGACATTTAGCGTGCGAACGTACAGTTTGAGAGAATGGAGAATAGGAGATTCGAACTCCTGACCTCTGCGGTGCGATCGCAGCGCTCTACCAACTGAGCTAATTCCCCGATGGATTGAACTTATCCTACCAAAACTCCGTGGGTTCAGGCGGGGGGAGCCGAGGAAATTCCGTTTTCTCCATCAAAACAGTAGTCGGCTAGGGCGGTCTCTGCTACACTAGCCAAAGACTATTCCTTGGAAGCGTGGCTGAGTGGTCGAAAGCGCCTCCCTGCTAAGGAGGTAGGGGAGTAAACCTTCCCTCGTGGGTTCAAATCCCACCGCTTCCGTATATCTAATCAATATTGTGTTGTTTCCGTATCTGTGGAGCAAGGGGATTAAGCCCCTTGCCTGGACGAGCGGTAGACAAAATTGTCGGTTCTACGCCGTGAATGCCCTGTCCTAGATGTGTTGCTCTAGGAGTTCCACAATGGTGCGGTGCTCGGCGGGCAGATCGGCGGGGACATCTTGGCGGGTGTCAGTGATCAGCCAGTCGAGGGCAGCGGCTTTCATGTCGATGGAGGCTCCGGTTTTATCAACGCAGTAGCGGCCAAACACTAGCTTATCCACCAGACGCACACCGGGGCCAATGCGGGAGTATTCAAAAATCACGCTCTTGTCTACGATGGATCCGCTGCAAATTTCGCAGTTGTTGCCGATGGCGCTGGGGCCAATGATGGTGGCTCCGTCTTCAATGTGGGTCATGCCACCGATGTAGACGGGGCCTTCGACGTGGATGTTGTCCCAGTTAGCCTTCACGTTTAGGCCCACATAGACGCCGGGGCGAATTTCTTGCCCTGGGATATCCACCAGGTTGACTACCCCGGTGAGCACGTCCTGGATGGCGCGCCAGTAGTCGGGCACTTTTCCAATGTCTACCCATTCAAATTCCATGGGAATGCCGTAGAAGGGGGCGTTGTTGGCCACTAGGCGGGGCATGAGATCGCCGCCAATGTCGAAGGGTACGCCGGAGGGGATATAGTCGAACACCGCTGGCTCGAAGATGTAGATCCCGGTGTTAATTTCGGTGCTGAGGGCTTCTTCCACGGAGGGTTTTTCCTGGAAGGATTTGATCCGTCCGGTTTCGTCGGTGACCACCACCCCGTAGCTGGGTACCTGCTTGAGGGGCACGGTTTTGGTGATGATGGTGGCGATGGATCCTTTCTCCCGGTGGCGGCGCACCGCTTCGGTGAGGTCGAGGTCAATCAGGGCATCGCCGCAGAGCACCACGAAGGTGCCGTCAAAGAAGGGGGAGAAGTCTTGAATTTTGCGCATTCCGCCCGCCGAACCAATGGCATCGCCCACCAGTTGGCCATCGTCTTCGATGCGTCCCTCAAAGGAATAGGCGATTTCTACCCCAAACCGTTGGCCATCCCGGAAGTAGCCTTCAATTTCGTTGGCCAGGTGGCTGACGTTGACCATCACCTGGTTAAACCCATGCTGCCGTAAGAGTTCTAGCAAAAACTCCATCACTGGCTTTTGCATAATTGGAATCATCGGCTTGGGAATGGTGTAGGTGATAGGACGCACCCGAGTCCCTTTCCCAGCCGCCAGAATCATCGCTTTCATAAAAATTACAGTCCTTAAACTTTACGGCGAAACTTTACGGCAAAACGATTGACAGGAACGGAGCCCTTAGGACGATACCTTCTGAAGTCATTTAGTCTAGAGGGCAGCTATGGCATGAGTAAATCCGCAACTGCCCCCCTAAACTGTCAGAAAAATTACCTAAAGCGTCCACCTATGCTATCAACACAGAAAAATAGCTTTCCGAATAACCTGGCAAACTTCAGAAAGTTCTCATAAAGGGATAAAGCGCATACGTCCCCGGCGGCCTAACGGTGGGCCATGGAGTGCCACAACTATCCTCTTTGGGACTAATCGGGCAGGATAAAGGGTTCGAGTCCCGCTTCCTCGACGCTGAGGGGAGATCGGTTGAGGTTGCGTACCCGCAGGTCGCGGTAGAACACCTGTTGGGAAAGCTCTACCTTGGACTGGGCCGAGAGAAACAGCAGGCCCCAAAACACTCCCACCCGTTCGTGGGTATCGGCTTCGGCGGCGGTGGCAAAGTGATGGGCGGTTTTCAACTCCTCTGGCTGAAAGTCGGGCCAAGCTTGGATCAACTGCTCAAAATCTAGCCAGCAGGGATGGTCGTCCTCTAGGGTATCCCAGTAGGCATCGAGGAACTGCTCTAGGGCGGCGGCGATTTCCGAGAGGTTTTCCTGGTGGGCCAGTTGGGCAATGGCGCGTACGGCTTGGCGTTTGGCCTGGGGTTTGGCGCGGCGCATCCGGCTGCGGGGCTGGTGTTCGGCCATCACCTCGGCCATGGCTTCGAGTTGTTGGATAAGCTCGGTTAGCGTGACTCGCCGCCGTTTGGGGGGTACCGCCACCGCCCGCCGATGGAGATGGCGCTCTAGGTTGCGGGGCAGGGGCACGGTTGCCAGATCTTCCTCCGGCCAGAATCCGTCCTCCTCAAGGGCCTCGTCCTCCTCGACCTCGCTGCGCACCATGGAATCGGCCTTCAGCAACACTAGCATGGAGGCATAGAGAAAGGCTTGGCCCGACTCGGAGAGGTTGGCTTCGTAGGGGGTGCGGCCTTGCTGGGCGAGGGATTCGGCCTGGTCGTGCAGACTGGTGAGAAACCGATCCATCACGTCGATCACCTTCACATCCCAGGGGTCGATTTCGCCCCGTTCGGCCAGGTCAATGAGGAAGGCGATGGCGGTTTGGGCAAGGGAGGAGGAGGCCATAGAGTCAAGTATTTTGCATGGGGCGGCACTAGAAAAGTCCAGGAATCGTAACTCAGACTTCAGGATCTAACCACAGACGCTCCAGCGATCCCCAAGTCTCTGGGTCTATCCTAGCTTTGTCCCTCGGCCTTGGGGGCAGAGGCCGGTAGCAAAAGGCTCTGTTCCTCCAGTTCCACCCGGTAGCGCTCCACGTCTTGTTCGAGTTCTTGGATGCGCAGTTCCCGCTGTTTGGCCTGTTGCCCCACGGAAAAATAGCTCTGCACCTGTGCCCAGACGCTAAACACCCAGGCCAGCACCGCCCCAATGCCCATGGCCATCATCAACTCCACACAGAGGGGGGCTTCCACATCTAGCCCCTTGGCAATGTGGATGAGCACGGGTTCGGTGTTTTCGATGCCAAACAAAACCAGGGCCAGAGCAATGACAAAAATGACAACGAAATTAATTTGTTTCATAGCCTTGCGTTGTAAGGGTTCACTGTGTCTAGGTCTATCTTACTCATCGGGGTGGCCCCAGCCAGCGATAGCGCATCCCATAGCCCATCAGCACGACGACCGTCAGGATCACGCCCCCCAGTCCAATCCAGTTGGGTAGCCAAAAGCGTACATCGATATGGCTCTTGTCCCCTAGGGGTAGGATCCACTGGGATCCACTGGGGTCGGTTTGGGTAGGGGCAAGGCTGTCCGTTTCGACCGCGCTGATGCCCCAAGGCACCTGCACCCTAAAGGCCACGGGATCGGGTAGGAGAACGTCGCCGCCGAGGGTCGCATCCGAGGGGAATTCCACCCCACGCAAATCCAGGTCGTACCGCAACCACACCTGGCTGAATAGCCCCCAGTTGCGCTCTTGGGTTTCGAGATGAAAGGGCACCGTTCCTAGGGCGGGCAGGGTAACCGCCGTGGCGACAGGGGCTTCCTTGATCGCCCCAGGGAGTGAACCAACGTTTTCCCCAGGCGACGGATCTGCCAAAACCTGGTTAAAGCGTGCCGTCAAATCCGCCGGGGTGCTGAAGGGCACCGTGATCTCGATGGTGGTTGGGGTTTGGCGCAGGTGACCCCCCAGTTGCCGTACCGGGGTGCGAATCTGCTGAAGCCAAGGACGAAGGGCATCGCTGGCAAAGGCCAGGTTGCGCTCGCCGAGGGCGATGGTCTGGATCCACTGGCCGTGGTGGTGGTGGTCAAACCGGAGGGTGAGGTCGGCCTGAAAGCAGCCATTCAGCAAAAGCGCTAGGCCCATCACCAGCCCAAGCCCCAGGTTGCGGATGCCCCTCGCCCCCCTCACCATTCTGCCTGACATCGCCTATCGAGTCGCTTGCTGACTGAGGTACATGGCCTGGAGCACCAAGGCTGGATCGACCCAGTTGCCTTGGTATTTCATGCCCCAGTGCAGGTGGGGGCCAGTGGTACGGCCCGTCATCCCCACCCGGCCAATGCGGGCTCCAGCGGGAACAGTTTGCCCTGGGCGCAGTTGAATGCCGCCCTCGCGATCAATCAACATCTGGCTTTGGCCGCTGCCCTCCACTCGGCCATGCATGTGGCAATAGATATGAGTCCATTCCCCAGATTGGATGGCAATGGAGGTACCGCAGGCTCCATCGTCCTCGACCCAGAGCACTTCCCCGGCCCACCAGTTGCGGATGTAGCTGCCGTTGGGGGCCGCTAGGTCTAGGCCGTAGTGGAAGCGCTGGGAACCGCTGTAGGGATCGCGCCGATAACCAAAGGGAGAGGTGTAGGTCTGGAAATTTTCTACCGGAAAAGACGCCTGGGTCCACAGCATGGCGGAACTGCCCAGGGCCACCTGTTGGGCCTGTACCGTCTGACGAGGGGGGAGGGTCACCGTGGCTGTGGCTAGGGCAGTACCCAGCAGGGCCAGCAGCAAACGGGAGGGCAAGTGCCGAATGGGGGAAGACTGAATCGGGAAGGGCCACTTCATACGCATACAACTGAGTGGGAGCAGCGAACATCCCCCGAATGGGTGGATATCGCCCTAAGCTTATCCCAGATTTCCGTAGGCGAATACTCTTTTTGCTGAAGAATAATCGCCCCCCTAGCCCTGGCACGGGGCCGATCTATCGCCGCCCTTGATGAATTCAACGGTTGCAGCCGCAGGGATATCTTTACAATAGGAGAACCGTTTACCCCTCACCGAAGGACTCTGTTATGCAAACCCTCGCCCTAACCTCCGTCAATGTTGAACAGGTGCTGGATGAGCTGCGGCCCTACTTGCTGGCCGATGGCGGCAACGTGGAACTGGTGGAAATCGATGGCCCGATTGTAAAACTGCGCCTGCAAGGAGCCTGTGGATCGTGCCCTAGCTCTGCCATGACTCTCCGCATGGGAATCGAGCGTCGTCTGCGGGAATTTATTCCCGAAATCGCCGAAATCGAGCAGGTATTCTAGGGATCGCTCAAGTTTAGATTTCCCGATTTTGACGATCCAATTTCGATTGTCCGCCCCCCCATCCCATGCCCCATCCCATGCCCCCATCCCAGTCTGCCCAAGTGATTGTCGTCGGGGCCGGAGCAGCGGGGGTGTTTGGGGCGATTGCCTGCGCCGAAGCGGCCCCCTCGGCCACCGTTCACCTATTTGAGGCGGGGCGGGAACCCCTGGCCAAGGTACGAATTTCTGGCGGCGGGCGCTGCAATGTCACCCACGCCTGTTTCGATCCGGCGGTGCTGGTCAACCACTATCCCCGAGGGAGCCGTGCCCTGCGTGGCCCCTTCAGTCAGTTTCAGCCCAGGGACACCATCGCCTGGTTTCAGCGGCTGGGCATTGCCCTGAAAACCGAGGCCGATGGCCGCATGTTCCCCACCACGGACGATTCCGCCACCATCGTCGAGGGGCTACTGGGGGAGGTGCGGCGGCTGGGCATTGTGCTCCATCGAGGGATAGCCGTGACGGGTATCCCCCAGGCTGAAGACGGCTTTACCGTAGCGGTGAAGGGCGGAACCTCCTGGCGGTGTGATCGCCTGCTGTTGGCCACGGGCAGCAGCAACCTGGGCTATCGACTGGCCCAGTCCCTCGGCCATACCCTGGTGCCCCCGGTACCGTCGCTGTTTACCTTCACCGTCAGGGATCCCGAACTGCACGCCTTAGCAGGGGTATCGGTGGAAGATGTAGCCCTGATCTTACCCTTGGACGACGGCAAGCCCCTGAAGCAGCGCGGCCCCCTGCTGCTCACCCACTGGGGACTGAGTGGCCCCGCCATCCTCAAACTGTCGGCCTTTGGGGCGGTGGGTCTGCATCGCCAGCGCTATCGGGCCAATCTCGGTGTTAACTGGTTGCCCGATTTCAGCCAAGACCAAGTGCGGCAAACCCTGCTGAATTTGAAACAGACCCAAGGGAAGCGGCTGGTGATTAGCTTTTCACCTTTTCCAGCCCTATCCCGGCGGCTGTGGCTCTATCTGCTTCAGCAGCGAGTGGGGCTAGACCGCGACCTCACCTGGGCCAACCTCAGCAAAGGGCAGTTGCAAGCCTTGGTCACGGAACTCACCCAGGGTCGTTACGCCATCGATGGTCAGGGGGTGTTTAAGGACGAGTTTGTCACCTGTGGTGGGGTGGCGCTGAAGGAGGTGGACTTCAAAACCATGGAAAGTCGCCGCTGTCCAGGACTTCACTTTGCCGGGGAAATTCTCGATATCGACGGCATTACGGGCGGGTTTAATTTCCAAAACGCCTGGACGACGGGATGGTTGGCGGGGCGAGCTATGGCCGCGTTAGGGAACAAAACTTCCGCACCCGGTCAAACTCTGGATCCTGCCAAGAGTAGGCGAAATGGCTAACGGCGTTGATTTCTGGCAAGGCCCGTCGCATGGCCTCCATTTGGGTTTCTAAGGCGGGGCGGTTGTGGGTGGGCTGGCCCCAGGTTCCGGCGATAGCGGGCATAATCAGCGGTCGTGAATTGGCTGGAGCCATGGAAATCACCCGCCGAATGCCGTCTAAAATGCAGCCCGTGTGGCCACAGACCGCATAGGCCATGGGATGCCAAGCCATGGTGGTAGGAAAGCGTTCCCAGTATTGCAGGCGGGAATCGTAGCCCCCGGTGCCAACGGTTTGGTTACCATCGGGGAAAAAGACCGCCCCGGAGGGCACCCCACCGCGACGGGATTGCTCCTCCGCCATTTTCACAAAGTCCACCACCCCCTGCACCGCATGGGCCACCGCCAGTTGCCACAGTTCCCGCTGAAATTGGGGCCGCAGGGCGTCTGCAGAAGACTGCGGTTGATTGGGTTGACGGGGAGTGGGCGGGCGGGTTTGCCAGAGGGGTTCGGCCTCATGGGGGTAGAGGGTCCGCACATCCTCAATGTCGCGATTTTCGAGCCCCCCTCGGCTGATGTAGCGCCGCATCAGTTCCCGCCCCTGTTGGTTGCTCGCCCGTTGCAAGAAGGCTTCCCGCGAGGCTGGGCCGTAGATCCACAGGTCATCTACGCTGTCTACAACCGAGTTGGCCCCCACTCCCCTGGGATAGCGCACATAGTCGAACAGAACGCTATCGGGTCGCCGTCGCAAAATGGCCGTCAGCATCCGGGCATAGTCGGCCTGGGCTTGGGGATGGTAGGGATCGATAAAGACTTCATCGGGGTTGCTCGATTCCCCGGCCTTGGCAAAGGCTTGGGTGGTTTGCCCCCGTCCGTTAAGGGCCAGCACCTGTTGCCGATCCTGCCGCAGGGCATAGTGGTAGCCAAAATTCAGGGTAAAGACCCAGGCATCCACCCGTAGCCCCCGATAGCGCCCTTTCTCGATGGCCTCTGCTAGCAAATCCCGCCGCTCGTAGCCGGGAGACTGCACCACTGACGGCCAAACCGTGGGGTTGTCGGCCTGGGGCAAGAGCACCTGCCCACCGTAGAAGGCTTCCACATAGACTTCGTTGTAGCCCAGGTTAACGATGCGATCCATGACCGCCTCCAGCACTCCGGGCTGAAGGTCGCAGGGGTAGAGCCGTAGCCAGACCGCCTGCCGCTGGGGCCACTGCTGGCTTCGACAACGGCGCAGGTTCTCGGCCTGTTGGCGCACCATAGCCTGATACTGCGGCTGGGCCGTGGCGTTGCCGCTAAAGGCCGCCCGTCGCAATTCTTCCTTGGCCTCCGCCTCCGCCTGGGTGACTTGGCAGTAGGCATTTAGCGCCTGGGCTGGACGGGGCAGCCCCAACCCCGCCAACCCTGTGGCCAGAAGCAGACCCTGGATCGCCAGCCTGTACATCCGCTGCCCACCCCAGAACCGGGATATCCAGCCCCGATCTTGCCCCCTTGACACGAACCCTAAACCCTTGGCGACCAACGGTTGCTTGACCATGCTTACCCGATTAATCCGTAACGTTGGCTGAAACAGATGCATGTTCGGTGGAATACTTCGTGGACTGTTCTGTTCCCATGGGGCGCTATGTTACTGGAATTCATCGGGGTTGGCATCCTCCCGGTCAAGGGAACTGGGGCCAGCGCCCTCCCTTTCAACACAGGGGATCGCCTCTGTCTCTGTAGACGCATCCAGGCCGGGATAGTTCGCCAGCAGGGATCGCAGTTTCATGCGCTGAATGTAGGGCCAGCCACCATGCACCTCAATGTCACGCAGCAGGGTGTAGAGGGTGTGGCGATTATTGGGCAGGGCATCCCGAAACTGAGTTTCACAGATCTCACGGTGGCGCTGTTCCAAAAGGCGAAGTAAGGCCAACAGGGCCACACTATCTCCATCACGCACCTGGGCCGCCCGATCAATCGCCGTGGCAATCGCTTGCAAATCCTGGGGCACAATCTCCACCGCCCCTGTCAATGACTCAATGGAAACGGGTTCAGTCATAGGGTCAAGCCTAGGGTTCGTTAAATAGCTTAATGCTTGGCATTCTGTTCCACCGCAGCGTTACGGATCTTTACACGATGTTAAGAAATAGCCCCCCCGGCAACCACCGCCCCAGGGGGCTTCCAGTCACCTAGGAACAGCGTTGACCAATGATAGGAGAATTCTGAGAAAGAAGCCTGAAGCCATGTAGAATGCTTACTTGAGGTTCTACGACTGGGGATTGTACAGCACTTAACAGGACGATGGTCGCTCCCGAAGCGTCTGTTCCTTGGTTTGCAGGCAGCCTGCCTATGGTGCGGGGTCAGCCCTCTAGCTGTTCAACAATCTCTAAGGCAGTAAGTGGCTCCTACGTTTTTATTAAATGCTGATTTGAGGTAGACAATGAGGTATCGCGCCTTTATCGTTGCGCTGTTGGCCATTTGCCTAAGCGTGATCACGGCCTGTAGTGAGGCTCCCACCGCCACTAGCACTGTGCCCCTAACCTATGACCAAATCCGAAATACGGGCCTAGCCAACAAGTGCCCCCAGCTCTCCGAAATGACCCGAGGTAGCCTTCCCCTAGAGGCGGGCAAGAAGTATGAAATCGTGGGCATGTGCATTGAGCCCACCGCCTACTTTGTGAAGGAAGAGCCCACCTCCAAGCGTCAGGAAGCCACCTACGTTCCCGGTAAAGTGCTCACCCGCTACACATCCAGTCTGGATCAGGTGCGGGGGGATCTCACCGTTGAAGGCGACGGTAGCCTGATCTTCAGCGAAACAGGCGGCATTGACTTCCAGGCCATCACCGTCCAGTTGCCCGGTGGCCAACAGGAACCCTTCCTGTTCACGGTGAAAGGTCTAGTGGCCCAATCTCAGCCCGGTCTGGGTGCCCTCACCACCTCCACCGACTTTGAAGGCGATTATAAGGTGCCCTCCTACCGCACCTCCAACTTCCTCGATCCCAAGGCTCGCGGTTTGACCACCGGCTATGACACCGCCGTTGCCCTGCCCGCCAGTGGCGACGAGTATGTAGCAGAAACCGTTAAAGCCTTCGATATCGGCGTTGGCCACATGTCCTTACGGATTTCTAAGATCGACGGCAGCACGGGCGAAATTGGCGGCACCTTCGAGGCCGAACAACCCTCCGACACCGACATGGGCACCGCTGAGCCCGTGGACATTAAGGTGCAAGGCGTCTTCTATGCTCGCCTAGAGGAAGTCTAGGGAACCGGACTGACGCCTAACAGCAACAGAGCGGATCCGTATTCAACGGGCCAAATTTGAATAGGCAAGGAGGGATCCCGTTGGATCCCTCCTTTTTTAATGCCATAGCGCTTTTAGTACCATGGCGCTGCCGATCTCACCCATAGGAACCCACGCGCGCGCTACCTTTCGCCAACGATTGAGAAAAGTCTACTTTAGAAACAAAAAAGTTGCTAAAGTAGAGGAGTCCTTTGATAGCTCGGCCCAACCATGACGGCATCCTTGCTCAGCACCAAGGGAATTACCCTGCACCAAATGGAAGTTTTTGAGGCGGTGGCACGGCATCGTAACTACACCAAAGCCGCCGCCGAACTGTATCTCACCCAGCCCACGGTCTCCATTCAGATCAAGCAATTGTCGAAAACGGTAGGATTGCCCCTCGTGGAAACCATCGGTCGGCAGTTGCACCTCACGGCGGCGGGTGAGGCATTGCTGAATACGTGTCACCAGGTGTTGCGGCAACTTCAGCATTTAGATCAAACCCTGCTGGCCTTTCAGGGGGTAGAGGCGGGCACCGTCAAGCTAGCCACGGTGGAAAGCGGCAAGTGCCTCTTGGTGGAGCAGTTTAAGCCCTTCCTAGAGCAATATCCCGGTCTGGAGGTGTCGTTGCATGTGGGCAGTGATGCCGAACTCCAGGAACGACTCCGCCAAAACGAAGACGATTTTTACCTCTTTAGCCTGCCCCCCACCTCCATTAACCTGGCCACGGTGCCCTATGCCCAGTCGCCCTTGCGGGTCGTCGCCTCCACCAGCCACCCCCTAGCCCAGCGCAAAACCCTCACCCTCACCGACCTCGCCCAGGCCAACTGGATCCTCCGAGAGCCAGAATCCAGCACCCGCCAGCGCCTAGAGGCGGTCTTTAAAGCCCACGGCCTCACCCTGCGCAGCAACCTAGAGCTAAGCTGCAATGAATCGATCAAAGCCAGTGTGATGGCCAATCTGGGACTGGCTCTCCTGCCCGCCTTTTGCATCACCGCCCTCGATGCCAACCTCACGGTTCTCTCGGTGCCAGAACTGACCCTCCAGGGGCAGTGGCAGTTGGCCTATCGCCAAGACAAAGCCTTTTCCCCCGCCGCCAGAGCCTTCTTAGACCGCTGGATCGAATCCTCCCCCTCCCTGGCCATCGGTGCTTAGGGCTACGAAAGATCAAAGTTCATCGACCCAGGGGAGATGGATTTAGGGTGAGGGCTCAAGGGCAAGCCGGAAAACGAATAGGTTGCCAGAGAGGAGACCAACGAAGAACTGTGACCGAGCCAACTGGACTGGCGAAACGTCCTTACATTGATACCTAATGACACATCACAGGCTTACTCAAAATATGTCGGTTGATATGCCAGTTAAAAATGGGTCGCCTGGGATTCGAACCCAGGACCAATCGGTTAAAAGCCGAGTGCTCTACCGCTGAGCTAGCGACCCGTAGGGAATGTGCCGTCAGAATTAAATCTCAAGCACGGTTACCAATAGTAGCATAGCTTTATCGGCAAAGCGATAGTTTTTGGGGATATTTTTTGTTGTTTAGGTAGGATCCAAAACCCAAGGCTACCTGGGAAAGCCGTTTAACGAGCGGAACCTGTTGGACGGTGGAAGCATGGCTTGTTGTACAACAATACCGGTAGAACTCAATCCTGTCTCCCAAGATCAGCCCTGTCTCCCAAGGTCAGCTTATGCCCCCAGAAAAAACCACCGATGGCTCGAAATGGGCGCTAGAACGGCTCCTAGGGGCCATGCCCGCCAACATAGCTCACTCCTTTAGCGAGGAGCAGCGGTTAGCCCTACAATCGGCGTTGGTTGCCAACACGCGCAAACGGCATCCCATTGATTTGCGCTGGTCGATCCCAATTCTGCGACGACGATTCTATTTAGTGTTTCTCATGGGTGAAGAGGAACGCTCTAAGGCCCGGAGGCGGAATCCGTCAACCCCGTCTTAGCCCCGCCCTAACCCCTTCTGGCCTCTGTTTTGCCTATCTTTTGCGACTACCCCCCAGGTTACAGAACGTAACCAATGGCTTGTTTTCGTTCCCCAATAGCGGTTTAGTTTTAGATATCTTTACGTTTCTGTCGCTGCCGGATCTGGCACCTCACACCCATGTTCCCCACCCATCGTCCCCGTCGTCTGCGTCAGCATCCTCAACTTCGCCGCATGGTGCAAGAGAATATCGTCACCCAGGCGGATTTGATCTATCCGCTGTTTGCGGTGCCGGGGGAAAGCGTGGCCAAGGAAGTCTCGTCCATGCCGGGGGTCTACCAACTTTCGGTGGATAAGATCGTCGAAGAAGCCAAGGAAGTCTACGATTTGGGCATTCCCGCCATTATTTTGTTTGGCATTCCCACCGATAAAGATACCGACGCCACCGGGGCTTGGCACGATTGCGGCATTGTGCAAAGGGCCACCACAGCGGTGAAAGAAGCCGTCCCCGACCTGCTGGTCATTGTAGACACCTGCCTGTGCGAATACACCTCCCACGGCCATTGCGGCTATTTGGAAGTGGGCGACCTCAGCGGACGGGTGCTGAACGATCCCACCCTGGAACTGCTGAAGAAAACCGCTGTATCCCAGGCCCAGGCGGGCGCGGATATCATTGCCCCCTCCGGCATGATGGATGGCTTTGTGCAGGCCATTCGCAGCGGTCTGGATGAGGCGGGCTTCAGCGATACCCCGATTCTCTCCTACGCCGCCAAGTATGCCTCCGCCTACTATGGGCCGTTTCGGGATGCCGCCGAGAGTGCGCCCCAGTTTGGCGACCGCCGCACCTACCAGATGGATCCCGCCAACGGCACCGAAGCCCTGAAGGAAATTGAGCTCGACATGGCCGAAGGGGCCGACATGCTGATGGTGAAGCCCGCCCTGGCCTACATGGACATCATCTGGCGGGTGAAGGAAGCCACCAACCTACCCGTCGCCGCCTACAACGTGTCTGGCGAATATTCCATGGTGAAAGCCGCCGCCCTCAAGGGTTGGGTAGACGAGCAAAAGATCGTGATGGAAACCATGACCAGCTTCAAGCGCTCCGGGGCGGATCTCATCCTCACCTACCACGCCAAGGATGTAGCCCGCTGGTTGGCCTAGGATGGTTTTGGCCTTTCCAACCCTCCATCCATGCCCCTGATTCTCACTAACGACGACGGTATTGATGCCCCCGGTATTCAAGCCCTGCGCGATGCCCTGGCCGATCAGCCGACTTGGGTGGTTGCGCCGGATCAGCACCTCTCCGGCTGTAGCCACCAGATGAACCGGGGTGGGCCGATTGCCATTCACCCCCGCGACGACCGCGCCTTTGCCATTGGGGGCACCCCCGCCGACTGTACCCGTGTGGCCTTGGGGCACCTGTGTCCTGAGGCCACCTGGGTTTTGTCAGGCATCAATGCCGGAGGCAACATGGGGGCAGATTTATATGTGTCGGGCACCGTCGCCGCTGTGCGAGAAGCGGCCCTGCTGAGGGTTCCCGGCATCGCCATTTCCCACTACATCCACAATCGCCAGCCCATCAACTGGGGCTTGGCCAGCCAGTTGGCGACAAAGGTAATCCGTACCCTGATGGCGGAACCTCTCTCACCGGGCTGCTTTTGGAATGTGAATTTGCCCCACCTCCAGACCCAGGATCCAGAACCGGAGATGATCTTCTGCACCCCCTGCACCCAGCCCTTGCCCACGGAATTTAAAGTCGAAAACAACGAATTTCACTACACGGGCCAATACGGCAACCGCCGCTACGACCCAGATTCCGACGTGGCGGTTTGCTTTAGCGGCCACATAGCCGTTACGAAAATTTGCCTCTGGTAACGTATCCGGGTTTTCCAGGCGTTGCGCCCGTCGCTAGGTCTATCCTGCGCGATGGAGATCACCTTCGTTTCCTTGATCCATCTATTTTGTTCATACAGACCATGAATAGTAGTTTTTGTAATTATTGCTACAGAAAATTAGGCTATATACAGAATGAGCAGGAACTATACCATGAAAGTACATACAGCCTATTGGCCAGCATTTTCCTTGGAGCAAGGTCTGTCTGCATCCCCTGAAACGGACTGGGCTCAACGCCTGCACCGAGTTTGGCAGAGTGTATTGGCCCATTTCAATGCGTCGGACGAGCCACGGGTATGGCCTAGCCACGACCCTGCCGGAACCCCTGCCTGGAATGCCTACGATCCGATCACGGGTCAGTCGGTTCATCTCGTCTCTGAGGCCGAACTGAGAACCTGGCTAGAGGAACTCCACTATCAAGATCAGCGCCTTGCCGAAGCACGTCAAGCCGATCTCAAACTGCTGTGGGGCCACTAGGGGCAAAACCAAGGGCAAAACCTGGGAATATGGCTAAGCGCTGTCCTATCTCCTTTTTCCCATGGCTGATCGCAACCAAGCCGCCTACGCTAGGCCCAGCCTCGTTCGTTACTATGGCCAGCTTCATCAACTTCAACCCGCTGAGCAAGGCATTTTAGAGCGGCTGAAGGATCACTTGCCCGCCATGGCCATGCTGGATATTGGCGTAGGCGGCGGGCGCACTACCCAGCATTTTTGGCCTAGGGTCGGCGACTATACGGGCATTGACTATTCGGCGGAGATGATTGCCGCCTGTCGTGCCCGGTTGGGCTGTTCTGGTTCTACCCTGGCGGGATCTGATTTAGCCGCACCGCCCTCAGCGAGGGCGGGCTTAAAAGCGCCTAACCTGGCGGTCATGGATGCGAGGGATCTCTCAGCCTTTACCGACCACAGTTTTGACCTGATCTGGTTCAGCTTTAATGGCCTGGATTACGTTTCCCATGCCGACCGTCTGCAAGTGTTGCGAGAAGTGCATCGGGTTGGCAAGCCGGGAGCCTACTTTGTGTTTTCGAGCCATAACCTGCGGGGCATAGCTCAAGCGTTTGACTATCGCCTGCACCTCAGTTTCAACCCACTCAGCGCCTATGTGGATTTGGTGATGTGGGGCTTGCTGCGGTGGTTTAACCGGGGGATTCAGATGAGCGACTTGGCCCAATCCGACCACCTGATTCTGCGGGACGAGTCCCATAATTTTGCCCTCCAAACCTACTACATCCATCCTGCTGCCCAGGTGGAGCAGTTGGCCTTTGGGTTTCGCCCCATTGAGGTCTATCCCTGGACGCAGAGACATCCTGTGAAGAGCCTGGAGGATCCTGCCCTCGCATCGCCGCTGTGGCTGTACTACCTCTGCCAGGTGCTCTAGTGCCCCATCCAGACGGATTTGGCCATGCTGGGGTTGTGTCCCCAACTGGGCTACCTGGTTCATCGTCCAATCCAGCCGGATATGGCCATGCTGCACCGACGCTTTCTGCTCCATCGATTAAAATTCTCCGGGAGTGATGCCGCTAGTGCCATGTGCCAACTCCTAGGAATGAACTGCAACGTGCCAACGGATATTTGCTTCTCCTTTGAGGGCTTTTGCGCCAGGGGTGGCAAAACCGACGATCACAAGGACGGCTGGGGCATCGCCTTTTTTGAGGGGCTGGGCTGTCGGGTGTTTTTAGACGACAACCCCTCCAGCACCTCCCCCATCGCGACCCTCGTGCGGCAGTATCCGATCAAGTCCACGAATGTGATCGCCCACATCCGCAAGGCCACGGTGGGCCCCGTGGGGCTAGAAAATTGCCACCCCTTCAAGCGAGAACTGTGGGGTCGCTACTGGGTCTTTGCCCACAATGGCGACGTGCCCACCTTGGCCGAAGCCCCTGGCCTACATCGCCCCGTCGGCCAAACCGACAGCGAACGGGCCTTTTGCCAAATTCTCAACACCCTGCGCCAGCGGTTCCCCCAGGGCAAGCCCCCCATCGCCGATCTCTACGCGGCCCTGCAAGCCATCACCGCCGCCATCGCCCAGCACGGCATTTTCAACTACCTACTCTCCGATGGCGAACACTTCTTTGCCCACTGCTCCACGAAGCTTTGCTACATCGTGCGGCAGGCTCCCTTCACGGCGGCTCATCTGATTGATGAGGATCTCACCGTAGATTTTCAAGAACTCACTACCCCCAACGACCGAGTTGCCGTAATTGCGACGACAAGCCTGACGGACAACGAACAGTGGACACCCATTCACCCCGGTGAACTTTTGGTTTTTCAGAATGGTGCGCCGATTGCCCCCTTGGATCTTCAGAGGTTGTGAACCCATTGCCAACCATTCACCTGCGCCCCGCAACCCTTGAGGACTGTGCCGTGATAGCCGCCCTGCTGGATGACTTGGGCTATCCCGTTGATCTGGACTTTCTCGCCCGCCGCCTTCAGCGCCAGCTTAGCCACGACGATGCTGCGTTGCTTGTAGCCGTGGTTGAGAATGCCGTGGTGGGGATGATATCTCTGCACTTCATCCCGCAACTTGCCCTGCCAGGAGATTTTTGCCGCATTAGCTATCTCTGCGTTAGCCCTAACGCCAGAGGCCAAGGCATTGGCACCGCTCTAGAATTACGCGCCTACCAAATGGCCCAAGAACGGGGATGTGATCGCATGGAAGTCCATAGCCACAGCCGACGCCTGCCAGCCCATCGGTTCTATGCCCGCCAAGGATATACCGAATCGCCCAAATACTGGGTAAAGCGCGTGACCTGGGAATAGGGTTGCATGGCTACGCGACGAACAAAGCTAGGACTGCTTTGCGTTGGCCCGATCTCCGCCTTGGCGCTGCCCAGAGTGGGTGGGGCAGAGGGGCTAGGAGAGCGAAACGGTCTCGATTAGGGGGCAAATATCGCCCTCGGTGGCTTTGGGGGGATGGCTGGCCCATTGATCGCGGTACTGTTCGAGTTCTGCCTTAAAGGTCGTCATTTGCTGAATTTGGGCCTCTAGATGGTCGATTTTTTGTTGCAAGAGGGACTGCACCACGTTGCAGGGGGTGTGGCCCTGCTGATGAACCGTCAGGACTTCTTTAACATCTTCCAGGGAAAAGCCGAGAGCCTGGGCTTTTTTGATGAACTCCACCTGCTGCACCGTGGCGGGGGCGTAGTATCGATAGCCATTTTGGCCGCGCTGGGAGGTAATCAGCCCTAGGCTTTCGTAGTAGCGCAGGGCACCGACGGCCACCCCCGTCTGGCCCGACACTTCGCCAATTTTGAGGTGCGTGGTGGTGATCATCATGGACTTCTCCTAACGGCCAACGGTGGAACGACGGCGAGCCTGGGGTAAGCCCACGGAGGGAGAGTTTCCCTCGACAGGGCATCGCTCTAGCCTGGGCGGCAGATCGACCCAACCCAAGGCTGGGGGTTCATTATAGCGACCGAAACCGAAAGCTGTGGGGGGTGCAACCCCTCAGTGGGGCTACACCCTCAGCTAGGATACCGTCGTGACCCACCATGGGTGATCTGTCCCTAGGTGGCAAACAGCGGGCATGGCCAAGGGTTTAGGTCGCTTCCCGAAAAATCACCAGGGCATCGCGCAGACGGGTATAGGTGCGGTAGCGGTGATAGATATCGCGGTTGGAAAAGAAAAAGAGCGAGACGGCTTCCCACAGAAATACCCAGCCACCGATAAACAGCCCTTCGGTGAGCACGATGGTAATGGCGTAGGCTTCGGCGGGGATGGATAGCGCCTGGGCGGCCCAGAGGGTGCCCAGCCCCATCAGGACATAGCGCAGGGTGAGTAGGTTAATGGTTTTGATTTCCTTGCGGAGGACATAGAGCTTGAAGTTAAAGCTATTTCGCAGCCCCACCCGCACCTCTTGCTCGATGGCTTCGTTCCGTTTTTCCGCAGGTAAATTGAAAATCAGCTCTACGGGGTAGCGAAAGGAAATTTCGTCGGAACTGCCTTCTAGGTAAATCTGAAGATCAGGATCGAGTTCGCGGCGCTTAAAGGGGGCCGGATCCCACTCATTAAAAATGTCGCCATAGTCATCCAGGGCCGCTTCGATCATGTAGGCATCGGTGGTTTGGTCAATGCTGTAGATGGTGTTGAAGAACGGATCTTGGCGTTTCATGGGGAGTGGGGAGTGGAGAGTGGGGAGTAGGAAGTGGAGAGTCGGGAGTCGGGAGTCGGGAGTGGGGGCTAGAGGGTAGGGGTTAGGATTGGCTGGGATTGTCTTCAAAGCGGTAGCCTACTCCGGTCACGGTTTTAACGTGGGTGGGTTGGGAGGAATCGGGCTCGATTTTTTTGCGCAGGCGGGCAATGTGGGTATCGACCACGCGCTCGTCACCAAAGAAGTCTTCTCCCCAGAGTTTTTCAATCAGGTGTTGGCGGCTCCAGACGCGGCCTGGGTAGCTCATAAAGGTGGCCAGCAGGTCAAATTCTAGGGGGGTGAGATCCAGCGCTTCGGGGGAGCCACCGGGGGTTTGGCGCTGGGCGACTCGTTGGGTGAGATCGACGATGAAGTGGGCGGTTTGGTAGGTTTGGGCGGTGGCATCGGCCCCGTGGCGAAGACTGCGCCGCAACAAGGCTCGCACCCTGGCCACCAGTTCCCTAGGGCTGAAGGGCTTCACCATATAGTCATCGGCTCCGGTGGAGAGGCCAATGATACGATCCAGTTCCTCGCCCCTGGCGGTCAGCATGAGAATGTAGGGATCCTTTTCCCCTGGCCCTTGGCGAATGCGGGCGCACACCTCTAGGCCATCCAGCTTGGGAATCATCACATCCAAAATCACGAGATCCGGCTGGAGGGTTTGCTGATAGCGCAGCGCCGTTTCGCCATCGTCGCAAACTTCGCAGGTAAAGCCTTCCTTTTCTAGGTAGAGCCGAATGAGGCGGGCAATATCCGCCTCATCCTCAACGATTAAAATCAACATTCCGTCACCCCTCAGCCTGAATTGCTGCCGTGATCGCCGCTTTGACCTGAATTGATTGTCCCAGAATGGTGACCTTGCACTAGCATACTCAGAAGACTGATGCCGTCAATGGGGCCACGCGATGACTGGAAACCGCTTCCTTAGACTTCCTTCCTTTGGGATCGGTTTGTTCGTTAACCCTTTGTACCTTTGGTGATGCTATGGTCTCCACCCCGATTTCCAACCTTGCCAGTTTGGCCAGCCTCAACCAGGCGATGGCTATCCAATTAGGCACCAGCCCACTCCACCCAGGGCTCACGGTGAACGGCCTGGAACATCAGGGACGGCTGCTGGTGATCGGCCAACATCGTGCCCCAGCCGTGAAAGACCCCGCAACCCTCTTCAAGGCATTGGAAAAGCATCTCTACGCCGCCCTCGCCACCACCAGCCTGGAGGGATCCCCCTGGGAAGATCAGCCCCTCATCCCCGTGCGGATCTACCTCAAGCTCAAGGCCGCGAACCGTCCCTACGCCATGCACACCTTCACCTGGCGATTGGCCGATACCGCTGCCATGCTGTTCCCGGCCACGTCGGAAGGATTGGCCGCATCGGCAGAATCTGAAACATTGGATGCCGATGATTCTGATCCATCTGATCCCCAGGAACGCCCGCCCGCCCAAGACATCGCGTTGTCCCAAGAAAGCCCGTCGCCCCAGGATCTTGCGCACGGTTGCCCCCCCAGTCTTTCTAACCCAGCTATCGCAGAGGAGAGCCCAGAACCCGCCGCCGAAACGCCTGATTCCTTGGCCCTGGCACTGTGGGGAGATCCGGATGCGCCGAAGCCACCCCCTGAGCCTGAACCAAGCCCTTGGGATCCCCTCAACCAATGGCTACGAGACTATTGGAGCTATGGCGTGGCGGGGCTGATTTTGGTGGGCAGTGGGTTGTTTGCGGTGGCCCTCACTCGACCCTGTGTGGTGGGGCGGTGTGAGCGTATCGAGCAAGCCCAGACCCACTACGAAAAGGCCGAAACCACCCTGGCTATCGATCCCAATGTCGCAGACTTGGAGACGGCCCAGGCCCATCTCCAGAACGCCATCAACCGCCTAGCCCCGATTCCCTCTTGGTCGGGAGCCCACGGATCAGCCCAGGCGGATCTCCAGCGCTATCGTCAGGAAATCCAAGCGGTGCGGGCCATCCTTCAAGCCCAGGCTACGGCGGCACGGGCAGCGGATTTGAGCCAAAATCCACCCCACACCGTGGAGCGCTGGGTGAATATTCATCTGCTGTGGCAGCAGGCCATTCATCAACTGGAAACCGTGCCAGAGGCTAGCCCTGCCTACGACTATGCCCAGAAAAAGCGGAGCGAATATCGCGCCAACCACAGCGCCATTGGTCGCCGCATTGTGGCCGAAGAGGAGGCCGAGGCCAATTTTAATACCGCCATTCAGACCGGACTGTTGGCGCAGCAACGCATGGAAACCGCCAATTCCCTGGCGGGCTGGCAACTGGCGACGAAGGAATGGCAAGCGGCGATTAAGGGGCTGTCCCTGATTCCCCAGGGCACCCTTATCTATGACCAAGCCCAGGCCCAAATGCAGGAGTATCAACAACACCTACACCGCACCACCAACCAAAGCCACCTGGAAAGTGTGAGCGCCCACAACTACGACCAGGCCATTCGGGCGGCAAGGGCGGCGGCGGCCTACGAGGCCAAGGGGCAGTGGTCTTTGGCGGTGAACCACTGGCAGCGGGCGGTGGCCAGTGCCCAGCAAATCCCGGCGGGCACCATCCTGGTAGAAGAGGGGGCATTACTGCTGGAAACCTACGAACCCGCCCTACTCAATGCCCAAAGTCGGCTACGCAGTGCCGTGGCCATCCAAACCCTGACCACGACCCTCGGTAGCCTTTGCTCTGAGGCCAATGGATCCTGCACCGTGCGCGAAGATCCCACCCAGGTGCAAGTTACCCTGGCCAACCAGTATGCGGAACCCCTGCGACGAGCCCTGACGCCCCCCACCGCCGATGGCACGGTGACCTTTACCCAAGAACTCAGCAGCCAAACCCAATCGTTGATTGAACAAGTAGTAACCCTGAGCCACCAAGTTAACCGCCAAGTGGCCATCTACGACAGCTATGGCAGCTTTGTGGCCCGCTATCGGCCCGATTTAGGCGGGTTTGTCAGAAATTAAGCGGGGGAATTCAGTCGGTTTGAAGAGGGATTAAGGGGGATCTCCTAGGCTCTGAAGGATCTATAACATTCCCAAAACGCCCTGCCAGGTGGTGACCACAAACACCACAAAGGCAATGAGCGCCAGAATGCCCTGAAGTACATTACCTACCAGGGTACCGACCACAATGGCCAGCCCCACCTTGCCAGACTGGGTCATCCGCTGCCCCAGTTTCAGGTCGCGACGGTGGAGAAATTCGCCAATGAAGGCTCCAATAACCGTGCCCAGCAGCAGCCCCAACAGTGGAATACCTGTGGGCAGAAAGGGGAGTAGGCCAAAGAGCCCTAAAAACATCCCGATAAAAGCCCCCACTTGGCCCCAGGTGCTCGCCCCTACCCGCTGTGCCCCCAACACTCCAGCTAGGTAGTCGATCAACACACTGAGCACCGTGGCAACGATGGTGACCCCCAGTGCCCACTTGAGGCTGCTAAACCCAACCACGAAGCCCCATAGGATTACCGACCCCAACACCAGGCTAATTCCCGGCAGGGCTGGCACAACGGCCCCAATTACCCCAACCAGCATGACGAGCAGCAGGAGGCTGTAGAGAATCGGTTGCCAGACCGGAGCCCCCGCCGCCATGACCTGAGCCACCTCGGAGATCCTCGGTGTGCCGACTGTTACGCCCACAGATGCGCCAATTGACAGGGGAAGCAGGAAAATATCGGAGTGCATGGCAGGGGCGGGCATCCTAAGCCAGTTAGGGGCGTCTACCTGTAAATGTACACCATGACTCAAGCACCTTCTCGCGGGCCTAAGGTATCCACCACATCGCTACTTTTGCGGCCCAAAGATAGCCAATCTCAGGCTGGGTTTACCCTGATCGAAAGCCTGATTGTCGCCACCATCATCGCGATCATGGCGGCGATTGCCCTCCCCAGTTGGCTGGGTTTCCTCGATCAACGGCGCGTTAATATGACCCAAGACATGGTCTACCAAGCCCTGCGCAGCACCCAACAGGACGCCTCCCAAAACCTACAAAGTCAGCAGTTTAGCCTGCGCGAACGGAACAACCGAATTGAGTGGGCCAGCCATCCGGCCTCGGTGTCGGCTATCCAGGCTTCCCATTGGACACCCCTGATCGAAGGCGTTCGCCTCGCCAGTGAAGACAATACGCTACCTAAAAAAGCGGGCCTACACTATGCCACGTTCGACCATAGGGGCAACACCACCTCCCTGGGGCGAGTTACCATTGTTGGCTCTGGTGGGCGCACCAGTCACCGCTGTGTCGTCGTGTCTACCCTACTGGGGGCCATGCGTCGGGGGCAGGGGCAAACCAAGCCTAACAGCGATGGACGTTATTGCTATTGAGGCACACAGTCTACGGCTTAAATCGTAAATTTTTCCCATGGATGACCCGATCTAGGGGTGCCCAATGGTTTGCCAGCCTTCGGCGAGGGTTTGATCGTAGAGGGCTTCGAGGGCAGGGTTCACACCTCGGCATCCGGCGACGACGTTCTCCGTCCAAGCGAGGTATTCCTGGCGGCGTTCTAGGGGCCAGTCTTTGGGGGGGGAGGTGATGACATCCTGCACGTTGGAAATCTTGTCGGCCAGTTTAATTTGGCGGGCATGGTGAGACAGGTGGGGGGCGTGTTCGATTTGTAAGCGCTTGCGATCTGCCTTGGGCAGGCTTTTGTCGTCGGTCACCTCCTGCACGACTTGGCGCACCGCTGGGCCAAAGGCGGCCTCTAGCTCTTCGGGGGTGGTTTGGGTGTCTTCTAGGGTGTCGTGGAGGATGCCGCCCATTAGGGTAATGGGGTCGGTCACGGATCCGGGGTTGGCCAGCAGGTTGGCCACGGTAATCAGGTGATTCACGTAGGGAGATTGGGCTTCGTCTTTGCGGCGTTGGTTGCGGTGCTTGTGGGCGGCGAACTGAAGCGCTTGGAGCACTAGGGCGGTAGTAGAGTCAGTGGGCATGGTGGCAGCGGGTAACGGCAGCAGCATACCCGTATCATACTGACTCGTCCACGGACACTTCCTCTGGGTTTGTCCAATATCCGCCGTGATGATTGATAGGGCTGGTTGATCCTCGGTATCAGCAGGCGAGGAGACCTCGCTCCTACGGTTTGTCGGCCTGGGAATCGGGGTGTTCTGATTCGGATTGGGTTCGGGTTGGGTATTGGGGGCGCTTTAGCGTTCCGGGAGGAAATGAGCCCAGGGGTGGGGCGTATACTACAACCATCACCCCCTGGGGCAGGTGCATGGGCAAACTGCATCGAACGGGTGGGAGAAGACGTGGGAGAATAAACAGCCTGTGCAAAGTGGTAAGAACGGTATGACGGCGTCAACGCCCTATTCTTCTGAGGCAATTCAGTCAGCGATGCAGATGGGGGAATTGGTTTTTGAACTCCCCGATCCCAACGATGATCGCATCTCAGACTACGAGTTTAATCAGCAGGTAGAGGCGGCATGGCAGGTGTGCGACCGATTTGACCTGCAAACGGATATTTGGCGGGGCCGCATTTTGCGGGCCGTGCGCGACCGGGAAAAGCGGGGGGGCGATGGCCGAGGCACGGGCTTTCTCAACTGGTTGAAGGAGCGAGAAATTACCAAAAGCTACGCCTACAACCTGATTGAACTGGCGGAGAGCGCCGATCATCTGCTGGAATCGGGGATGCTCACGCCCAAGGAGGTGAACCAGTTCAGCAAACGGGCCTTTGTGGAAACCGCCAAGGCCGCCCCAGAGGTACAGCAATTAGTGAGCGACTCGGCCCGCAAGGGGGATCACATCACCCGCCGGGAGGTGCGCCAGGTCGCGAACGAATGGGCCGCCATGACCTCCGATCTCATCCCCGAAACCCTGCGAGAGAAAGCCGCTAACAACACCATCCCCAGCCGCTACATTGCCCCCCTGGTGAAGGAGATGGAGAAGCTGCCACCCACCCACCAAACCACCCTCAAAACCGAGGTAGAACTCAATCCCGACCTCGACACCCTGAAGCAGGTCACCGCCGAGGCGCGGTATTTGTCGAAGTATTTGGCGTCGGCTAATCAGGTGCAGCTTCTCGAAACCGACGATTTTGACCTAGAACTCGCCCTAGAGGAAGCCCTGCGGGTGGGCTGTCTCAACTCCGCCGCCGACATGGTGGCCCAGGCCGCCCAAATTGAGCAAACCGCCGCCAAGCTCTACACCGCCTGGAAACGGCTCAATCAGCTCTCGGAACGGGTCTATGTGGACAGCGGTGAAAGCACCCCCAACCTGAGAGCCCTACTCACCGCCCTTGGCCCCATCATCAGCGAAACCGTGCAGGTGCGGATTGGGGAGGCCAACAGCGCCACCGCCCAAACCATTCGCTGGCGACTGATCCAGGAAGATTAGTCGTCGTGACCCACCGAGGAGGCTAAAGCCCTTTCTCTCGCAGGCTGGCATCCAGATCAACACCGTCCAACGCCAACACTCTGGTTGCGCTTCTGGGGGTGATGGTAGCTAGAGCCGTGAGATAGGCGTTAGGCAACGGCTTAGTAGGGTTTTGATGTAGAGAATTTCAGTAACATGGTGATCCTAATGCAACCTGTATGGGCACCCTAGAATCAGCACTTTCGGATTAAGATCCATGTCTACTTGGAACAGAATGGATTGGGAAGATATCGCCGATTTAACGGATAGAGCCTTTTGGGGTGTTGGCTTGGGGCAAGACTGGGCACAAATGATGTGGCCTTATTTAGCCAAGGCTGGGCTAACTCGCTACCGAACTGAGATCGAAAGGTGCCAAGTCAAAATTTACGCGATGGCACTGGCTGATTTTTACCATCAATTTTGCTGGGTTGCCTGCCAGGAACCCCAGGACGAGGAGTATTGTGACTGGGCCGAAGCGCTAGAACTATCAGAATTTCGGATCGGTCAAATGATGGGTGATGATCCAGATTTCGAGCCTGATGAGACTCGTGGTTACTCCTTGACTCAAGCGGCGTTGCGTTTCTTGATAAAGGACGCCAGAACTAGACTTATGCCTGTGATGGCGGAGTTCCCAGGAGGGGCGCTTGGCCTAATGCAAACGCTCATGTACTGTAGCCGCGACTATAGCTATGACGATGAGATCCAGTCTCCGCAAGATGTCTTTGTAGACTGGACAGTCATAAGTTCTGGACAGGGGTACTAAGTTACTAAGCTTTGGGAGACCTGAGGGGGCAAGGGGTTAAGCTTAGCGGCGATGAATTTAGGCAAAAGTAGAG
>NZ_JACJRS010000010.1 GCF_014697375.1 Phormidium sp. FACHB-1136
TTTTAGAATTTCTGCCACCCTACAGTCCGGACTATAATTTAATCGAGTTAGTTTGGCACTCTGCAAAGGAATTCATTGCCAATCGTCTATTTGAGTCGATTGAGGATTTAGAAGCGCTTGTTCATAACCTGTTGAACGAAGGACAGCTTGTCATCAAATGGGATCGCAAGATCAAAAACAAAGGAAACACAATCAATGCAATTTAAATGCATATCAGCTTATCGTAGCCCTTCCCCATCAATGCCCGCTGCATTATAAAGCAATTCCTCAATTGTCTCTTCGGCTTCACGACGTTCACTATCATTTCCTAGTGTTTGTGCACGAATGACTTTTACTGCCTGGTTTGCAAGGTTGAGGGACAAGTCACTACCATTTGTAATTTCCCTTAAGACAGGAATTCTTTGTAAATGTTGTGGCTCAAACTTCTGAAAACCACCTCGAAATGAGGGGGTTATCTGGCTAAGATACTGATTAATGAGTTTACTATTTAAGTAAGCTAACAAAGGAAGTAGCATATCTGAATCATATGGAACAACTGCTGTTCCACCTACGAGATAAGTATTCCCTGTTTCATCTATCGAAAAAGCAGTTTCAGTTGCCAGATCACGAATTAGAAGCTTAGGGCTTTGGAGCCAATCCATATTACGCTTTCGTACTAATTCATACCACTTTAAACCACTAGCTTCTATGCTACCTCGATCAGCTAAAAGATCGCGATAACGTGATAAATATCCATAAGTTTGTGGGTAAGCAGTTTGAATTTCAGTCTCTTGAAGGACTGTGTTATTACGATATGGGTACACTAGAAAGCGAGTTGGTGTAATGACACCATATCTTTGAAGATCAGTGCCAAAAACAACAGGATGTAATAGTGACATTTCCGTGATATCAAAATCACCAAGACCATTAATTATTTTTGCTAAAACAGCATCCTCTGACTCAATTCTCACGATAAAAATATCATTTGCTCCAGTACGTATCCCTTGATAAATTCCAGCGACTTCACCCAAAGGTTCACTATTATTTTCAAGCCGAGTACGAACACGTCGTGCAGAGGGTGATATCAATAACCAAGGACTACTACCTCGTGGATACGATGAATCATAAGCCACAAGGGTTTTACTGCGTCTTTCTTCACCTCTAAAGTTGGCATTTAGCAAGAAAAAGGATAGAAATTGCGGGGATACATCTTGTACGTTAATAACTCGAACAGAGTCAGCTTGATTTTCAAATCTTGAGTTATGTCTTTGAGCAATAATAGTACCGATATAAGCGCTAGTACCCTCAAAGACTTCATTAGAACCAAAATCAACTACTGTTAGAAGATTAGTTTCCAGTGTTAATATTTCGCGAATAGTACTGGCATCTCGGTTCCTAAACAAACGGTTAGGTACAACCATCCCAAGCACTCCATGAGGATTTAGACGGCTCACTGCTAGTTCAACGAATAAATATGAATAATCATATTTCCCTTGTGCCGATCTAAACCGAGAGGATAATTCTTCACGATTAGGTGTGCGATTAGTTGCAAGAAATGGTGGATTTCCTAGAACTACATCGTATTTATCAGGTATTAATTCCCAAACTTCTTGACTTAAAGAATCACCCTGAATAACAATCTCTTCTAGACGGGGTAATGGAAGCGGATGTGGCTCTTCCGCAAAGCGAAGCCACAGCGCTAGTCGTGCCATTGTTACAGCACGCTCATCAACATCAACTCCAATAATATGCTTTCCATTTACTAGTTCTCGTGCCCAGTTCCTATGTGCATCATATGTTCGTAGTCTTTGAATAAGGGAATTAGTTGCAGCCACTAAAAAAGACCCCGAACCGCAAGCAAAATCTACAACCCTTGGAATAGTATCCGAGCGAATTTGATCACTTAGACAGTTTAAGCAGGACTCCGTTAAATACTGCACGATATATGTAGGTGTATAATAAACACCACCAGACTTTCGTACACTTATCCTCTCAACCTCACGAATTGGTTGTTGAAACAAACTTAGTTGTAGTTGAGATGGTGGCGCTACTGGAGCAAGAACAGTAGCTAAGTATTTTTCGTAAGCAAGTCCCAGAACATCAGCATCTATCCAGGCAAAGTTGTAGCGCAACCCTGGATATGGGATGTTATGAGGAACATAAAGATCATTAATTATGCCTCCCAAAACATTTTCCGGAATATGTTGAAGCGCATCAACCTCAAACAACTCGCTTCCGATAATATTTTTTGCTTGTTGAAGTAATGATCGAAGTCCTTGTAAATCAACATCTCCACTAGAGCTATAGATGGTTCGCAGTGATGCAAGATTTTGAGCAAGACAGCGATCCTCAACAGCACGCAAAACGAACAATTGAGCAAAGAGTGTCTGTAAATTCTCATCTACATTCTTTACACTTTTTGAATATCTCAAGGTTTCATCGCGCCAATAGTCAAGCCTTTCAACCAAAGCATCATCAACACTTCGCAGAAATTGATCTGGCTTATAAAATCGAGTGGCTACACGTTCAGTAAAACCTTCTCGAATTCGAGAAGGCGTAACAGCCTCGAAAATGTCAATATTACGCTCAAGTTCATCCCATTGCATGAATGGAAGGTGAAACCATGTGTTTCGCCTTAACCAATGAGAATTAAAAACCATAGCTCCATCCCTTGTGGCTACTAAACCCCAAGGGATTGATGCATGATACGCATAAAATGCAGCGTTATTCAGTAAACTTTGATCAAAATCACCTGTACCAACCGCAAAAATGGCAGCAGGCTGAGGTCCAATTAATCCACGAGTAATTTGTATTGTGCTAGGCTCTATGGTTATTGATCTTGTAGCAGATGCTCCTTCTGTCCAGCGCAGAGCTTCAGCCATTTCGTAGCTAAGATCTCTATCTACTCCTGAAGACTCTGAAGCAGTGCCAAGCTCTGAAGCTACTCTTCGGATATTGTCAATTAGAGTAGGCATAGTCCTAACTTTTAATTTGTAACAGCAAATACCCTTGAAACTCAGGGCTAGCGAGGTATCCTTCTTTTATAGAAGGATACCTCGCTATGATCAAAATATTTCTACTATACCTCACTTAGTGCATCTGCACTATTTTTCAAATTCTAAACGCTGGAATTTGATAAAAGTTCTGGAAGCCTCAGCAATCACTAACCATTATCAAGATGCTGCTAGGCAATATTTATTTGCAGGTAAGCTTCATGAACCATCCGTAGACCGATGCTGAGGGCTAACAACTTATTATACTGACGCTTTCCGTGTAACTGCCATTCATAGGGGAGTTACACCGCCAGTTTCCGTGTAATTCACCCTGAGCGGGTGCTTATACCGATGGTTTCCGCATAATACGCTTGAGCAGGGCAATTATACGGAAACCTTAATGAGAAGCTTAGCATTTAACCGCGTAAGGATGTACTATGAATAACATCGTTGATCTCAGTACATCAGTCCTGACATGACTCCCCCTCCTAAGTTGTTTGATCAAGTCCGTCAGGTGCTTCGGGTCAGGCATTTGAAACCGAGAAAAGCTACACCCACTGGATTAAGCGCTTTATGGCTTGCCACCAGATGAAGCCACCGAGGGAGGGGGGTGCTTTGAGATGAAATATCCTAACGAACCTGACGACAGCTATAGCGTTGTCCGAAGCCAGCACAATGATAGGCCCAGTCAAAAACGTTGGGGCGCACAGCGGTGCGCCCGTACGGGGAATTCTAGGCTAGAAATGGGCTTTTGAAAAAAGGGGCTGAGGTTGGGGCGAACGGCGGTGCGCCCGTACGGGGGATTTGGGGTTAGGGATTCTTCTCGGCCTGGGCTTGGATGGCGGTGATGGCGACGGTGTTGATGATATCGTCTACGGTGCAGCCTCGGCTGAGGTCGTTGACGGGTTTTTTTAGCCCTTGCAGAATGGGGCCGATGGCGATGGCTCCGGTTTCGCGCTGGACGGCTTTGTAGGTGTTGTTGCCCGTGTTGAGGTCGGGGAAGATCAGCACGGTGGCTTTTCCGGCCACTTTAGAGTCGGGCATTTTTTGGGAACCCACGGCGGCATCGACGGCGGCGTCGTACTGGATGGGGCCTTCTAGGAGCAGGTCGGGGCGGCGTTCGCGGGCAATTTGGGTGGCTTGGCGCACTCGCTCTACGTCTTCCCCTTGGCCAGAGTCGCCGGAGGAGTAGGAGAGCAGGGCGATTTTGGGTTCCACGCCAAAGGTGCGGGCGGTGTCGGCGGAGGAGATGGCGATTTCTGCGAGTTGTTCTGCGGTGGGGTTGGGGTTGATGGCGCAGTCGCCGTAGACCAGGACGCGATGCTCTAGGCACATGAAGAATACCGACGACACCACGGAAAAGCCCGGTTTCGTTTTCACAAATTGCAGGGCGGGGCGGATGGTGTGCTGGGTGGTGTGGATGGCTCCGGAGACCATGCCGTCGGCGTCACCCTTGTAGACCATCATGGTGCCAAAGTAGGAGACATCCATCATCACGTCGAGGGCATTATCGAGGGTGACGCCCTTGGCCTTGCGCAGTTCGTAGAAGGTTTCGGCGTAGTCCTGGAGGCAATCCTCCTGGGCGGGGTTGCGGATGGTGAGCTGATCTAGATCTAGGGTGATGGCGTGTTTGTTGAGGGCTTGCTGAATGTCGTGGTGGTTGCCCAACAGGGTAATGTCCACAATGCCCCGGTTGACTAGGACAGCCGCAGCCTTGAGGATGCGCGGGTCGTAGGCTTCCGGCAATACAATGTGCTGGCGATCCCGCTTGGCCTGCTCCATCAGGTTGTAGGTGAACATTTTGGGCGTCATGCCCTGCATCCGCACAGCGCTGATTTGTTTTTCCAGGCGCTCTAGGTCAACGTAGGTATCGAAGGCTTCGATACTGAGGTTGATTTTTTCCCGGTCATCGGGCAGTAGGGCGCTGTGAACTTCGTTGACCTGGGCGGCGGTGGTGAAGGTGTCGGTCTTCACCGAGAGGATGGGCAGGGGGTTGGCGATGCCCTCAATCAACCGAGCGATGGTGGGGTCGGGCTTGAGTCCCGCCGTCAACAACAGCCCCGCCAGGGAGGGGTAGCTGCTGGACTGGTGGGCCTGGAGCATTCCGGCGATGATGTCTCCCCGGTCGCCAGGGGTGATGATCAGGGCGTCCGGTTCCAGCCAGTTGAGGCTATTCTGCAACTGCATCGCCGCCACAATTCGGTTGGTGGCCAGGTTTCTGATCTGACGATGGCCGTAGAGCACCTCCGCCCCCAGTTGGGCGGCAATATCCCGCACCCTGGGGCTGCTGAGGCGATGCTGGTAGGGAATCACCGACAACAGCCAGCCCCGCAGGCCAAAATGCTGAAAGAGGGATTCCTTAATCGCCTCAATCTGCTCCGGGTCGGCCTTATTGATCACCACCCCCACCACATCGCAGCCGTGGCCCAGGTAGGCATCCACCGCCCGCTGCACGGGGTTGATCATTTCCTCCAGGGTGCGTCCGTAGGCACTGGCCAAAATCAGCACCGGAGCGCCCAGGTTTTTGGCCACCTCCTGGTTAAAGCCAAACTCAAAGGCCGAGTTCTCATCCAAATAATCCGACCCTTCGCAGAGGATAAAGTCCGCCCGACTTTCCAGCGCCTTGTACTTGCTGATAATCGTGTCGATCACCTCATCGGCCCGCTGTTCCGCCAGCAGATCGTTGGCCTCCGGGGCCAGTAACCCGTAGGATTCCTCGTAGCTCTGCTTCAGGTTGAAGTGACTGATCAGCAGATCAATGTCTTCGTCCCAACTCGGATGGGCCGGGTCGGTGGAACTGGCCCCATCCGGCACATGCACCAAGGGCCGAAAAAACTGCACCTGGGTGGTGCGCCGCAGAATCAGCTCAATAATGCCGAGGGAGACCAGCGCCTTGCCGCTGCCCGCCTCGGTGGTGCTGATGTAGAGAGAGTGGGTCATGGCGCAGAACCTCCGCCCAGGATAGGCCACCCCCATTCAACACCAGCCTGTGATGGGATCAGGGTTTATTAACGATGACTTTAGAACCAAGTCCTACTAGGGCGATGGGGCCAAATCTAACGTCGTGCAGAAGTTGTGAATGCCCCTCAATCAAGCCTTGCCGTAAGGATAAGCATCACTTCGTTGCACACGCCTCTCTGCCAAGAATGTTCATCAACCGCCCTGTTTGTTCAGGATTAACCCAGGGGATGTGCTCAACAGGGTTCATCCAGAACACAGGTCAACTCAATCACGTTACCGTCGGGATCTTGGGTAAACAACGCCGCTCGTCCAGAGGCACTGCGCTGCACGGGGCAACCCGCCTGCTCCAACACCGCCGCCATCGCCTCCAAATCCCTAACGGCCAAGGCCAGGTGGGCATAGCGACCCCACTTTTCCGTATCCTGAGGTCGTGAATAGGGCTTGTCTGCCACGATGAGATGAATCTGAAACCCGCCAATCTGGTACCACTGCCCCGGAAAGGAGAAGGGGCGTTCCACCGTCTGCAAACCCAGCACGCCGCCATAGAAGGCTTCGGCCTGGGCGAGGTCGCTGACGTTGAGGGCGACATGGAGCGAGGCGTGGGGGGAAATCATGGGAGTCGGGAGTTGGAAGTCGGGAGTCGGTGGACAAGGTAGGGACGGGGTGCCCCCGCCCAGGGGAATACCGTAGAGCGTAGGTTACAAAGGGGAGATGAGTCCGGGAACCCCTACCTTTAGCCACTAGAAATTAACGATATACTTTTGCCTGACTAGGTATTTCGTCGCATTCAGATCGGCAGAGTACACTGAGACTTGATATCTTCGTTTATTCAACACTCCTTTAACGTCCAAGTCCAAATTCACCGTTTATCCGCCGCCACCATCGCCCCTACGGCCAACCACCATGCTAGACGCACTCATTGTATTCTCCTTCATCCTAGCTGGCGCGGGGATCGGGTTCTATAGCATTGACCTGCTGCCACAGTCTATTTTGGCCCAAGTCACCAATATGGAGGGTCTGGGCACCGTAACGGCGGTGTTTGGCGGCCTGATTGGTACGGGATTGGGGCTGGTGGTGCAAACCAGCTATCGTCGCCTAGAACGACAGATTAAAGAACTTCCCCCCGACCGTTTGCTGGCCCGTGCTGTGGGGCTGGTGTTGGGGCTGTTGATTGCCAACCTGATGCTGGCCCCGCTGTTTTTGCTGCCGATTCCCGTTGAGTTTGGCTTCATCAAACCGTTGACGGCGGTGCTGGGGAGTGTGTTGTTTGCGGTGTCTGGCATGAACCTAGCCGATACCCACGGGCGATCTCTGCTGCGGTTGGTCAGCCCCAGCACGTTGGAATCGACCCTGGTGGCCGAGGGCACCCTGAAGCCCTCTAAAACCAAGGTGCTCGACACCAGTTGCATCATCGATGGCCGCATTGAGGGGCTTTTGGAAACGGGCTTCTTGGAAGGGCAACTTCTTGTTCCTCAGTTTGTGCTGCAAGAGCTTCAGCAAGTGGCCGATGCCTCCAACGACCAAAAGCGGGGCCGGGGTCGCCGGGGACTGGATGTGCTGAACCGCATCCGGGAGTCCCACCCTAATCGCGTACTGATTAACTCCGAGGACTACGACGACATCCCCACCGTGGATGCCAAATTGGTGAAGCTGGCCCAGGAACTCAATGCCGCCCTGCTCACCAACGACTACAACCTCAACAAAGTGGCCAGTTTCCAAGAGGTGCAGGTGCTCAACATCAACGACCTCGCCCAGGCCATTCGCCCCGCCTACCTACCAGGGGATGACATTGATCTGAAAATCCTCAAAGAAGGCAAGGAACCCTCCCAGGGTGTGGGTTATCTGAATGACGGCACCATGGTCGTGGTGGAAGAGGGCCGCGACTACATCGGGGAAGAACTGGAGGTCGTCGTCACCGGATCTCTGCAAACCTCTGCCGGACGGATGATTTTCGCCCGTCCCAAAACCTCGATGGTTACGCCGTAGCGCAAGGTTTAGCGAAGCAGTGGACATTTCCCAGGTATTGAGGGGATGCCGTTTAAGCGTTGGCCGATCCGAGGAGCGCCTGGATAAGGTCGAGCAGTTCCCGTAGGCGCACGGGTTTGCTGAGGTAGTCCGTTGCTCCGGCCTGGAGGCAGCGCTCCCGATCTCCCTCCATGGCTAGGGCGGTGAGGGCAATGATGGGCAGTTGGGCTAGGGCTGGGTGGTGGCGAATTTTTTGAATCGCTGTAATGCCGTCCATCTCCGGCATTTGGATATCCATCAGCACAATATCGGGGGGATTCGCCAAGACCGCATCTACGGCCTCTTGGCCATTGCTTGCCGTTTGCAGCCGATAGCCCTTGGCCGCTAGGTAGCTACTGATCGTCAGAATGTTCGCTTCGTTGTCTTCCGCCAGCAAAACCAGCGGAGCCGATGCGGTGGGGGGAGCAGAGGAGGACGTCATAGGTGTAACCACATCTGAAGGGGAGGAGGAATAGGAGGGATGAATCAGGGGCAGATCGAGGGTGAAACAACTGCCTACCCCCACGCTACTCACCAGGGACACCGTGCCACCATGGAGTTCCACAATGCGCTTGACCAGGGCCAGCCCCAGCCCTGTGCCTGTATATTGGCGATTGAGGGCACTATCAATTTGCACGAAGGGCTTAAATAGGCGGGATTGGTCGGCCTCGGCAATGCCAATGCCGTTGTCGCGAATCGCCAGATGCAGCCACTGATTCGTCGAAGACAGCGCGGCGGTGAGGGTGATTTCACCGCCCTCTGGGGTAAACTTCACAGCATTGTTGAGCAGGTTAATCAGCACCTGGCGCATCCGGCGTTCATCCAGCCATAGGATGGGCAGATGGGGGGCAATATCGGTGTTAACCTGGATTCGCTTTTTGACCGCCTGGGAGTGAATAAAGGCCAAACTGGCCGCACAAAGCTGGGACACGTCAGTGGGCTGAGGGTCTAGGGTAATTTGCCCCGCCTCAATTTTGGCCACGTCCAGAATGTCGTTGATCAAGGATAGCAGGTGGTTGCCGCTGTGTTCGATGGTGTGGAGGGCGCGATGCTGGGCCGCAGTCACGGGGCCAAAGGTTTCGTCCTCCATGCCCTCGGTCATGCCCAAAATAGCGTTGAGGGGGGTTCGCAGTTCGTGGCTCATGGTGGCCAGAAATTCGTCCTTGAGGCGGGTGGCGCGGGCCAGTTCTTGGTTCGAGAGGGCCAACTGCTGATTGCGTTCGCTGAGTTGATCCTGGGCCTGCTGCCGTTCCGCCAGTTCCCGCTGGAGTTGTTCAAACAGGCTGGCTTGGTAAATGGCAATCGCCAACTGATTTGCCAAGTGCTGGGCCAGGGCCACGTCCGCCTCACTCCACTGGCGGGGGCCATCGCACTGATGCACACAGAGCAAACCCCACAGCCTTGCCCCAGCCAGCAACGGTACCACCAGGCTAGCCTGTACCTGAAACTGGGCTAGCACCGAATGTTCGCCCGCGTCTAGGGCCAACAGATCGGGGACGCTAACGTAGGGATGGCCCTGGTAGAGGGGCTGGTAGGCGGCTCTCTGGCCATAGTCGGGCACGGGCACCGCCAAAATGGACGGCAGATTCTCCCCCACCGATTCCGCCACAAATTGCCCGGTTGGGCGATCACCCTGGTCATCAAACTGAAAAATGCCCACCCGGTCCGCCCCTAGCACCTGGCGAATGTCAGGACAGGCGGTATCAAAAATGGTTTGCAGGTCGAGGGACTGCCGAATCCGCTGGGTAATTTCCCGCAGCACCTTCTCCTGCTCCGCTCGCTGGCGTTCCTGCTGTTCCGCCCACACTCGGTCGGTAATATCCCTGGCGGCGGCGTAGATAAACGTTCCCCTGGGGGCCGACCGCCACTCAATCCAGCGGTATTGCCCATCCCGGCAACGATAGCGGTTGACGAAATTCAGCACCACACCGCCCTGATCTAGGCGACTCATCTCTTGCAGGGTACTCTCTAGGTCGTCGGGGTGAATAAAGTCTAAGAATTGCTGGCCCTCCAATTCCGCTAGGGGATAGCCCAGCACCGTCTCCCACTGCTGATTGAGGCGCACAAACCGACCGTCGAGGCTGGCAATGCAGAGCAAATCTAGGGCGACGGAAAAGAACCGATCCAACTCCTCGGTTTTCGCCGCCAGGGAGGTTTCCATCTGCTTACGGTCGGTGATGTCCGTCAGCATCAGAGTCATCCCCGTGTGGGTGCCCGCCCCGTCCACCATGGGGCTCACGGAGGCCAACATAATGCGCCGGGTGCCGTCCTGGCTGCGTAGGGGCAGTTCATACTGGCCTCCCTGCCCCTGCCGATGGTGTTGAAAATGGGCCTCCAGGGCAGGGCGATCCACCGTGTCTACAAACTGAAATAGCGACTGCCCTACCATGGCCCCTGGGTCAATGCCTAGGCTTTGGGCGAGGGCCAGGTTCCCCATGAGGGTATAGCCCTGGGCATCGATCACCCAAATACCCTCGCTGGCGGTGTCTACAATCTGGCGATACTGAGCCTCGCTGTGGCGCAGGGCTTGCTCCATGGCCTTGCGTTCGCGGATATCTCGGAAAATACCCTGAATAATCGGTCGATCCGGCAGGGAAATCACCGAGGCACTAATGTCCACGGGCACCACCTGGCCATCCCGCCGCCGAAAGTTCACATCTAGCACCTGGCAAACTTGCTGATTGGCCAACTGCTCAAAGGCGGCGATCACCCTGGGCAAGTCCTCCGGGGGATGGAGTTGGGTAAAGTGCATCGCGGAGAGTTCCGCCATGGTGTAACCCAGCAATTTTTCCGCCTGACGGTTCACCTCCAGAATGTGCCCCTCTAGGTCGGCGATCATAATCGCGTCACTAGCTCGATCCATCAATGCCTGGTAGCGGGTTTCGCGATCTTGAAGTATGGCAACGCGATCCCCAGGGCCAGCCTCCAAGGCAGACTGGGCCAAGGCAGACACCACCTCTGCCACGCTTTCAGCCACCACCAGGCCCACCAGACAATCCTGATCATCCACCACGGGCACAGGAAAGCCTTGGGTTAAGACGGTGGCCATCTCCGGCCAATCGGGCAATGCCGATGCTCGCCACACCGTCGCCGCTGGGGTCATGACCTGCTGCACCAAGACGTGATCCAAGGTCAACCCCTGGGCCAACCAGCACACCACATCCACCGCCCGCAGCATTCCCAGCACTCGCCCCTCGGCATCCACCACCACCGTACTAGCCCGCACCGACGGATGCAGGCTGTCCATCAATCCTGTTCCCAAGTCGCCCATCTGGGCTATCGCCACGGTAGCCGGAGTACTGGGGGCAACGGTTAACGGTGTAGGAACAATGGCCATGGCCCTTGGCAGAGATAGAGAATGGTTAAGCATGGGCATTGCCAATGAAGTGCCACCGATGGGTTCACTCAGAAGGTCACCCTGAGGAAGATATCTCTAGTTTTCACGAAAGACCGCCGAAACAAAACAGCGCTATCTCGGTACTTTGCAAGACTTCATAGACCCAGGGCTATCGTAGGAATACAGCCTAGCCTAGCCCCGGAATTCTGTAACGGCACGGCCCCGGTAATGGGGCCGCTCGGATGGACTCAAGGCTTGGCCAGTCAGGGGTTCTAGCCCATCGCCCTAGGCCATTCCAAAGGCACGGTGGGCCTGCGACATCCGGCGATCCGGCGGGGCTTCTCTGAAGAACTGTTACACTTCCTCAACAATTGGTATTACTGTCTAGGGTTGCGATGATAGGATTCCCAACAAACGGTTGAGAGATAGGAATTCATGACTGAAACGCTTACAGGTCAAACACCTATTTTCGGGGGCAGCACCGGCGGCCTTCTGACCAAAGCCCAGGTGGAAGAAAAATACGCCATCACCTGGACGAGTTCTAAGAAGCAGGTTTTTGAAATGCCCACGGGGGGCGCGGCCATGATGAACGAAGGGGACAACCTTCTGTATCTGGCCCGCAAAGAGCAGTGCCTCGCCCTCGGCACCCAGCTCCGCACCAAGTTCAAGCCCAAAATTGAAAATTACAAAATTTACCGCATCTATCCCAGCGGTGAAACCCAGTATCTGCACCCCGCCGATGGCGTCTTCCCTGAGAAGGTGAACGAAGGCCGTACCGCCGTGGGCAGCGTGGCTCGCAATATCGGTTCCAACCCCGATCCCGCCACCGTCAAATTCAGCGGCAAGGCTCCCTACGAAGTCTAGGCCAGCCCGTTTGCCCAGGACTTTGCTTTCGCGGTAACGTTCTACTCCTTTTGGTTGTTCTCTCTGTTGCAAACATCTATATCCTGATACCTGGGGCATGGCAACGCTATGCCCTTTTTACTTTTCTCGGTCTGTAGAAGAATTCCATGATTTCCCCGTCCTTTCAGCAGTTCCAAGCCTACGCCAGCCAGGGTAATTTTGTTCCGGTCTACCAAGAATGGGTGGCGGATTTGGACACCCCCGTTTCGGCCTGGTATAAGGTCTGCGCGGGGCAACCCTACAGCTTTTTGCTGGAGTCGGTGGAGGGGGGCGAAACCCTGGGCCGCTATAGTTTCCTCGGCTGTGACCCACTGTGGGTGATGGAAAGCCGGGATGAAGTCTCCACCCAAACCCACCGGGACGGCACCGTGAACCGCTTTGAGGGTAACCCCTTCGAGATTTTGGCAGATTGCCTCGCCCCCTTCCATCCGGTAAAAATTCCAGACTTACCGTCGGGGATTGGCGGCCTGTTTGGCTTTTGGGGCTATGAGTTAATCCGCTGGATTGAACCCACCGTCCCCATCCATCCCGCCACGGAAGGCGACCTACCCGATGGCCTGTGGATGCAGGTGGATAGTCTGCTGATTTTCGACCAAGTGCAGCGCAAGGTCTGGGCCATCGCCTACGCCGACCTGCGCGATCCCAATCGAGATTTGCAAGAAGCCTACGAGGAAGCCTGTGGTCGGGTGCGCCAGTTGGTAGATAAACTCACCCTGCCCCTCTCCGAACAGCAGGGACGCTTACCGTGGGCACCACCGGGGCATCAGACTGGGGAACCCCTAGCCTTCACCAGCAACCGCACCCCGGAGGAATTCTGTGCCTGTGTGGATCGGGCCAAGGCGCATATCCAGGCCGGGGACATTTTCCAGGTCGTCATCTCCCAGCGGCTTTCCACCGAATACAGCGGCGCACCCTTCGACCTGTACCGCTCCCTGCGGCAGATCAACCCCTCCCCCTACATGGCCTACTTCAATTTCCAGGACTGGCAGATCATCGGATCCAGCCCGGAGGTGATGGTAAAAGCCACCCTAGCCGACGGGCCAGAGTCTCCCCGTATCGCCACCGTGCGCCCCATTGCCGGAACCCGCCCCAGGGGCAAAACCGCCGCCGAAGACAAAGCCTACGAAACCGACCTGCTGGCTGATCCCAAGGAAATTGCCGAACACGTCATGCTGGTGGATTTGGGCCGCAACGACCTAGGCCGGGTCTGCGCCAGCGGCACCGTGCGGGTGGATGAACTGATGGTGGTAGAGCGCTACTCCCACGTCATGCACATCGTCAGCAATGTGGTGGGGGAGCTGGAACCCAGCAAAACCGCCTGGGACTTGCTGAAAGCCTGTTTCCCAGCGGGTACCGTCAGCGGTGCGCCCAAAATTCGTGCCATGCAGATCATCCACGACCTCGAACCCTGCCGCCGTGGCCCCTACTCCGGCGTCTACGGCTACTACGACTTCGAGGGCCAGCTCAATACCGCCATCACTATCCGCACCATGATTGTGCAGGCCAAGCCCGATGGTGGCCACACCGTCAGCGTCCAGGCTGGGGCGGGTCTGGTGGCCGATTCCGTGCCCCAAAGCGAGTACCAAGAAACCCTCAACAAAGCCCGTGGAATGCTAGAAGCCATCCGCTGCCTGCAAACGCCCCAATGATGATCGGCCCCCCAGCCTCCCACCGCCCAACAACAAGGGCGAGGTCTCCTCGCCCGCTGATACCGGGGGTAAGCAGGCCGGATTTAGGATCAGGCCATCAGGGGGATGGCGGGGAAAATATTTAAAACAAGGAAGAAAATATTTAAAACAAGGAATATTTAAAACAAAAGAGATGCCGACGACTGGCCGTGTTTCGTCTCGGCATCTCCTCTGGTTCGCTCCTCACACGCTCATTATTATAGTTAAGGTTTTTAGAGATGTCATCCTCATAGCAGCAATTTATGACTAGGATTTCTTATAGCCTTAGCTCAACTTAAGGGAATAGGGTAATCAATAGATGGCCACCGTCCATGGCCATAACCGCGAACCTAAAGCTGGGTGGGGGCTGTGGCCTGGAGCCAGCCCTGGAGCAGGTGGGCCAATCCTTGGGAAACTCCTTGCAATAGCAACACCGTCGCAGGCTCCCCAGACTGGCCCACGATGTCCCGCAGCCATAGGTCAGCCGCTTCACAGAGGTGATATCCCTTGATAAATCCCTGGTTGAGGATCTGGGGTGGCAAAGGGTTTTCGGTCGTTAGGGACGGCTGAACCAGATCATCCAGGGCCAGGTGATCCACCAGGGCGATTATGGCGCGTAACAGTTGCAAACCAGAGGGAGAACTGGGGGCCAGGGCCGTGAGCCCGTTGGCTAGGTCTACGGGGGGGGTGGGAAAATTGGGGGACAGGGGTAGGGGCCACAGAGGGGAACGCTGGGCCAACTGGTGACAGCGCATGTGGGTATATTGCAGCAGCGCCAGGGGAGACAGGTGTAGGACTTCCGCGAGGGGAGCTTGCTTTTGGGGAAAGGGAATCGGGGCTGAGTCCGTGGGGTTGGGCGGCGGTGGGCAGGTGTGGGTAAAGGCCCAAAGCCATGCTCCTAGAGCGAGGGCGGTGGGGCGCAACACAATTTGCCCGCTGGGGAGTGCCTGGGCGGTGGTGTGGGCACTCAGATAAATTTTCCAGTCGGCCCACAGAGGCACTGGGTTGAGGGAATCTGGGTTGGGGAAATCTGGGTTGCCTCTCCCCAGTGTGATCGGGTCGGGAGACCCGGCCCCTAGTTTTTTGGGGAGGGTAGCCTGGGAGAGATCCACCCACTGGGCCACTAGGGTGGTGGTAAGGGCATCTGGGATCGCTCCTGACTTCGTATTGGGATGGTTGGTGCTGGGGTGGGCGGTGCTGGGGCGATAGAGGTAGGCAATATCCTGCCGATCTCGACTAAAGCGAAGCTGGGGTAATGAATCGCCAAGATTGGTTGCGTGGGGCCACCCGTGATGCCTACAGCCCAAAGTAGCCCTAGCCACCACAGGAGCCAGGGCTTGGGCCAAACACCCTTGCAGGGAGAGGGCGGACGGGATCTCTGCCAAAACAGAACCGAATGCGGAACTAGAAGCCAAAGCCTTGGTTAAAGTCGGCGCGGGTCATGGGTTGGCTCACCTCTAGTCCTTCGCCACCCAGGAGAGTGAGGGGTTGGCCATCCACCGAAATCCACACTGGAGCGTTGGGGTCGAAGGCGGTGGCGGTGTAGATCACTTGGCCAAGGCGTCCGGTCATGGCGGCGCTGCCCCCGCCGCTGGTAAAGTCGGCAGAAAGATCGACGTGGATGCCGTCGTCCTCCACTGTGGCGGCCAGCAGTTGGGTTTGTTCGGGAATGGTGGTGAAGGCGTCTGGGTCGGCGTCGCCCGGACTGGTGAGCAGGGCATCAAAGGCGGCTTTGACCTGGGCATCGGGGGAGGCATCGCCCGCCACAGTAATGGCTGTGGGCACCAGTTGGAGTTGCCCATCTTGATCCTTCAGCCAAAAGATTTGCCCCGTTTTTTCATCGGCGGGAACGGGGGCCGTCGGGTCGCCCTGGGATACGTCAGGCACCGTAGGATCGGTGGCGGGTTCCGTTTGCGGTGGCAGGGTTTGATCGGTCTGGCCAGGGGTAACCTCTAGGGGCGGGAACTCGGCCACGGGAGGCACCGGATTGAGGGTGCGCCACGTCAACCAGGCCACCGACCCCCCAGACGCCAGCACTAAGGTTGCCAGCCCCGCCGCCAGACCCAGGGGAATACGACGCAACTTATCTTTATAGTCCATGGGGGCCTCCCAAACGAGATCACACTGTCAGGCTAGATCAAATTCGCCGCAATGATGGCATAGATGGGACAGCTTCACCGCTGTCTATCGTTGCGATCTACGGGGTCTGTTCTGGTGAGGTCTGCGGCTGTAAAAAGGGGGAATTGGGGTCGAGGCGGGCAAAGAGGGCGATATCCAGTTCGTTGTCTCGGACATTGAAGGCCAAAATGCGCGAGGTCAGCCCCCAGGCTTCGAGCCGCCGTAGGGAAAATTCCTGGCTGGCTCCCTCGGCGAAGGTCGTGACCAGTCCCGGTGGGGCTAATTCCCCTTCAATTTCTAACCGAGGCTGGATCAGTTCAAGCCGATGGCCGTTAACCACCGCCACTCCCGTTTCTAAGACGATGGGAATGGTATCGGCCAGGACACGATCCTCCAAATCCACCATCAGCCGGAAGCGGTCGCCGTCTAGGAACTCTAGGGTGGGGTTGGCGAGGCCGTAGCGTTGCTGTTCCCGCGCTCCCACCTCTCCTGGCAGACTGAACTGAAGGGTATCTAGCCAGGTTTGCACCTGGGGCGAGGCCAAGAAAGCGTTGATATCGGTGGCCTGAAGTCGCAAGCGCAGGGCTGCTTGGGCCGGGGTATTGAGCTTGAGTTGCCCCCGTTGCAAAGCTCCCACATCCACCGCTACGGGGTCGGTTTCGAGGTCAATAGCAGCAATGCGAAGGTCGGGCAGTTGGCGCGGATAAATGCCCCTGGCGGCTAGGCGAACCTGGTCAATGCGTCCGTGGATGACCTGGTAGTTGGGCACATTGTCAATGCGCACCGAGAGATCATCCACCCCCGCCACCTGACGCCGCAGGGCATCGGCGGCGAGGGTATCGAGCACCACCCCCGCCGGGGTCACAAGGGCCATGAGGGCACTGGCGATAATGGCAACAATCTCCATGGGTACCTCTCCCTTATCTACACCGTTGATGGGCAGCGTTATCTAGCAAATCCGTCTCAGGGCAAAACCATTGCCCATCGTTAGCCTAGGATGACAGATCTCCTAGCCAAGTCTACTGGTTCTTCCTCGGTGTAGACGAGCCACGGCCCCCGCTGTAGTTCTTTGAGTCCTCCCAAATCCGAGTTGGATAATCCCGATTCCTAGCCCAGTAAACCGTAGGGGCAAGGTCTCCTCGCCCGCTGGTACCGGGGGCAAACAAGCCGGATTTAGTATCACCGCTACCGTTTGTCGGGCGGAGAATCGGGATTTCCAATTCAGATTGAGGATCAGGCCAACACGTACCCATCGGCAGACATCGCCCCCCTTACTCAAATCCCCGTTCGCGCCAGGGCACGGGGTCTACCGCAACGCCGTGGACATACAGCCCCCAGTGCAAGTGTGGCCCGGTGGAGGCTCCGGTGGAACCGACAGCCCCAATAACTTGGCCTGCCTGTACAAAATCCCCCTCATTCACATCAATGCGGCTGAGGTGAATCATAATGCTGAGGACGCCCTGGCCATGATCGATGCCGACGGTGTTGCCGTGGAGTTCAAAGCCGTCGGATACGCGACCCACCAAGCCAATGAGCCCCGCTGCCGGAGCCACCACGGGCGATCCGGTGGGGGCAGCGTAGTCTACCCCCCGGTGGTAGTAGTCTTGGGCAAACACGCCATTGTAGTAGCGGCGCACGCCATAGATCGTGCTGACTCGGCCTGGGTTGGGTCGCACCATGGCCCCACTCCAAAACCGTTCCGGCGTCACCAGTTCTTTAAAGGCAGCGACCCGCGCAAATTCGTGATCGGTGCCAAGGCTACTTTGGCCGGGGGGCAGGGTGATGCGCTGGGTAGGGAAGGTGCGGTTGCGTAGGCCAACGGCCAAGTTGCGACTGCCGCCCTCCCCCACCACCTGAATGGTGAGGTTGCCGGGGGCATTAAGCGGGCTGGTGGGAATCAGCGCCCGAAAGCGATTCCCGGATAGCGGAAACACCGGATAGCGGGTACCGTTGTTCACCGTGACGACGGGCAGTGCCGATCCAGGGCTGGCCTGCACCGTCACCGAAATGGTGTCCCCCAGTTGAGGACTGGTGGGGGAAAGCACCACGTCATAGGCGTTAGCGCGTTTGGCCAGCACGAGACTCGCAGATCCGGCCATCAGCCCCGTAAGCACGGCGCGGCGAGTCCATTGGCGGTTTCCTGTGATGTGTTCCATAGACGTTGTGTGAGGTCGCTGGCTAGAGGGTATCACCAATGACGGGTTTTATACGCCCTGGAGTTCCGTGGCCACATATCTTAGAGACACCTATCCCAGAAACACCTATCCCAGAAGCACAACCTCTAGAGACATACACCATCATGAATGGCATCACCTGGTACGACCGCTAGGGTTGATTCGCCTTAGCGTCCTTTACCGCCGCATAGAACAGCACTCCCACCAACGGCACACACAGGCCGAGGATGATCGTCGTCGGCACCGTGCCCCAATCGGGATTCCCGGAGGAAAGCTCAAACACAGAACCCACCGCTGCAATACCCGCAATGCAGGAACCCGCCAAATACAAACCACTCTTTGGGGTCACAACCCTACTCCTCTTTAGATAAATCGGTCGATAAACAATGATATGGGGATCCCCCCTGCCCCCCTTGTGAAGGGGGGATCTGAGGCTGCTTCAGGGGTTCCCTTTTGTCGAGGGCTTCGAGTTCGCTTCAAAGTCCCCCTTCTCAAGGGGGATTTAGGGGGATCCCTCGCCTTGGTCGTTCGTCCCCAAGCTCTAGGCGCACCCTATTCCCGGAGCCCCAGGTGCCCTAGGACTTCACAGGCTGGACATCCTTGGCGAAGAACCCATTTTTCTTCAGTTCTTGGTTCAGGGCTAGGCTGTTATCCACCCGATCCACAAACAGCACCCCCGTGAGGTGATCCATTTCGTGGAGGATGCAGCGGGCCAGCAAATCAGCGGCCTGAATTTTCTGGGGCCGTCCGTTTTCGTCTTTGAAGGAGACCTCAATGGCGGCGGGGCGCACCACGTCTAAAAAGACGCCGGGAATGCTGAGGCACCCTTCCTGCCCCACGGCCAGTTCCTTAGAGACGCGGAGAATTTTGGGGTTCACCAGCACCAGGGGCGGCGCAGCGGCATTTTCTGGATCCACATCTACCACAATCAACTGCTTGTTAATCGCCACCTGGGGCGCGGCCAACCCAATGCCATCGGCACTATACATGGTTTGCAGCATCTCTTTGACCAGGACGCGCAGCTCGTCGTCCACCTTGGCCACCCGTTTAGCGGGCTGGCGTAGCACCCGATCCCCCAGGGTGTGAATGTCCAGGGGCGGCTGTTTTACTTTGGTTTTGTTGACTTGAATGGTGGCGGCCATAGGTTAATGCTGGGTTGCGTCGTAATAGGTAGCTGTATATAGCTGTTGTTACTTATCCTAACAACTCAAATTCACTTCGAGATAGCCCCGGCCCTAGTCAATTTCCTGGCTACCTTGCCAACTGGAGGCGAGGGTGGTTCCCAAAATCAGCCCGCCGCCCAGGATCGTGCGTAGGGTAGGAATTTCCCCCAGCAGCACCGCCGCCAAAACAATGCCATAGACGGGTTCCAGGCCACTAATCACGCTGGCCACCTGGGTTCGCAATACCGCTAGGCTCTCGATAAATAACGTGTGGGCCAAGGCCGTACACAGCACCCCCAGCACCAGCAGCCAAGCCCAGTCCTGCGCCACCACCGCAAAGCTCGGTAACGGGTGCAGCACCGCCCAAAGGCCCAAACTCAGGCAAGCCCACAGATTCTGCTGAAAGGCGATAGTCAACGCCCCGTAGCGCTGTCGATAGCCCTTGTTCAGCAATTGCAGCAGCGCAAAGGAAAACCCCGACAGCAGTCCCCAGATCGCCCCTTGGCTGGCCGCAGCCCCCAGCCGATAGTCCGGTACCACCAAGGCCACACCCAGCACCACCAACAGAGCTATCACCCCATCCCGCCAGCGCCAGCGGGTACCCAGAAAGATCGGCTCCAGCACCGTCACAAACACCGGAAAGCTAGAAAACGTCAACAACCCAAGGGCCACGGTGGAAAGCTGAATACTGCGAAAAAAACTTACCCAGTGGAAAGCCAGCAGTATCCCCAACAGCGCCAACCCCAGACCCTCTCGCCCCATTGTCGGACGCAGCCGTTGCCGTTGCCTAACCAACCACATCCCCAAGGTCAACGCCGCCAACCCTGTGCGCCCCAGCACAATGGCCGTCGCAGGCCAATCCAGCAGTTTGCCAAACAGCCCCGCCAAGCCAAACAAAAACACCGCCAAATGCACCTGCACTAGCGCCCGCCCTCGGTGCCGTCCATTCATCGGTGGGTAGTCAGATGGCGTGTTATCAGTGTTATGGTCAGCGTCCTGAGTGTTGTTCGCCACACTTCCCCCCTATCCCCCAGTCATGAAAAAAGCCCTCAGATTTCTCTGAAGGCTTTTTTGCAGGTTTGGTGGCGGGGCATGGATTTGAACCATGGACCTTCGGGTTATGAGCCCGACGAGCTACCAGACTGCTCTACCCCGCGTCGTCGCTTTGCTACTATAGCGCAAAACTGTCCGGGATAGTCGCGCTTTTATAGATTTCCCCAGATTTCCCTAACTTTTCCCCAGGGGGTAGGGTTTTGCTGGTTCTGCACCAGGGGCCTAGGCGGCGTAGGTGGGTCGCCAGGGCCAGGTGGCGTGGATGCGGGTAGGGCGTTGGGCAATGCATTGGTCAGCACTCAGGCGTTGTTGGCAAACGGCTTTGTCCGCTGGGGTGAGGTCGCTGTATGGCACATCGCGGCGCAGAATGAGACCGTTGTGGCTGACCAGAAAGCGGGGCAGGGTGGTGTCGTCTACTCGGCGCAGGGTGGTGATGTCGTAGGTGGTGTAGGTGGTGAGGTTGGGGTCGGCAAAGTCGATGTCGATGACGGTGAGCGCTTTCCAGGGGGCGAGGCTGCCATCAATCAACGCACGGGGGCCAGAGCCGAGTAATCCGGCATGGAGCAGTTGTAGGTTGCCCCGGTGGGCGGGGTAATAGGCGTGCTGGTGGCCGCTGATCAGGGTGTGAACGTTGTGGCGTTCGAGGATGTCCTGAAGTTGGGGGGCATTGGCTAGCACTTCCCCCGGTTGGTCGCGCCGCTGGGCCACCCCGTAGAGGGGCAGGTGGCTCAACACCATGCGGGCCTTGGCAGATTGAGCGGCCTCGCTGGAGAGGGCCGACTCTACCCAGGCCAATTTATCGGCGGGAATTTGGCTGGAGGAGCCATCCCAGGCCATAAAAAACACCCCGTTTTGCTCGAAGGTGTAGAAGAAGGGAAAGTCGGTGCGGTCGATGAAGTTCACCCCTGGATCGTGGGCCGGGGCGTTCCAGTAGGCCGAGGCTAAATCCCGCTCCTGCTGAAAGATGAACTGATTATTTTGGCCCCTAGCGCTGGAGGCATCGTGGTTGCCCAGGGTGAAGCCGTAGGGAATGCCCTGCTGCCGCAGCGGTGCCGCCACATGGTCATCAAAGGCTTGCCACATGGCATTGACCTGATCCACCGTGAGGGACTGCTTTTGCCCCGCCACCATATCGCCGCTGCACACCACCGCATCCGGCTGCCAAAAGGGCACTAGGGCAATGGCCTTGTCCACTTCGGGGTCGTAGTCGGTGGAGCCATAGGCGCTGTTGAGGTCGCTGATTACCACTAGGCGCACATCCTTGCGGGGTGGGTTATACAGCCCCTCTGGCCCAGCGCTGGCGATGATGGCCTGGGCCTCCGCCGACAGTACCGGGGCTTCCGTCGGACTATCCGCTGATGCCGCATTGTCCGCGACTTCTTCCATGGACGATCCCCCCTCACGGACGATATTAGGGCTGACCTCCGCCGTGGCTCCAGCCCCAGGAGTAGCCGGATCCGCCGACAGCAGCACCCGCTGGGAACAGGCCAAACAAATCGCCAAAATCAGCCCCAGGCTGAGACCCGTGACAAAGCGTTGAACGTGGGGAGACATCGGACGGGAAAACGTGGGGCGCATGGTGTTGTGTCTAATCCGTGGGGTCTAATCCGTTTCGGCCAAGCAGAGAACCATTCCAGGGATAAACTTACCCCACAGACTGACCCTTGTGGGATGAGCAGAGGCCAGAATTTGGCCAGATGGTTTACTTCGCCTCCATCCAGTTTTGGCCCGCGTGGGCTTCGACTTTGAGGGGCACCTTGAGAGAAACGGCAGACTCCATCGCAGCAGTAATTTTGGGTTGCAGGTCGTCCCACTCGTCGAGGGGGATTTCAAACACCAGTTCGTCGTGGACTTGCAAAAGCAAATTGGCCTGGTAGTCCTTCAGGAGTTCGTGCAGGCGAATCATGGCGATTTTGATGATGTCGGCACTGCTGCCCTGAATGGGGGCATTGGCGGCGGCACGGAGTAGTCCGGCCTCGTAGCCGTTGGTACGGAGCTTATCGAGGTCGATGGAGGCGGGGTCGGTGCCGTGGAGGGAACGCAGTTTGCCATCGGTGAAATTGAAATAACGCCGTCGCCCAAAAATGGTTTGCACATAGCCCTTGGCGATGGCTTCCCGCTGCATTTGTTGGAGGTATTCAAACACCTTGGGATAGCGTTCGTAATAGCGGTCGATGAAGGTTTTGGCCTCGGTGCGGCCCACCCCAGCCTCGCGGGCAAAGCGGGAGGCTCCCATGCCGTAGATGACGCCGAAATTGATGATTTTGCCGAGGCGACGTTCTTCGGAGGAAATATCGTCTTTTTCTAGCAACAGTTTGGCGGTGAGGGCGTGAACATCGTCGTTGTTGTTATAGGCTTCGACGAGGACAGGCTCACCGCTGAGGTGGGCGAGAATTCGCAACTCAATTTGAGAATAATCCGCCGCCGCCAGTTGCCAGCCCTCGGCAGGAATAAACGCCGCCCGAATTTGCCGACTAAAGGCCGTGCGAATAGGAATATTTTGCAGGTTGGGGTTGGACGATGATAGCCGCCCCGTGGCCGTCACTGCCTGGTTAAAGTCTGTATGCACCCGATGGGTATCGGGCCGAATCAGAAGCGGTAGGGCATCGACATAGGTCGATTTGAGCTTCGACAACGTGCGGTGTTCTACCACCAGATCCACCACAGCATGGTCGCCCTGGAGTTTTTCTAGCGTCGCGGCATCGGTGGAATAGCCACCGGATTTGTTCTTTCGGGACTTTTTCTTGTCTAGGCTTAACTTTTCAAAAAACAGTTCGCTGAGTTGTTTAGGAGAAGCTAGGTTGAAGGTTTCCCCCGCTTCTTCGTAGGCTTGCTTTTCAATCTCGGCCAGATCAATTTCCAGCTTTTTGGAGAATTTTGCTAGATAATCCGCATCCACCCGCACACCAATGGTTTCCATTTCCGCGAGGACGGGTTCTAGGGGCAGTTCAATTCCTGAAAATAGGCCGTAAAGTTGAGGATTTTCTGCCAGTTCTGACCGCAGTTTAGGTACCAGCAAATAGGTCGTGTGAACATCGGCCCCACAGTAATTCGCTACGGCAGGGATAGCAATATCCGCGATAGTTTTTCCCTTGGGAACGAGATCTCCGTAACTCTGGGCCACTAGGTTGAGATAGCGCAGGCTGAGATCGGTTAAGTTATGGCTCGATTCTGGGTTCAGCACATAGCTGGCTAGCATCGTGTCAAAGGTAACTCCCGCCAGGTTAATACCCTGATGGCGTAGCACCAAACGGTCGTACTTGGCATTTTGCAGCGCCTTAGGAAACTCGGCACTTTCTAAAATGGGACGCAGCGCTTCTAGGACGGTTTCTAACGGTAGCTGATCGCCCTCAGAATGCCCCACGGGAATGTAGGCCATCTGATCCCGACCACTGCCCCAACAGCAGCCAATTCCCACCAACTGGGCATCCCTCGGTTCCAATGACGTTGTTTCCGTGTCCCAAGAAACTGGGTTTTCAGGATTTCTTTGGGCCGAAAGAATATCCAGCAACTCGTAAAGTTGGGCTTCGGTTGTGATGATCTGGGGCCGAATTGCCACCGCCTGCACCGACTGGGCCTCGTCCGTTTCCTCTGCCGAAAAAAACGCAATATCTGCCCCTAGCGAATCCCCTGGTTCCCGACTCCCGACTCCCAATTCCCGACTCCCGCCCTCTGTTCCCTGTCCCCGGTTCCCGGTTCCCTGACTAACCTCTCCCCCAAAGGCCACCTGCAACTTGCCCAGGCGGTTAATAAAATTCTGAAACTCCAGCTTTTTCAAGGCCGGAATCACCACATCGGGGTCGAAGCCTGTGAGTTTGCAGGTTTCTAAATCGGCCCCCAAATCCACATCGGTGACGATTTTGGCCATAAACCGCGAGTGGTAAGCGGCATCCTTGCCCTCGATTAGCTTTTTCTGGGTCGCGCCCTTGATGTTGTCGATATTGGCGTAAATGGTGTCTAAATCGCCAAATTCCGCCAGCAGTTTTGCCGCTGTTTTGGCCCCAATTCCTTTTACCCCAGGAATGTTGTCGGACGAATCGCCACACAGCGCCTTATAGTCCACCACTTGCGAGGGCAGAATGTCGAGCTTGGCCTTCACCTCGTCGGCTTTGAATTCCTGGGCCAGCCCGTTTTTCGCGCCCTTGGCAAAGGCGTTGCCCAGGTGCAGCACGGTAATCTGCTCCTCCGGGTCGATAAGCTGAAACAAATCCTGGTCGCCGCTGAGGATCTTCACCCGCAGACCTGCCGCCTTGCCTTGGTGAGCTAGGGTGCCAATCACGTCGTCGGCCTCAAAGCCCGGTGCGGTGTAGATATTGAGGCCAAAGTCTCGCAGCAGTTCTTGCAGGTTGTTGACATCCTCAATAAAGCCCTCCGGCGTTTCAGGGCGACCATCTTTGTACCCGGTGTCGGCCTCGTGGCGAAAGGTGGGCTGGGCCAAATCGAAAGCCACGGCGGCATACTGGGGCTTTTCCACCTCCATCATGTCCAGCAAAGATTTCAGAAAGCCGTAGCAGACGCTGGTGGGCACCCCGGTGGAGGTGCGTAGGCCACCCTCGGCATTTTTGGCAAAGGCATAGAAGGAACGAAAGGCCAGGGAATGGCCATCGACCAACAGCAGGGTAGGCGTTTCGGTGGGGGAAGAGGGGGCAGCCACGGCAATACTCAGTCTTGGGATGGGAGATTCTATTGTAAGGGGTGGGCTAGCGGGTGAAGGCGACGTAGGATGAGCGCTGTGGGTAACAAGATCCTCGGATTCTTGGAGCATCCAGGGATCTAGGAACCTAGGCGTCATTTTTTTCTACACTGGTACAAAACTGCCCGCCTTCTCCCCCCCAGGCTACGGCCTATGCCCATCACCGCTCGATCCATATCCCTTTGGGAGAAAGTCCGGGGGGATGAGGGTTACCTTTCTCAATTGTCCTTTCGCCCCAAACACGATGCGCGTTGAAGCCTGTTGCCAAGCCTTGCTCCATCACCTGCTGCCGGAGATCGATCCCCAGCGCCAGGGCGTTTGCTTTGATGTGGGGGTGGGCACCTTTGCCTTTTATTGCGACCTGTTTCGTCAGTTGGGCTTTGCCACCGTGGCCGTGGAGCCGTTGCCGACCGAAAAACTCAAACGCCGCTGCCAACAGCAGGGGATCACGCTGCTCGAACTCTGTCTATCTGACCAGGTGGGGCAGCAAACCCTTCATCTGGGCCAGTTTGCCAACATCGGCAACCGTAATTTTAGTTCTCTCTCGGCGGACTGGTTTGGATCCTCTGAGCACACCCAGGTCGTCGAAACCCTGGATTTGGCCACCCTGCTGACCCAGACCGAAACCAAGGCTATCACCGTCCTCAAGCTGGATATCGAAGGCTGGGAACCCGTCGTCATTCAGCAGCTTGCATCGCTGGCCCCGGATTGCCTTCCGGCCCTGGTGATGTTTGAATACGGCGGTGGCGGCAGCTACGAGAAAGGCACCCAGGGCTGGGCATCCCCCTTTTTAGCGGGCACCCTCGACAGCCTGAAACTCCTGCAACGGCTGGGCTACCAAACCAGCATTATGGTGGATTACGCTCCGGGCAGCGAAGCCAAGGTATTTGATTTGCAAGCCCTTGATTTAGAGACTGAAACGCCCTTTTTCGCCAACGGGGTCTACGGCAACATCCTCAGCTTTCGCCACCATCAGCCCAGCCGCGATCACATTCAGCGCCTCTGTGCTCCCTACCGAGGCGGTCTGGTCAACTGGCTTGTAGGCAACCTCGTCCTCGCCACCGCTAAATGAGACTTCATCCGGCGGACTTGCTCCCGGTATCAGCGGGCGAAGAAACCCTGCCCCTGCGGCCCCACCAGCCAAACCACAGGGGGGTAAGGATGCGGGATGCCACCCCCTAGGGAACCACCAAAAACGCGCTAGGGTTGGCCCGATAGGCGGCCAAAAGCGCCTTTTCATCGGCGGTTAGGTCGGGTTCATCATCCTCGCCCATTTCCTGTAGGGTGGCATCAACCAGATCCATTTGGCTCTCAGCTTCCGCGAGTTCGTGGGACAGATCCGACGACAGCAGCCCTTCCAGGGGGCGCAGTTCCTCCAGGTGGCGGGTGAGATGGCCGAGACGGTCTTCGTAGGTTTGAGTTAGGGTTTGCATCTCCTGGTGATGCTGAGCCGATTGTTGATCGAGCGACTGCTGTAGGGATTCCTTCTCCATCTGCAACTGCCGCAGCCGATCCTGTTGGGCCTTGAGGGCCTTGAGCAGCGGGATCACTTGCCCCTTAAGGGTCATATGATCAACATCAAGTTGATGAAACCGTTCCGACAGTTGCACATAGGCACGGCAAAGGCGAGTGTAGCGCTCTACCGTGGAACGCGGGGAGTCAGAGAGTTGAACCGCCGAATCGAAGGCATTCGTCACCATCATGGGGGTTAGATCCTTACGTGAGAGGCTATCGAGGCTGGACAGATCAGATATCCGGGGATTACCCTGCGGGGGAGGTCACGGCATGGCCATAACCTGAAACGACAGGGTTGCCCTAAAAAAGCGTAGCGGCAAAAAAATCGAAAAAACCAGACTCAAAGCTAAATCAAATCTGAAGAGGCCCAGCTATTTTGGCCCACGATCCCCCAAATCTGATCGCGTTTCAGGAGATCTGATCGCGTTTCGGGGGTAGGGAAATGGCCTAAAACCATCGATCCCAGCAACAGCCTCAGGAGCAACCTCTAGCCATTGCCCCTGTTTAATAGCATGGGTTTTCTCAACATTTCAAGACACTGTGGGATGGTCAGGCCAGTAGCTCACCATGACACGGCCCGGTCGTCGCCGCTGTTGATAGTAGGTCTGGCTCACGGGATCGGTGAGGTCGGTGAGGGAATCAATGCCGATGCCGTTGCGGCCCTGGTCTCGACCAGAGCTATGCAGATAGCGGCCTTCCCCTAGGTAGAGCCCCACATGGGTAGTGCGTTCGGGGGTGCCAAAAAAGACCAGATCGCCCGGTTCTAGGTCGTCCCAGCCGATGGGTTGGGTAAAGGCTTCCTGCTGGTAAGAGTCTCGGGGCAGGCGAATGCCTGCCGAGGCAAAGGCCGTTTGCATCAGCCCAGAGCAGTCGAAATTTGGCCCCACGGTGCCCCCCCACAGATACACATTGGACTGGGCCATGGCGGCTTCGGCAAAGGCGATCACCTGGGGTAGACGCTCCACAATGGCCGACCGATCCATCTCGGTGGGGTGATACAGGTCAGTGGTAGGCTCTAGGGCGCTGATTTGCCGCAGACCAATCCAGCCGGGATAACCATCTTCGCAGAGCCGCACCAAGAGGGCAGAGGGAGACGCCTCAGTGGGGGAGGGAACCTGAATCTGTAGATGCCGACCCGCCGCCGCCTGGGTCACCAAGCCCTCTAGGGTGGGGGTTTTGTAGAGGTTGAGGGTGCGGCGACAGGCATACTCTGCCGCCGTGGGCTGGGGATGGGGGGGCACTTGCAACGAATTAAGCTCCTTTTTCGCCAGTATTGCGGATATTCACCACTTTTTTCAGCACATTGAACCAAAAGGTTGACCCCATGGAAATGGCAAACCCACTCACTAGCCAGCCCAAAAAGCGCCGCTGCACCAGGGGAATGGGCCAGGTAGCCTCGGCCTCAAGTTGTTGCTGAATTACCGCCTCGTTGTAGCCCAGGGGAAAGGGAATGTCGGCCAGGGCCTGGTCTACGGCGGTGCGCACCTGGGTGAGATCCTGGCTCAAATCACCGGAGGACTCGGTCACCAACTGATCGGCCACCTGGGTAACGGAACTGCGGAGGATGGGATCGGTGGCGAGGCGACTGGCAATGTGGAAAGAATCGGCATTGATGGAAATGGCGGTGGCGATGCCGATCATCAGGGCGACGGCCTTGGCGTTGCGGCGGTAGACCCCGGTGGCCCGCTCCATGCCTCGGTTGTACCAGGTTTCAATTTCGCGGCCAAACTGTTCCACCTGGTTGAGAGCGCTATCGGAGGTGAGTTCGGCTTTGCGGGCCAGGGTGGCCAAACTGGCCCGCAGGGCGGGGGTAATGGTGGTCTGCCCTAGGCGCTCTAGGAGGGTTTGGGCGGCGGGGTTGTTATCCTTCGCAAGGCGTTGCAGTTCTTGGTAGGTGGCACTGTGGGGGTCAAACACCTCCAGCAAGGCCGCCACGCTGGGCCGCAATTTGTGCAACAGAACGGTGCGTTCGCCCGGAGTGCTGGCCAAACCACGCTTGATGTATTCCAAACGCCGCATGAAGGTTTCGGTGAGGGGGTGGCTGTCGGGCAAAATATCCCGAGCCATGAGCGCAAAGTCATCCAGTCGTCGCACCAAGCGTTCTAGGCTATCCGGCAGCGATACCGTCCCCCGGCGAAAATCCGCCAAAATCTCCTGAACCGCTTGCTCAAATTGCTTCAGTTCGGCATTGAGTAAAAACTCGTTTCCGGTACTGGCCTTCAGGTCGCTCAAAATATTGCTAACGGGCAGAATAACCTTGTCTGCCGCAAAGGTGGACAGCCGTTCATCCGCCAAGACCTGCCAAAGCTGGCCCAACTGCATTCGCTCTAGCAACCCATTGGCAAAGGCTTCGGAGGGAATATAGGAAGGGCCACTGGTTTTACCCGCACCAAACACGTTGCGCCCCCCGGTGAGGGTGCGATAAATCCGACCGATTAGATGAACCAAGGTGCGAAAGGTACGGGCAATTCGGCCCTTGGCTTCCTGGTTGAGACTACGAATCCAGGGGCTATCGTAGAGGGCATCGGCGAGGGCTTGGGCGGCGGCATCTTTCTCCCAATCATTGCCAGACAGCAGCACTTCGATAGACTGCTTTAAATGCTCGGCCCGCCACTGCAACAGGGTGCCAATAATCTCCTGAAGTTCGCTGGCCAACAGGCTGAGCACAAAGAAGATAAAAACGAGCCCCAGCGCAATGTCTAAAACAATCGGAAAAGTCATACCTTGCCCTTGTAAACCTCCCTGCCATTCTCACCCCTAGGCCGCATAGCCCAGGGGTCGGAATGGTCTTGATCACTGGCCAACCGGAAATCCTGCCGATTAGGACTCCTCGTCCTCCGCTCCCACCTGCTTGAGTTTGATGTGCTTACGGCCCAGGGTAATGTCAAATTCATCCCCCGGTTTGAGGTTCATTTGTTTGGTATAGGCCGCACCAATCAGTAGATTACCGTTAGCCTGAACGCTAATGCGATAGCTCGCGCTGCGTCCGCCTCGCCCATTGCCGTTCTGGGGGCCATCAAACTGGATTCCCTCGGCCTCAAGCAGGGCATTCATAAACTTCATCATGTTGACGCGGGGGGCTCCCGATTTCGTTAAGCTATAGTAGCCGCAAGCCTTAGCCTTCTCCTCCGGGCTGTAGCTATTCAGCTCTTTAACTTTCTCAACAAGGGCTTGCCCGGTGAGCGGTTTAACTGGAGTATCCTTAGCCATTAACCTTGTTCTCGTCAGTGAAGGGATAATTTAGACGCTTTGTTACTCAGGGCGACGTTTATTGACGTTACATGGCCCTAATGAACGCACGCCAAATCATACTACAGCAAAACCTTTTTGACATTCTTCTTTTTGACATTCTTTTTTAACTGGAATTTGTTTCGTTTTGTGGGCCTTTCCTAGCCCCAAGGATGGGCACAAATAATGGCAGGATAAGGAGAGTAGGGGGATGAATCCTAGGGACAGCGAACACGCTAGGGGCAGCGACCATGAAGTTAACCACCCGTGGCCACTATAGTGTTAAAGCACTGCTAGATTTGGCCCTCCAGCCTTCTCGACGGCCCGTTTCCGTGCAGACGATTGCCCAGCGCCAGGGCTTGCCCCCCCCCTATCTAGAGAAGTTGCTCATCGACCTGCGGCGGGCCGGAATCGTCGAGTCGGTGCGCGGTTCCCAGGGGGGCTATCGGCTGGCCAAGGCTCCGGCCCACATTTCCCTGGGTCAGATTTTGGAAGCCGTGGGGGAACAGGTGACGCCCCTGCCTCGCCACCAACCCCAGGCCGACCAAGCCGAAGATTGGGTCACCTTTGCGGTGTGGAATCGCCTCTCCCAAAAACTGAAGGAAGCCCTCTATAGTATTTCCCTGGAGGATTTGTATTTTGATGCCCGCAGTTGGCAGGCGGCCCAGGGAGATGATGTCAGCTTTGTGGTTTGAACGGGCCGGATGGTTGTTGCTAGCGGCGGGGATCGATTTCGTCCTCGGCGATCCCTGGGGGTGGCCCCATCCGGTGCAGGGCATTGGCTGGGCGATTACCCAGGGCAAACGGGGGATTTTGGCCCTAAAGCTTGCGCCCCTGGGGGAAAAGATCCTGGGTGTGGGGCTGGGGTTGGCGGTGATTGGCGGCAGTGGGTGGGTGGGGTTGGCGGTGGTGACCCTGGCGCAGCGGATCCATCCCGGCTTGGGGCTGTTCGTCACGGTGGTGCTATTGGCCAGTTGCTTTGCAGGGCGCAGTTTGCGGCGGGCGGCAGAGGATGTGCTGGATCCCCTGGAGGTGGGCGATCTGGCAACGGCTAGGCAACGGCTGGGGCGTTATGTAGGGCGCGATACCGACACCCTAGACGAGTCGGAAATCCTCCGGGCAGTGATGGAAACCATTAGCGAAAATGCCACCGATGGGGTGATGGCCCCGATGTTTTACGCCCTTCTCGGTAGCCTTACCCCCCTTGGCCCGGTGCCCGTCGCCCTAGCCTACAAAGCCGCCAGCACCCTAGATTCTATGGTGGGCTACCGGGAGGATCCCTACACCCACCTGGGCTGGTTTAGCGCCCAACTGGAGGATCGGCTAACCTGGGTGCCCTGCCGCCTGACGGTACTCACCATTGCCCTGCTGTCGGGACGCCCCCGGCGAGTGCTGGCCCTGTGCCGCCGCGATGCCCCCGCCGACCCCAGCCCCAATGCCGGATGGAGCGAGTGCGCCTACGCCGCCGCCCTAGGGGTGCAACTGGGCGGGATGAATACCTATCGTGGCCAACCCAAGGCAAAACCCATGCTGGGAGACCCCGCGCAGCCCATCACTCCAGAACGGATTCGGCGAGGCATGGCCCTCACCCGCTGGGCGGTGCTGCTGTGGCTAGCGTTAGGCGTGGGTAGCTTAGCCTTGCTAGCGGAGCTACAAGGGCTCTAGATCCGCATCCAACCCAGTAGGGGTGAGGTCTCCTCACCCAACCCAACCCAACGGTCATCTGTCGGACGTGAAAACGCCCCAGTGAATTGCAACGTTTCCTATCAAGATGCCAGATAGGCGATAGTTATAATGGGCCGATGGGCATCACTAAATGGAAGGTGTCGTTTCTACTTGAGTGCCGCCATGAATACCCCCATTGCCCAGTGGAAATCTGAATACGAAACGGGAAACCCCCTGGTGGATGCCCAACACCAAAGCATTTTCAGTATTATCAACGCCCTTCAGTCGGCCATGGCAGCGGGACAGGGCACTGAAATGCTGGAGCAAACCATTCGCAGTGTGCGGGACTATACCACCGTCCACTTTGACACCGAAGAACAGTACATGCGGGATCAGGGCTATGCGGGGTATGAGGAGCACAAGCGCAAGCACGATGCCCTACGCGCCAAGTTCGCCGCCTTCGAGCAGCAGTCCTACCCGGATATGCAACAGCACGTCATTATGGTGTCGCACTTTCTAACCACCTGGCTGATCCACCACATCCAAAACGAGGATCAGGCCATGATTGCCGCCTGTCGCCCAGCCCCCCAGATCCCCCCCCCAGAAACACCCAGTATCGTACCCGCAGCCCTGGCAGAAATTGCCCAGTGGCGACCGGAATACGAAACGGGCTACACCCTAATTGACGACCAGCACCGCAGCCTTTTCCACGCCATGAATGCCCTACACAGCGCGATTTTGATGGGCCGAGGGGAGGAACTGCTAGAACGCACCCTCAAAATCCTCGAAAGCTACACCACCATCCACTTCAAGACCGAAGAACATTTCATGGCCGAGCTTCACTATCCCGACTACGCCGACCATGTGAAGAAACATCAACAACTGCGCCAACGGGTCGAATCGTTTTTGGCCCAAGAAGCCCAGGTACCCGACCGCTGGCTAGCGCTACGGGTGTCTCGCTTTCTCACCGACTGGCTGATTAACCACATCAAGGCCGAAGATCAGCGCATGATTGATTTTCTCCGTCAGGCCCGCCACCAGCAACAACAACTCACCGCCGCCGCCCAGCAGGCCAAGGGCCAAGGCTCCCCATCCTAGTCAGAGGACGGCCCATCCTTCGCCAGGGTCTCCCGCAGGGTCTCGTGGGCAAAGCCATAGTCGCCGCCCCACGGTCGCAGCACCCGCCGCTGCGCCCAACGCTGCATCCAGGTTGCCATCGCCCAGGGCAATCGTGAGGGAGATCGGGTCAGCAGCCCGCGTACCACCCCCTGCTGGAGGGCAAAGGAGAACCACAGGTAGGCACTGATCAAGGCGGCGGCGACCACCCGCAACCGGGGCACCGTCAACAGGGTCAGCGGCGATTGCCCGTTCACCACAGCGGGCATCACCAACACCAGGGCAAAGACCAGCGCCAAAAGCCCAAAGAGAATCGCCCCATTGCGTAGGGCCATTTGAATATCCTGATTAGGCCGCTGCCGAATTTGAATCCCCTGGGGAAGCCCACCCCACAGGCCCAGCCCCAGCCCTAAGCTCCAGCCCAGCACAGCCCCCACCAATCCACCCCAGCCAAAGGCCGGAAGCCCCAGGTTAAACCGCCCCAGAATTAACGACCCCAAGCTGCCCACCCCCAGGCCCAGGCCCAGGGCAGGCACCGTACACACCAAGGCTAACCCGCCCACACTGCGCCAAGAGGCCAGGGCCAAACTCAAGCGAGTATAGGGAAAGGCTTCGAGATCGAGTTGGGAAAAGGCCAACCCCCAAGCCAGCCCCACCCCCGGATTACCGCCGATCACCGTAAAGATTCCCAACAGCCCCAGCCCCACCAGCAACCGATACAGCAACCGCTGAGATTCCGGGAGCCAGCTTGGCCCCAGGGCATCGAGGCGGAGGGAACGGGAACGGGTGCCCAGGTGGTCGGCTAGCCAGCGCAGGGTGGCGCGTTCCGCTGGGGTGGCGGGGGCGGGGGCGCGGTCGAGGCCATGGCTAAGGTAAGTCTGCACCAGAGCGTCTTTGCCCGTAATGGCCGAGGCCTCGGCCCTGATTCCAGGGGCCAGCACCGCCAAAAGGGTGAGATATAGCGGAAATCGACCTAACTGCTGAAGCGCCTTGCTGGCCTTCACCTGGGGCCAGAGGGCATCACAACCCTGGGCCAGTAAGTAGTCTTTGACCTGCTGGGCGGCCAGGGGCAGGATATAAAGACCACTGTTAAATTCGCTGAATTCAATCCCACTCGTCTCCACCACCCGCCGCCGACAGCAGAGTAGCGCCGTTTGCTCCGGGTTAGACCGCAGTAGGGTATTGATTTCCTTGGCACAGGTCCGCTGGCGGGGAATGGGCAGGTGGTCAAAGCCATCCAGCAGCAGGGTCAACTGGCCGGACTGAAGCCACACCATCGCCGTGGGTCGGCACAGGCGGTACACCTCCCACAGGTAGCCCACCAGCCAGTGATCCAGATTTTCGCCATTCCAGCCCGACAGATCCACCAACACGGGCACTGGGCCACTGGCTTCCGTGCGGCGCAGTAGATGTGCGCCCATGGCCAGGAGGGTATGGGTTTTGCCCATGCCGGGGTCGCCCAAAATCAACACCCGACCATCCACCCCATCGCGCTGAAACCAGTCGGTAATCGTCTCCTCTGAGGTCAGCACTTGGTCGGCAGATTGGCCATACTGCAACCGCCATACCTGGTAGCGCAGGGGAATCGTTTCAGGGCTAAGCGGCACGGTTCGCCTGCGAGCTTGATCCCGCCCATCGACCTCAGCCAACACCGACAGCCCGGATCGATAGGCCCGCAACTGGTGGCCAACTACCCGCCTAAGATCCCGGCGTTCGGAGGCTAGGTTGACCCGCAGCGGCGTGAACTGAAGTAAAACACTGGCCAGCATAGGCAGTTCCTAGGCATAGCATCCTAGGCACAGAGTTAGCCGCCATTGTAGCCGTCTCACCCTAAGCTGTCGCCCATCCCAGGACAAATCGGTATCAGAATGCAAAGCATCACGATTTCTTTTCCTTCTGCTCCTCACTCAGCGGATGTCTGGAGGAAGAGGCAGGGCGATGAGGGGGCCAGTCCCGGTGCGGCCCCTGGTGCTAGGGGCTTACAAACAGGGGTTCTGTGCTAAAATATAGTAGGCATGAATGCCCAAAAATCAAGCCTTTTGAGCGCTATTCAGCACCACTCGGTGCGAGGGTCTGACTAGCGCTTTGTTGTTCGCAAATTCGGAGCTTTTTTGCCCATGGCAACCCCAGAAGAGCGTATCGTTCCCACCGATCTACGCAACGAAATGGAGAGCTCTTATCTGGAATACGCCATGAGCGTAATCGTGGGGCGAGCCTTGCCCGATGCCAGGGACGGCCTCAAGCCGGTGCATCGCCGCATTCTCTACGCCATGCACGAACTGGGCTTAGCGGCGGATCGGCCCTTTAGAAAGTGTGCCCGTGTGGTGGGGGAAGTGCTGGGTAAGTATCACCCCCACGGCGATACGGCGGTTTACGATGCCCTGGTGCGGATGGCCCAGGATTTTTCGATGCGGTCACCGCTGATTAACGGCCACGGCAACTTTGGCTCCATCGATAACGACCCTCCGGCGGCGATGCGATACACCGAGTGTCGCCTGCAATCCCTGACGAGCGACTCGCTATTGCAGGATATTGAGTCGGAAACCGTCGATTTTGCCGATAACTTCGATGGTTCCCAGCAGGAACCCGTGGTATTGCCCTCGCGCTTGCCCCAGCTTTTGCTGAATGGGTCTTCCGGCATTGCCGTGGGTATGGCGACAAATATTCCGCCCCACAACCCCGGTGAACTGATCGACGGCGTGATTGCCCTGATCCACAACCCCGACATCACCACCGCCGAGCTGATGGAGATTATCCCCGGCCCCGATTTCCCCACGGGCGGGCAAATCCTGGGCCGCAGCGGCATCCGCGATGCCTACAACACCGGGCGCGGTTCCGTCACCATGCGCGGTGTGGCCAGTATGGAAACCATCGAACACCGGGGCCGACCCGACCGGGAAGCGATCATTATCACCGAACTGCCCTACCAAACCAACAAAGCGGGCATGATCGAGCGCATCGCCGAAATGGTGAACGAGCGCAAGCTAGAGGGCATTTCCGACATCCGCGACGAAAGCGACCGCGACGGGATGCGCATCGTCATCGAACTGAAGCGCGACGCCTACCCCCGTGTGGTGCTGAACAACCTTTATAAGCAAACGCCGCTGCAAAACAACTTCGGTGTTAACATGCTGGCCCTGGTGAACGGGGAACCCCAACTGCTGGGCCTGAAGCGAATGCTGGAGGTGTTCCTAGAGTTTCGGGAAGAGACCATTACCCGCCGCACCCGCTACGAGCTGCGTAAGGCCGAAGAACGGGATCACATTCTCCAGGGCTACCTAATTGCCCTGGCCAATTTGGACGCGGTGATTGCCCTGATTCGCCACGCCGCCGACACCCCCACCGCCAAGCAGGAACTAATGGACACCTACGGCCTCTCCGAGGTGCAGGCCGATGCCATTCTGCAAATGCAGCTCCGACGGTTAACGGCCCTGGAAGCCGACAAAATCCAGAGCGAGCACGAAGACCTGATGGCCAAAATCACCGACCTTCAGGATATTTTGGCCCGTCGGGAGCGCATCCTGGAGATCATCATCACCGAACTGGGCGACCTGAAGGCCAAGCACAACACCCCCCGCCGCACCACCATCGAAATGGACGAGGGCGAACTCACCGACATTTCCCTAATTGCCAACGAGCAGGTGGTGATTTTGGTGACGGATCAGGGCTACATCAAGCGGATGCCCGTCACCACCTTTGAGGCCCAAAGCCGCGCCACCCGTGGCAAAGCCGGAGCCAAGATGAAGGAGGACGACGGCGTTCAGCACTTCATCACCTGCTACACCCACGATTACCTGATGTTCTTCAGCGACCGGGGCGTGGCCTACTCCATGCGGGCCTACCAGGTGCCGGAAGGTTCACGGGCGGCGCGGGGTATCCCCATCGTGCAAATGCTGCCCATCCCCAAGGAAGAGGTGATTACCTCGGTGCTGGCGGTGCGCGAATTCACCGACGAAGACTATCTGGTGATGCTGACGCGGGGCGGCTTCGTCAAAAAAACGGCCCTTTCTGCCTTCAGCAACATCCGCGCCAACGGCCTGATCGCCATTTCCCTCGAAGAAGGGGATCAACTGCGCTGGGTGCGCCTCGCCCGCAGCACCGACAGCATTCTGATCGGTTCCCGCCACGGCATGACCATCCACTTTAAGGTAGACGACGACCAGCTCCGGCCCCTGGGACGGCCCACTCGCGGCGTGCGGGCCATGGCCCTGCGCGATGGCGATGAGCTAATCAGCATGGACATTCTGCCCAGCCAAGTCGTCGAAGCGGTGCAGGCCGCCACCGATAGTGAGAGCGAAGACGATGAAGATACCGTTGCCGCCACCAACGATCCCGGCCCCTGGGTGCTGGTGATCACCGCCTCCGGGTTGGGTAAGCGAGTGCCTGTATCCAAATTCCGGCTACAAAATCGGGCTGGCCTCGGTCTAAAAGCAATCAAATTCCGCAAAGATGACGATACCCTGGCGGCTCTCTTGGTCGTGGGCGATGGTGATGAGTTAATGCTGGTGACCAACCGAGGCATCATCATTCGCCAGCGAGTGAACGACATCTCGATTCAGTCCCGCCCTGCCACCGGGGTACGGCTGCAACGCCTAGACGGAGAAGACGCCATCGCCGCCGTGGCCGTGGTGCCTCCCGCCCTCCAGGAACCGGGGGATGACAGCAGCGCCGCTGAAGATGCCACCTCCGAAGAGATCGCCACCGAGATCGCCGCTGAGGACGCAGCCACGGACGTGGTCACCGAAGAAGCCTAACCCCCAAACAACACCCCCCGTAGGGGCGCGGTCTCCTCGCCCCTGTCCACATCCTCGACCATGCCTCGAACCATGGGCTAAAAATCCACGCCGCGTTTGAGGTCGATACCCTTTTCGGCATAGTGTTTGTGGTTAAACACCTCGGAGTGGGTGCTGGCCAGGTCAAAGTAGGCGGGTTGGTTTTGGCAACGCCCGGTGATAATAACTTCAGTATCCTTGGGCTTACGCAGCAGGGCTTGGACGATGGGTTCTTCGGGCAAAAGTTCGAGATCCACCGTGGGGTTGAGTTCGTCCAGAATAATGGTTTTGTATAACCCAGAGGCGATGGCGGTGCAGGCAACTTCCCAGCCCCGTTCGGCTTCCACGTAGTCGATTTCCTGTTGTTGTCCGCGCCAAACGATGGCATCTCGGCCACAGCGTTGATGATCGACGAGGTTGGGGTAAATCTTGCGCAGGGCGGCGATAGCGGCGTCTTCGGTGTAGCCGTTGCCCCCCTTGAGCCATTGAATAATCAGCACCCGGTGGGAGAGGTCTTGGCCAATGCCGCGCCCAATGGCTTGCAGGGCTTTGCCCAGGGCGCTGGTGGATTTGCCCTTGCCCGCCCCGGTGTAGATTTCGATGCCCTCTAGCCCTGGAATGCCGGAGGCGTGGATCTGGGGCTTCATTTCGGAATGGAGGTTGGCGATGTCGAGGAGGGGTCGGGGGGCAGACCGTCCGGTGGCAATGATTTCCAGGTGGTCGGGTTTGCGGCGCAGGGTCTTCACCACCTCTTCCACGGCCAGCAGGCCCAGGTCTAGCACCGGGTTGATTTCATCGAGCACCACCACGGAGTAGAGCCCGGAGACAATTGCCCCCTTGGCCACATCCCACCCTCGCTGGGCCTCCTGCTTGTCGAACTTGGTAATCTCGTCGGGGCCAAAGAATTCTGACCGTCCGGTGCGTACCTGGTCGATTAGGTGGGGAAAGCCGCGCTGGAGGGCTTCGATGGCGGCGTCTTCGTCGTAGGTACGGCCTGGGCCTTTGAGGAAGCGCAGCAGTAGCACCCGGCTTTCCATAAAATTTTGAATGCCTAGCCCGATAGAACGTAGCACCACCCCCAAAGCCACCTGGGATTTGCCCTTGCCCTCGCCATCGTAGACATGCACCTGCCCCGTCAGCCGTTCATTGGTTTGTTGGGCCGTGCGAATGCCAATACCAGTTCTAACCATAGGAATGTTGAGGGTGAGGGCAGCCAGAGGTTAATTTTAGCGAAAGCTGGCGACGCCCTACGCCCAATTTGCCACTCAGCAGTATCCTTAAAACCATTTGCTACCCAATGCTGCGATGTCCCCTACGGATTTATTGGCGGATCTGGGGTTAATCCCCATCAAGGCCATGGTGTTTCAGTCCATGCTGTTGCTGGTGGCCATTGCCCTAGAGGCCATGGTGCTACGTCAACACCTGCGTCTGGGTTACCAAACCAGTGTGCAGTATGCCGCTACCATCAACCTGCTGGCCACTAGCCTGGGCTGGATTGCCTTCCTCAGCCTAGAGGCGGTGCTGCCCACGCCCCTTCGCCAGCAAGTGATGAGCTATGTGCTGTTCAACCGTTTTTTTCCCAATGACTGGCTGGAGGCACTGCCTGTGATGATGGTGATGGCGGCCATCGTGGTGTTTTTTGCCACCTACTGGGTCAAGCTCCAAAGCCTGAGTGCCTTGGTGGCGCTACTGGGCAAGGCTCCTGTGTTGGAGGCTCCTGCCCTGTCTGACCGCCCTGGCCGCAGTCGTTCTGCTCGCCGAGGAGCCCCCTCTGCGGCCCGTTCTCGCACAGCGACTTACACCGTGGCGGTGCTTCATGCCAACGCCCTGAGCTTTACCGTCATTGTCCTCCTGCTGTTCCTCCAACTTCAGGTCGTGCTGCCATGATGCCGTTCTTGCCGCCCCAATTCGCCCAGATCAAAACGGCCCTCTGGCCCAAGTCGGCCTTTTCCTGGCCCACGGTCATCTACATGAGCCTGATCTCCTGGCTGATGTCAGGGATCAGCCGTCTATTGGGGGCAAGTGCCTTTACCGTGGGGCTGATGGCCACCCTGGCCTGGATTTTTTTGGCGCTAGGCGTGGGCTGGGCCTGCGAGGCTCAGAAGATTAAGCCCTTTGGCCTGTCCATTGCCCCTTGGGTGTCCGGGGGCATTCTGTGCCTGTTTTTGTTTGGATCCTGGGGAGGGGCATGGCTTCAGCCCGCCCTAATTAGCTGGCCGCTGATGTCCTTTTTAGTGGTGGCGGTGCCCAATGTGCTGAGTTGGGAGTTGCGCCCTAAGCGGCCCTCCCCAGCGATGCGCCAAAGCTTAGCCCTCTTGCTGGGCCTGAGCTTGCTGCTCAGCAGTTGGTTTCAGTTTTACTTCCGTATCCAAACCTGGTTGCGCGATTACCCCAGCCTCATTGCCGACCAGTTTGACCACAGCGCCTTTGTCTACCGCCTTCCTGGCCAAACCATGGCCCTCTCGGCGGGGGTAAGCCACCTCACGGAGGCGGAACGCTTAATTAAGGCACAAATCCACGACAAACCCTGGTCCTGGGTCGAACGCTGGCTACTCAACCAGGAAGGCCAACAGCAAACGCTCCAGCGCCAGGTGCAGATCAACCAGCCCGACTCCCCAGAGAATAAACTGTGGCACCTCAGCCTCAAGCCCACCACTCAGGGGAATGGCTACAATCTCATGCTTCGCGCCCAGTGGCTTGGCCCCAGCGCCAACGGGGATGGCTATTATTTTGAAAAAGCCTGCGAAGTCTTGCCCATAACCCAGCCCACCGCCAGCGGCGTTACCGAAACCACGGCCACCACCACCCCATGGGCACAGGTGCGCTGCCAGCTAGAAACCCCCCTGCGCTACGGCCAGCCCTAAACCTCGTACACTAGCAAAGGCAACGCAGAAGGAGGGTCAAAACCCATGGTTCTGTCTCGCATCGTGGTGATTGCGCGTAACGTATTTCTAGAGGTGATCCGAGATCGCATCCTCTACCTAATGGCTCTGTTTGCCCTGTTGATGCTACTGGCAACCCTCCTGCTCCCGCAGGTTTCGGCAGGAACAGAACAGAAAATCATCCTGGATCTGGGCCTCGCCGCCATGCACCTGCTCAGCGTCATCATTGCGGTGTTTGTGGGCACGGGCCTGGTGAACAAAGAAATTGAAAAGCGTACGGTGCTGGTGTTGCTGGCCAAGCCCGTCAGCCCATGGGAGTTCATTGTGGGCAAACATCTGGGACTGTCGGCGGTGTTAGCGGTGCTGTTGGCAGGCCTGGGGTTGATGTTTGCCACCATGCTGGTCACCACTGGAGTCCCCTTCTCCTTCCCAAGCTTGGCCCTGGCCACGGGCTTTATGCTGCTGGAGGCCATGCTGCTGACGGCGGTGGCGATCTTGTTTGGCGTGTTTACCAGTTCTCTGCTGGCCACCCTGCTCACCTTTGCCGTATACCTAATGGGCCACCTCACCCAGGATTTAGTCGCCTTTTCCAAAGTTGCCGAAAATCCGGGTCTTCAGCGTCTCACCCAGGGCATCTATCTGGTGCTGCCCGATCTCGAACGCCTCAACCTGCGCAATCTCGCGGTCTATGGCCTCGAACTGCTGCCCGATCCCCTCACCCTGTTGGCCCACCTGGCCTACGCCCTCCTCTACAGTGCCCTGCTGCTGCTGTTGGCCACCGTGGTCTTCTCCCGCCGCCAGTTCTAGGCCCAGATTCACCCAGATCTCACCTTAGGTTCGGTCGTGTAATGTCGCGGAGTTAGTGTAATTTGAGGGGAACTAGGCACCGATCTCTGGGATCACCGTTGGCCTATAGCGGATTTCACTCAGTTGAGGTGCATCGCGATGATCCCCCCAGCCCCTTATCAAGGGGGGCAAGCGTAAAACTTAGACCGCCAGATACCGGGGGGATCTAGAACGAAGCAATCGTGTCCCTCACTCCATGGAGAACCGCTATAGGGGAAATCCAAAGTTTGGTAGCGTGGATAACGGCGGAGTGTAGACCCCCGTTGGAATCATGAATCAGCGATTGGGAGCAGTGAATCTATGACCGTATGTGAGTACAGACCTGGCCTAGAAGGGGTTCCAGCCACCCAATCCAGCATTAGCTACGTAGATGGACAGGCGGGCATCCTGGAATACCGGGGTATTCGGATTGAGGATCTGGCCCAGCACAGCACCTTTTTAGAAACCGCCTACCTGTTGATCTGGGGCGGACTGCCCTCCAAGGTGGAACTGGAGGCTTTTGAACACGAAATTCGCTACCACCGTCGCCTCAAATACCGCATTCGCGACATGATGAAATGCTTCCCAGAGAGCGGTCACCCCATGGACGCCCTACAAGCCTGTGCCGCAGCCCTGGGGCTGTTCTATTCTCGGCGGGCGCTGGATAATCCGGTCTACATTCAAAAAGCCGTCGTGCGACTCCTGGCCAAAATCCCCACCATGGTGGCTGCGTTTCAACTGATGCGGAAGGGCAACGACCCCGTCCAGCCCCGTGATGACCTAGGCTACGCCGCCAACTTTCTCTATATGCTAAACGAACGGGAGCCCGACCCCCTCGCGGCCCGAATTTTTGACATTTGCCTCACCCTCCACGCCGAGCACACCATCAACGCCTCCACCTTTTCGGCCATGGTGACGGCTTCCACCTTGACCGATCCCTACGCCGTGGTGGCCTCCGCCGTGGGTACCCTGGCGGGGCCGCTCCACGGCGGGGCCAACGAAGAGGTGATCGACATGCTCCAACAGATTGGCTCCGTGGAAAACGTGCGCCCCTTTGTAGATCGCTGCATTGCCGAAAAGTCTAAAATCATGGGTTTTGGCCACCGGGTCTACAAAGTGAAAGACCCTCGTGCCACCATCCTGCAAGGCCTGGCCGAACAACTGTTTGAAAAATTTGGCCAGGACGAATACTACGAAATCGCCCTAGAAATGGAGCAGGCCGTCTCCGAGAAGCTGGGCCATAAGGGCATTTATCCCAACGTAGACTTCTACTCTGGCCTGGTCTACCGCAAGCTGGGCATCCCCACCGATCTGTTCACCCCTGTCTTCGCCATTGCACGGGTAGCAGGCTGGCTGGCCCACTGGAAAGAACAACTGGGCGAAAACCGCATCTTCCGACCCACCCAAATCTACACCGGGCCACGGCAGCAGGGCTATGTGGGCATCGAAGATCGCCCCCAAATTTGGGATAAGCAATTTGCGGCCCCCTCTGTCTAGCCTCTATCTAGCAGGATCCCCCTGATGGGTCTTACCCCTCTGGGCAACCGCTGTTAACGGTTCGATGATAGGTACAGTGACGATTTTCAGGAACTCCTGCCCCTCTACCCTTGGGTAGAGGGGTTTTTGTTGGCCCCATGGGTGGATCGCGCCAGGGGCATGGCCCCGGTCAGGTAACGGCAGAATTTTGGCCCCTGTGATATGCTGGGCGGAGTTAGTTGATGGTTGACTTGCCGCCTGCGTCAGATTTGTCTTAGGTCTAGGTACATCTCCAGAAAACTGCATACCCCCACATTTCATTGTTTGGAGATGTTTCTATGTCGATCTACGTTGGCAACCTATCCTTCGATGCCACCCAAGCGGATATCAGTGAAGTCTTTGCCGAATATGGCAGCGTCAGCCGTGTGAGCCTGCCCACCGACCGGGAAACAGGCCGTCCCCGTGGCTTTGCCTTTGTGGAAATGGGCTCCGAGGCCGAAGAAGATGCCGCCATCAGCGCCCTAGATGGTGCCGAATGGATGGGCCGAGATCTCAAGGTCAACAAAGCTCGCCCCCGCGAATCTCGCCCCTCCGATGGCAGCGGCTGGAACAACAGCCGTCGTGATCGCCGCTAGGTCATCCCTGTCTCTAGCTCCAGTCTGTCCCCACCATGCCCAAGATTGCACGAGTGGGGTTCAGCCTAGGGCCGCGTCAGTTTCCTAAGCACATTCTTCAACGTCGCTAGGGTATACCCAAGTAGAGCCCTGGGATCCATCCCGGCGATCCTAGGGCGGTTTTCCTCTGACCAATCCTATTCCCCTGCCCTGCACCCCATTAACCCGCAGGGGCAAGGTCTCCTTGCCCTTACCCCCTGGGAGGACCCCATCGGGATTTGGAATCACCTCATTGCTGTTACGTTAAGGAGCACCCATGGCCCAAGTTGTTTTGGGAGAAGACGAAAACATTGAATCAGCCCTTCGCCGCTTCAAGCGGAAAGTATCACGGGCCGGAATTTTTTCCGATATGAGAAAAAATCGCCATTTTGAAACCCCCATCGAAAAGCGCAAACGCAAAACCCTAGCCCGCCACAAGCAACGCCGCTGGGGATCTAAGCGCTAGGGTTCTTATCATCTACCGGGTTTTGGCTGGGGATCGCCTATTCCGATACCAGGGAAGCCAAACCTGCCACCAGTTGATCCAAGTGGGCTTGGGTATGGGTGGCCATCAGGGTAATCCGTAGCCGACTGGTGGGCACCGTGGGCGGACGCACTGCCGACACCCACAGCCCCATTTCCTGTAAGGTCTGGCTCGCCGTGATCACCCAACTGGCCGAGTTTCCGACTAAGCACAGGATCGGGGACTCTGAGGGCAATCGCTGCAAGGTCAGTTTTCTCTCGTCGTCTAGGGTTGCATCTAGGCGACGTTTTAGGTTGTCTACGTTGTGCCAAAGGGTCTGCCGTCGCTGGGGTTCTGTGGCCACAATCCGCACCGCCGCCAAAGCCGCCGCCGTATCCGCCGGAGAAAGCCCGGTGGTGTAGATCCAGCCGGGGGCGCGGTTACGCAGAAAGTCAATCACCGTTTGGGATCCTGCCACATAGCCGCCCAAACTGCCCAGTGCCTTACTCAGGGTGCCCACCGTCACCATGGGACGACCTAGACAGCCTAGGTGCTCCACCGCTCCAGCCCCGCGATGTCCCAAAACCCCAGTGCCGTGGGCCTCATCCACCAGCACCATGGCTTCGTAGGTTTCGGCTAAATCAAGGATTTGCGGCAAAGGACAGAGGTCGCCATCCATACTAAACACGCTGTCGGTGGTAATGAGGCAGCGGCGATGCTGGGCGCGATGGGCGGCGAGGCATTGTTCTAGGTGATCGACATCCCCGTGGCGATAGTCGTAGGTGGTGGCTCCGCTGGCCTTGGCCCCGGTGCGCAAACTGGAGTGGTTGTATGCGTCGCTGAGGATCAGATCCGCTGGCCCTACCAGGGCAATAATAGTACTGAGGTTCGCCAAATAGCCAGAGCTAAACACCAAGGCATCTTCGGTGCGCTTGAGATCAGCTAGGGCCAGTTCCAACTCCCGATGCAGATCTCGATGGCCGCTCAGCAGCCGTGACCCAGTGCTGCCTGTGCCGTAGGTGTCAATCGCCTCTATCGCCGCCGCCGCCAGCCGAGGATCCCCCGCTAGGCCGAGATAGTCGTTGCTGGCAAAGTTGATCAAGGGCTGCCCGTCTCGCACCATCACAGCCCCGGCCTTGCCTGTGACAGACGACACTGTGCGATAGCGGTGGGCACGCTGGAGGGCGGCGAGGGATGGGTGCATCCAGTGGTAGGGGGAGGGCATGGAAGTCGGAGTGGGAAGTGGGGAGTCGGGAGTGGGGAGTGGGAAGTCGGGAGTCGGGAATTGTCTGATTTGTCTCTGGGGTTTTGTTAGAATTTTGGTCGCATTATGGTTAGGCTAGATACAGCTTGGATTGGCGTTTCTGCCGCTGGTTGATGGGGCCGAGCCGGGGTGCCCACGACCCGGCTCAGTCATCCGTTCCAGCCGCCCGTCTAGCGACCTGTTCAGGCCATGCCACAACACCATTCACCATACTCTTGAGGGGGCATCGTTAGTTACCTATGGCACAGCAACCATCCCTAGAGCCCGTTCGCCCCTTTGACCGTGCCACCCTGGAAAGTATGTTACAAGCCACCAAGACCCCCGCCACCGGATGGACGATTGAAGCCAGCGAAGAACTGTACCGCATCCATAGCTGGGGGGATCCCTATTTTTCCATCAATGCCGACGGCCATATCACGGTGTCGCCCCAGGGAGATCGAGGTGGGTCGCTGGACTTGGTGGAACTGGTGGAGGCGATTAAGCAGCGCAACCTACACCTGCCGCTGTTGATCCGGTTCCCCGACATTTTGGAAGACCGCATCGAGCGGATTAACGCCTGCTTTGCGAAGGCCATTGCCCGCTACAAATACAATGGCGTCTACCGGGGGGTGTTCCCCGTGAAGTGCAACCAGCAGCGGCAGTTGTTGGAAGACATTGTGCGCTTTGGCAAGCCCCACCAGTTTGGCCTGGAGGCGGGCTCTAAGCCGGAATTGCTGATTGCCCTGGCCACCTTAGACACCCCTGGTGCGCTGTTGATCTGCAACGGCTATAAGGACAAGGACTACATCGAAACGGCGATGCTAGGCCAGCGCCTCGGCCAGCAGCCGATTATTGTAATCGAGCAAATGAACGAGGTGGAACTGGCCATTGCCGCCAGCCGCCGCCTGAATATCCGTCCGGTGCTGGGGGTGCGGGCTAAGCTCAGCACCAAAGGCAGCGGTCGCTGGGGGGTCTCGGCGGGGGATCGGGCCAAGTTTGGCCTCACGGTGCCGGAGATTTTAGCCGTGGTGGATCGCCTGCGAGAAGAAGACATGCTGGACTGCCTGCAACTGCTGCACTTCCACATTGGCTCCCAAATTTCCGCCATCAGCGTGCTGAAGGAAGCCCTGCGGGAGGCGGGCCGCATCTATGTGGAACTGGTGGGCTTGGGGGCCAAGATGGGCTACCTAGACGTGGGCGGTGGCCTAGCGGTGGATTATGACGGATCCCAAACCAGTTTCTATGCCTCCAAAAACTACAGCACCCAGAACTACGCCAACGACGTGGTGGCCGAAGTCCAGGAAGCCTGTCGGGCCAAGGATGTTCCCGTTCCTACCCTGATCAGCGAAAGCGGGCGGGCGATTGTCTCCCATCAGTCGGTGCTAGTGTTTGATGTGCTGGGGTGCAGCGATGCCCCGGTTCAGGATGAGCTGGAAGTTCCCGGCGATGACGATCATGCCATCCTGCGGGAACTCTACGAAATTCACCAGAGCATCACCCCCCAAAACGTGCAGGAACTCTACAACGACGCCCTGCAATTCAAGGAAGAGTCCATCAGCCTGTTTAACTTCGGCTACCTCACTCTGGCCGACCGAGCCAAGGCGGAACGACTCTATTGGGCCTGCTGCCGCAAGGCGCTGTCGGTGGTCAGCGATGCCGACTACGTGCCCGAAGACATCGAGGAACTAACCCAAAGCATGGCCTCGATCTACTACATCAACCTGTCGGTGTTTCAGTCCATGCCCGACGCCTGGGCCATCGACCAACTGTTCCCCATCCTGCCCATCCACCGCCTCAACGAAGAACCCTCCTGCCGGGGCACCCTGGCCGATCTCACCTGCGACAGCGATGGCAAAATTTCCCAGTTCATCGACCTGCGCGATGTCAAGCACGTCCTAGAACTGCATCCCCTAGAAGAGGATAAACCCTACTATCTGGGCATGTTCCTAGGCGGCGCTTACCAGGAAATTATGGGCAACCTGCACAACCTGTTTGGCGATACCAACGCCGTCCACATCCACATGACCCCCAAGGGCTACCAGGTGGAGCACGTCGTCAAAGGCGACACCATGACCGAGGTGCTGGGCTATGTGCAGTACGACGCCGAAGACATGATCGAAAACATCCGGCGGCGGTCAGAACAGTCCCTCCAGGAAAACCAAATCACCCTGGAGGAGTCCCAACTGCTGATTCAACAATACGAACACAGCCTAGGCCGCTATACCTACCTGGTGTGACCAAGGGGGTGACCGGGGATAATACGTGGGGGGTGGGGGCACAGCCCGTTAGACAGCGGGGAACAACTAGAATTTACCCGTACAAATACGGGAGTCATGGTAAAAATTCACCAAAGCCTTACAGAGTTCTCTGACGATGGCTATGAATCCTTGTTGGTCTGTTTAGTAAGCTAGAGGCCAAGGCCGCAGGGAACCGTTGCCCGGTTGAGGCGAATAGGGTTGATGAACCTAGGGCTATTGGTGGCTAGGATTCATCAGGCTGCGGTGGTTGGTAGTGGATTCTTTAGTGTGGGTGAGCCGCTATGGTGTTAAGCCGGATGGGTAGGGGGGTGGCGGAACAACCGGGGCACACTGAGCCGCGCGAATCCGCCGCCCTCGTGCAAGCTTCCCCCGTGCAAAGTCCTGACATAAATGACCCTGATCAGGGTGCGTATGCCCTGGTTAATTCTGCGGTGGGCAATGCTGGCACGCTGGTGATTCCCCTGCGGCCCACCCAACTCTGTCGGTTCTGGGGGAACGATGACCAGCAATACCTAGCGCTGAGGTTGGGGCCGTGGCAATACACCTTTTACCGACGGCAAACCAGCTTAGCCCGTGCCCGTGACTCGGTACAGCAGTGGCAGCAGCTAGGCCATGCGGCTCTCGTGACCCACGACGACGGCCATTATGCCGTGTGGGTCAAAGACCTCCATGGTACCGTGGCGGTTTAGTGTCGTCGTGGTCTGGTGCAATGCCGTGGCGTGATGGGGTTGGCATCATGGGTGATGGAGAAGTGTGATGGATTCCGATGCCTCTCGGCAATTGAAACACCTATGGTGCGCCTTTATCGACGGGGAGCGAGACTTCAGCGGCATTGACCTAGCCGGGGCCGACCTTCACCATTGGCAACTGACCCAGGTGGTGCTGTGGGGGGCCAACCTGCGGGGCGCGAATCTGGCCCAGGCCCACTTCCGCTATGCCGTGCTGACGGAGGCTTGTCTACACAACGCCAACCTTGTACAGGCGGATCTGCGTGGGGCGGATCTACGGGACGCCGTTTTAACTGGGGCTATCCTCAGCCACACCCGCCTAGGAGGGGCCGTCTATAACCAGCGGACTCAGTTTCCGGTGGGGTTTTCCCCGATTCAGGCGGGGATGGTGCCCTTGGGGCCGGGGGTGACCTTACCCGCCCAAGACTTGCGACACCGAGACTTTAGCGGAGCCGACCTAACGGCAGCGAATTTGAGTGGGGCGTTGCTGGCGAAGAGTTGTCTATTTGGGGCGGGGCTACAATCGGCTAACCTGCTGAGTACCCTACTGGGGGACTGCGACCTACGCTACACCGACCTGCGACAGGCCACCCTGATGCAAGCGGATTTACGGGGGGCCAACCTCAGCTACGCCAACCTCGAACGGGCCAATTTGGTAGGGGCAAATCTCTCCACCTGTCGGCTGGTGGGCACCCATCTGCACCATGCACTCTATTCCAAAACCACGCAGTTCCCGGCAGATTTTCAGCCGCCACCAACGCTACACTGCCTGGAACCGGAAGCGATGTTGGTGGGAGTAGTGCTCAGTGGGGTCCAACTAATGGGCCTGGATCTGCGAGGGGCCACCTTGGCCGAGGCCGATCTCTCCCAGGCGAATTTAGGGGATGCTAACCTGTCTGGGGCCAACCTGACTGGGGCTAACCTGACTGGAGCTAACCTCGCCGGGGCGAATTTGCTGGGGGCAACCCTCACGAAAGCGACGCTCACGGGGGCCAACCTGAGGGCCACCCAGTGCGATCCAGACTTGCAACAACGGTTACGGTGCGAGGTACTGGGCTGATCTGGGCCAATGGCTGTGGTTCCGGCCCCTGTGCCTCTTCCATCAGTGGCTACCCACGCCGTGATCCTCCCCCTTCTAGCCCCTATCCTAGGAAAGACTGGAGTAGCCTGATACAGGTGCTTCCCGGATCGTCTCCTGTTCCTAATCGTTAGCCACAACCTCTCCTCGGCAATGCCTACTCTAAAACGCCCCCAAAAACGATGGATTCTTTCCCTAGTGCCCCTAGCGCTGAGCCTAGCCATTGTCGGCCATAGCTATACCCAGCCCTCAGCCGCCCAGGCTAGCCTGTGCCCGGTCTCGGCTTCGCAGCCGCTCACCCTCTCCATCGCGAGTCATCGCAACACCTTGCTGCGGGAAAGCTGGCAGAGCTATCGGGATCGGTTCATCCAGTCCGATGGTCGGGTGATTGACCGGGAAGATCGAGATCGCACGGTTTCCGAAGGGCAAGCCTATGCCATGCTGCGGGCCGTCGCCATTAACGACCCCGTCACCTTCGAGCGCACCTACACCTGGGCCAAAAACAACCTGGCTCGTCGCGATGCCCAAGGCCAATTACAAGACCACCTCTGGGCGTGGCACTGGGGCCAACGGGACGACGGCAGTTGGGACATTGTAGACGCCAACTTTGCCACCGATGCCGACATTGATGCCGCCACCGCCCTCATTTGGGCCGCCCAACGCTGGCGTTGCCCTCAGTATTTAGAGGAAGCCAAAGCCATCTTGGACGACATTTGGGAACTGGGCACGGTACAGCTACCCGATGGTCAGCGGCAACTTCTCCCCGGCCCCAAAGAGGCCTTTTTCAACCAACCCGACCGTCTGATTCTCAACCCCTCCTACTTTGCCCCAGCCAGTTTCCGACTCTTTGCTGAGGTGGATCCTGATCGCGACTGGGAAAGCTTGATCGACAGCGGCTATGCCATGCTGGCGGATCTAGGTCAGTTCTCCGACACTGGACTCCCCCCAGACTGGGTCATCTATAGCCCCATCACCCAAACCTACCGCCCCCTAGAACCAGACTTTCCCCTGCAAAGTCGGTACAGCTTCGATGCCATCCGGGTATGGTGGCGGGTGGGCCAAGATGCCGCCTGGAACCAAGAACCCCGCGCCAAAGCCTACCTGCAAGCCCAACTGCCCGAACTAATCCAGCGCTGGGAAGCGGATGATCGTCTTCCGGCCCGTCTTTCCCTAGATGGGCTGACAGAATCTAGCTACGAGTCCACCGCCCACTACGCCATGCTCTACTCGGCCCTGCTCCAGGTCGATCCCGCCACCGCCGAGGAAATCTACCAGCAAAAACTCCTCCCCGCCTACCAAGACGGCTTCTGGGACAACAATACCGCCTACTACACCCAAAACCTCGCCTGGTTTGGCCTACTGCCCTTGGAAGTTTCCCCAGGACGTTTCCAATCCGCCCAACAATCCCTGCGGCGGGTAGCTTGGTAGGGATGGCCTTTCTCAAAATCCTGCTGATTCGCCATGGCCAATCCCAAGGCAATGTAGAAGGTCGCATGGAGGGCTGGTCATCCACGGGGCTGACGGATTTAGGCCGGAAACAGGCCCAACAATTGGGTCAGCGCCTTGCTAAAGAAACTAGACAGCCCACCCACATCTATTGCAGCCCCTTGCAACGGGCCACGGAAACCCTGGCTGCCATGGCTTCAGCATTGTGGGCAACGGCAGAAATTCCGGTGCCAGAGATCCCGACATCAGAGATCCCGACATCAGAGATCCCGACGTCAGAGATCCCGATACCCGAAATCCCCGTGCCGACGGTGTTCCACGACGACCTGCGGGAAAATCACCAGGGCATTTTAACGGGGTTGACCTGGGCCGAGGCGCAGGTGAACTATCCCGACCTCTGCCAACGACTGGAAACCTTCCTGGACTGGATTCCTATCCCTAATGCGGAAACCCCGCAGGCCGGACACCAACGAGCCGAGCGCTTTGTGAATGACCTGTTGCAGCACCACAACGGCGATCAGATTTGGGTGATCAGCCACCAGTGGATTTTGCAGCACATCCTTGCCTGTCTTCTGGGCTGTGGGCACACCTGGGGGATTCCCCTCGGCCACACCGCCATTACCGAGCTTTGGCTCGACCGCGACCGCTGGTTTGAGAATGACCCCAATCAGCGGCTCAATACCGAACTCTGGCGCATCCAGCGGTTCAACGATCAATCCCACATCTCTCCTCAGATTGTGACGAAAGGCAACGCTTCTGTTTAGGATGGAACCTAACGCTTTGTGAACTGGTTTGGCGGCATCCTATGGCTTCTCGTCCTGATATTCTCTTCCTCGTGCTCGATACCCAGCGGGCGGATCGCCTCTCCTGCTACGGCTACGACCAGCCCACCTCACCCCATTTAGACACCCTCGCCGCCGAGGCCACCCGCTTCACCCAGGCCATTTCCGCTGCCCAGTGGACGGTTCCCTCCCATGCCTCCATGTTCACGGGGCTGTATCCCTCGGAGCACACCATGGTGCAGTCCTATTCCGTATTGCCCCCCGACCTGCCCACCCTAGCCGAACGCTTAGAGGCCAGTGGCTACTACACAGCGGGCTTTTGCAACAATCCCCTAGTTGGGGTGATCAACAACGGTCTGCGGCGGGGCTTCACCAGCTTCTTAAACTACAGCGGCCTGTTGACCGCCAAGCCCAACCAGGCGGGCAGTCATCCCGGATTGGTAAGCCGCTACCGACAATGGTTTAAGCGCCAGGTGGCGGGGGTGCTGAACCGAGTGCAGGACGCCTTTGCCCGGTCGGATGCGCTGCTGGCCCTCAGCTTTACACCGCTGATGGTACCCCTGTGGCAAACCGCCCTCAGCTTCAAGGGCAACGGCCCCAAATCCCTCGACGACACCGCCAACCTGCTGATCCACCGCAGCGGCACCCAGGCCGACCAGCCCGTCTTCGCCTTCGTGAACCTGATGGGCACCCACATGCCCTACCATCCCCCCCGCCGCTACATCGAGCAATTTGCCCCCCTCGTTTTGGCCGACCGCAAGGCCCAAACCTTTTTGCAGCGCTTCAACGGCGATGTTTACGGCTGGCTAGCCCCCCTCACCGGGGCCCTCGACGACCACCAAAAGCAAACCCTCGACGGCATGTACGACGCCGAAGTCGCCTACCAGGATGCCCTCTTGGGCCAATTCTTCCAGCGCCTCAAGGATTCTGGCCGTTTGGACAACACCCTGGTGATTATCTGCGCCGACCACGGGGAACACCTGGGCGAAAAGCAATTCATGGGCCACAGCCTCTCCATTTATAACGAACTGGTGCGGGTACCGCTGATCATCCGCGATCCCCAAAACCGCCTTGCCCAAGGCACCACCGTGGATGGCGTTGTCTCCACCCGCCGCCTATTCCACACCGTCCTCGCCGCCGCAGGCATCGCCAACGAAAAAGAACTCACCCTCGACCTGCTCCACAGCCAAGAGAATTCCCACAACCGCGATTACGTCTTTGCCGAGGCCATCCCGCCCCAAAACGTGGTGAACCTCATGCAAAAACGCCAGCCAGAACTGGTGCGAGAAATGAGCTGTGATCGCGTCCGCCGTGCCGTGTGGATGGGCCAACACAAACTGATCGAAACCGAAGGCTCCGAAGCCGAACTCTACGACGTGCTCGAAGACCCCACCGAAGCCCTCGACCTCAGCGCCATCCTGCCCGAAAACGTGGAAGCCCTGCAAGATTGCCTCCAAGCCTTTGCGGATCGTTCTGATCGATCCCTGGCCCAAGCCACCCCCACCCGCGCCACCGACTACGACGACCCCGAAGTGCGCCGCCGCCTAGAGGAACTAGGGTATTTAGAGGATTGATTTATAATGGGTGAATTAGGGTTTACATGGGTAGGCTCTGATTGTGTTTTTCAGTCATTCTGCTCCTATGGAGGGCTGTTATATGCCTGGTCAAGTTAGCACTGTTCAAGGTCTGCTCCAGGAGGCAAGTCAGCTATCTCCAGAAGAACAGCTACAACTCGCAATTCAACTACTTCAGCGACTTCAGCCTGTTTCTTATCGGCAATTAGAAAAAACTGAACCCACTCAGCATTCGTCGAATAACTATCGAACGATGATAAATTTGGCTGCGACAAATCCAGTTGTGGTCAATTTAGAACGGAATTCTTCAACAAAGATAGATTCAAAAAATACAAATGCCGACAAACCAGAGATCACCATTAGCTATCTTCTAGACAATCCAATCCCAGTGCATAATGACTTTAAACCTCTGAGTCGAGAGGAGATTTATGACTGATGAGCGTGGTTTTGTTGATTCAAACATTTGGATTTACGCGGTCACTCAATCAGAGGCTATCCCTCCCAATCCTCGGCACGAAGCGGCTAAAGTCCTAATCAGGACGATACAGCCTTATATTTCTGTACAAGTTATCAACGAAGTTTCTTATAACTTAGTCAAAAAGTTCAAATTTACTGAATCGGATATTCAGACACTAGTTAAGTCATTCTATCGAACCTATACAGTCTGTCCAATGATGGATGAAGTGCTTCTTTTGGAAGCATCTAGCATAAGACAACGCTACAACATATCATTTTGGGATTCTATGCTTGTCAGTACAGCCATTCAATCCCAATGCTCACTTTTCTATACAGAAGATATGAGGCATGGGCTGATTGTCAACGATGTATTGACTATTGTTAATCCTTTTGCCTAGGCACTGGACTCCTAAAGTGGGACGCCTTTTGGAACCCCTGCTATGCAAGGACTTGGGATAACGAGGAATCAAAGATAATACTTCTAGAAACCAGTGCCGCGCCCTTGCCCAAGCCATCCCCACCCGCGCCGAGGGGCTAGGATATTTGGAGGATGAGTCGCCTAGGCTGCACCCATGTCTGGCGGTATCCACTGGCTGAGGGTGGTGAGCGTGGTAACAGCCGTGAGGTTGGATTGCAGGGGCGTGATCGAAATGTAGCCCTCTTGGATGGCTTGGACATCGGTGGGGATCGCCATCAAGGCATCCCGCAGGTCGGGGGGGTAGGGCAGATGGGGGTCTTCGTCGATGTCTTCGATGGCTTCTCCGGCCAGCCAGTAGTAGGTTTTGCCCCTGGGGTCGGTGCGTTTGGCGAATTGTTCGTGGTAGCGGCGGATGCCCTGGCGGGTGACTTTTGCGCCCTTGAGATCCGCTGAGGCCAAGTTGGGAACGTTGACGTTAAGCAGGGTGGCCGGGGGCAGGGGCAGGTGGCTATCGGGGGAAAGCAAATCTCGCACAAAGGCGGCGGCGAGGTCGAACTTGCCGCCCTTAGAGTTGGCGAGGCTGACGGCCATGGCGGGGAGCCCTTCCATCGCCCCCTCCATGGCGGCGGAGACGGTGCCGGAGTAGAGTACGTCCGTCCCCAGGTTGGCCCCGTGGTTAATGCCGGAGACTACCACATCGGGCGGGGTGTCCATCAACGCCCCTAGGGCCAACTTCACGCAGTCTGAGGGCGTGCCGGAACAGGCCCAGGCTTCGATTTCGGGGGGGTAGATATCGGTGATGGGGTCGGCCCGCAGGGGTTTGTGCATGGTGAGGCCATGGCCCGTGGCGGATCGTTCTCGGTCGGGGCAGACCACCGTGACCCGATGCCCCGCCGCCGCCAGGGTGGTGGCCAGGGTGCGTACCCCCAGCGCCAAAATGCCATCGTCGTTACTGACCAGGATGTTCATGCAGGTGCCCATACCCTTCTAAAATAGTCAAGACTAAGGTAGTCACAGCTTGGCCGCCTTGGTTCGGCTAGCTTCCTACTGCCATCTCTGTACTATTGTCCCGCACTGCGTAACCCAGGATGACCACCGCACCCACCAGCCTAGAATCTGATCTGATGGCGCTGAAAGCCGCCGCCCAGGAGGCCATTGCCGCCGCCGCCACCCTCGATGACCTGGAGCAGGTTCGGGTGGGCTATTTGGGCAAAAAGGGGCAACTCTCCAAGGTGTTGGGGGGCATGGGCAAGCTGTCCGCTGAGGATCGGCCCCGCATTGGTGCCCTGGCCAACGAGGTGAAGGATCTGATTCAGGGCCAGCTAGAGCAGTCTAAAACGGCCCTAGAAACCGCTAAGTTGGAGGCGCAACTGGCGACCGAAACCCTGGATGTCACCATGCCGGGGGTGTTTCGGCCCCAGGGGCGGGTGCATCCCATCAACAGCATCATCGACCGGATTGTGGATATTTTCGTCGGTCTGGGCTACACCGTTGCCGATGGGCCGGAAATCGAATCCGACTACTACAACTTCGAGGCGCTCAACTTTCTGCCCGACCACCCCGCCCGCGACATGCAGGACACCCTCTACCTGCCCAACGGCGACCTGATGCGCACCCACACCTCCAATACGCAAATTCGCTACATGCAAAGCCATGAGCCACCCCTGCGGGCCGTGGCCATTGGCCGCTGCTATCGGCGCGACACCGTGGACGCCACCCACGCTGCTGTGTTTCACCAGATCGAATTCTTCGCGGTGGATAAAAACATCACCTTCACCGACCTGCGCGGCACCATCAAGGTCTTTCTCGAAGCCCTCTATGGCGACCTGCCCGTGCGCTTCCGGCCTAGCTATTTCCCCTTCACCGAACCCTCCGCCGAGGTGGATGTGCAGTGGCAGGGGCAATGGCTAGAGGTGCTGGGCTGCGGCATGATCGACCCCAACGTGCTCAAAGCCGTGGGCTACGATCCCGATGTCTACACCGGGTTTGCCGCTGGCCTAGGGGTAGAACGCCTCGCCATGGTGCAGCACCAAATCGACGATATCCGCCGCCTCTACTCCAGTGATCTGCGTTTCCTGCGGCAGTTCTAGATCGCTATACGCCATCCATACAACGCCATCCATACAACTAGGATATCCTTGATACCCCCCGGTTGCTTAGGGCATAGGGAACAAAGCTTGCGCCTAGGCGGTGCGGTTCAGAAACTGGGAGTAAGTCTAGGGCGAAGGGTAGCCCTACTCTGAGGCTTCTCCACCACCGCTGGGGCTAAGGGGCGGTGGAGCCGAGATCGGTGCGGGCGGGGCCGGGGCCGGGGCCGGAGCTGCTACAGGAGGCGGGGGTGCCGGAGCCGGAGCTGCTACGGGAGGGGGGGGCGCAGGAGCAGGAGCCGGATCAGGGGCCGCTACGGGAGCCGGAGCCGCATCCACTGGGGCCGGAGCCGCCACAGGAGCCGGAGCCGCTGCCGGAGGATTGGCCGCTGGTTGGGTTCGAGAATCTGAATCAGATCGGCGGTTAGATGGAGGATTGGCGACCGGGGCCGACGATCCCCTAGTCGATCCCCCAGCCTCACCTTGGGATCGACTGGGGGCGGCATCGCCTGATCGTGATCCCTCGCTCGATTGCGACTGAGCAGCGGGGCGAGAGCGGCGATTCGATGGAGTGCCTTCCGCGTCAGTGCTGGAGGAACTGCGATCCGCCACGACTCGACCGGGTTTGATAGGCTGTACCTCCACGGTAGCCTCCCGACCACCCAGCCGGGGCACCTCTGGAAACTGCTCCACCGGGATGTCATCGGTAATTTGGGACATGAACATCCGCCAAATGGCCGCCGAGGTAGAACTGGCTCCATTGCTAGGGCTGCTGTCATCGTTGCCCATCCACACCCCGGTGGCAAGTTGGGGAATGTAGCCAATAAACCACAGATCGCGGTTTTGCTCGGAGGTGCCAGTTTTTCCAGCCACAGGGCGGCCAATGTAGGCATTGCTGCCCGTGCCCCCTTCCACCACGCCCCGCAGCATCCAGGTCATAATGGCGGCGGTGTCTGCATCGATGGCCTGATTGGCTTTCTGGGAGGAATCGGTTTCGTAGAGCACCTCGCCCTGGCTATTCAGTACCCGACGGATGCCGTGGGTCGGTACATGGCGACCTTTATTCGCTAGGGTGCCATAGGCGCTGGTCAGTTCCAATAGGTTAACCTCCGAAGCACCTAGGGCCAGGGAATAGGTGCCCAACAGCGGCGACTGAATCCCCATCCTTTGGGACACCTCAATCACAGGGTCAAAGCCCACATCCACGATCAGTTTGACCGCCACAATGTTGATGGAGTTGCGTAGCGCCTTGAGTAGATCAACATCGCCACTGAAGCTGCCGCCATAGTTTTTGGGTTCATAGCCATCGACCACGTAACGGGCATCGACATAGCTCTTATAGGGTGAAAAGCCAGCGGCAATGGCTGTGGTATAAAGAAAGGTTTTAAAGGTTGATCCAGGCTGACGCTGGGCCTGGGTAACACGGTTAAACTGGCTTTCGTTGAAGTCGTTACCGCCCACCATCGCCTTAATTTCGCCGTTGCGGGGATCCACCGCCACCAGGGCCACCTGCTCAATGCCCTGCCAGCCACTATAGCGCTCGATGGCCTGCTCCACGGTAGCCTCGGCCTTGCGCTGCCAGCCCACATTAAGGGTAGTTTCCACCGTTAGCCCCCCTGCGGCCAGTTGTTCAGGGGTGAGCAACTGCTCAAGCTGCTTCTCGATGTAAATGGTGAAGTAGGGAAACTCGCTGTAAAGGAACTTGGGCTCGTTGGGGGTGACCGCCACATCATCCGCCAGGGCAACGTCCGCTTCGGTGGCAGTGATGGCTCCGGTAGACAACATGCGCCGAATCACCCGATCTCGCTGAGCACGAGCCGCTTCCGGATTCACCTCCGGGGAGTAGAGGCTAGGGGCGGGGGCCATCCCGGCAATCAGAGCAGCTTCAGCCACGGTCAACTGTTCCAGGGTTTTACCAAAGTAGATCCAAGCGGCATCGGCCACGCCATAGGCACCGGATCCCAAATACACCAGGTTCAGGTAGCGCTCCATGATCTGGCTTTTGCTCAGGTCCTGCTCCAGCTTGTGGGCCATCAACACTTCCCGGGCCTTGCGCTGCACACTGCGCTCCTGGCTCAGGTAGACAATTCGGGCCAGCTGCTGGGTAATGGTGCTCGCCCCCTCCACCACGTCCCGCCGTCGCAAGTTTGCGAGGGCCGCCCGCGTAATGCCACGATAGTCCACGCCCCGGTGCTCGTAGAAGCGTTGATCCTCCGAGGCCACGAAGGCCGCAACGAGGTGTTCGGGAATGTCGTCGTAGCTGGTCGTTTCGCGGGAAGCAGGGCCAAGTTTTTGCAAAATAGCCCCATCCGCCGAAATCATGGTGATGGTGCCGTCTCGCTCATAGGTGAGGGCCTCTTCCGACTCCGGAAGTACAGCCCAGGTCGTCTGTACCAGTCGATAGGTGCGCGTCGCCCCCCCGGCCACCAAGGCCACAAGCACCATCACCGTGGGCAGGGCTAGGTGACGTAGCCGAGGTCGGCGGGATGGCGGATCAGTCTGCGGGATAAGCGGATCCAAACCCTGGTTGCGCTGGGGGTTGGGGCGCTGCGGGGAGGGAATTGTGCTGGCATAGTCCGTCGCCTCCATCCGGGGAGCGCGACCCTGGTGGGGAAACAGCCGATTCAACCAAGATTGTGTCATTGTCGTGCGGCCTTCTACCATGTCAACACCGAAACCAGACCTGTCGCCAAGCCTACCGAAACCCTTAAACCCCGATGTGCTAGCTCTGCTTTCGCGCCCTGGGAGGGGATCCCTCACCCTGACCGACAAAACTAAAGAGCACTTTAGGAGGTTTCTGAGATTTCTTCAAGGGTAAGAGGTCAGACGATGGGTGCGGTCGATGAGTCTGTCGCACTTATCTAACGTGCGGGAGGAGGACATTGATCTAAGCCTCCCGCACGGATCTAGGGGCGACTGAGGGGATCGAGACTATAGCCCCGCATGGCCGAGGGCCAACCCAGTGACCAGCATCCCAAACACCAAAAAGGGCTGGGCACTGGCCTGATATTTCACGTCGTTTTTGAGGGGATCCCGTAGGAAGTACATGTCCTGGAAGGTGATTTGGGGAATGATCAGCAAAATCAGCAAAACGGCGTAGAGGTTTTGATGGATCGCCATCAGGTAGGCAGCCACTCCCCCCTGGAAAATGTCGATCATCAGCACACAAATCCAGGCGGCGGTGGTAATCCCGAACATCACAGGCAAGGACTTCAGACCCATTTGGCGGTCGCCCTCCACGCTCTTAAAGTCGTTCACCACAGCAATGCCCAGCCCCGCCAAGCTATAGAACAGGGTTAGCACCACGATTTTCCAGGTCAAATCGCCAAACAACGCATGGCCCGCCCACCAAGGCAGCGCAATGTAGCTGGCTCCCAGGGCATAGTTGCCCAACCAGCCGTTTTGCTTCAGCTTCAGTGGCGGTGCGGAATAGATATAAGACACCAACGACCCACCAATGGCCAGGGCGGTGATGGTGGGGAAGGCATGGCCCGCCCAACGATCTAGACCAAAGGCGACGCCAATACCCGCCGCTAGCAGCACCACAATCTGCGTTGCCACCTGGGGTACGGAAATGGCCCCGGAGGGAATGGGGCGGTAGGGTTCGTTGATGGCGTCGATTTCGCGGTCGTAAAAGTCGTTCAGGGTTTGGGTATAGCCCGTTAGCAGCGGCCCCGACATCAGCATACAGGCCGCCGAAATCAGGACGTACTCCGGTGTCCAGCGAAACTCACCGCCGGAAGCGGCCCCGCAGACCACCCCCCAAATCAGGGGAATCCAGGTGATCGGTTTCATCAATTGCAGGCGAATTTTCCAGATCGAAGTTTCGCCGGATTTGGCCCCTTTCATACCCAAGAGTTGACGGGCTGTGCTGCCTTCCTCCGTGGGTGCGGCGGGGTTGGGCGTGGAAGCCTCGATGGTGTCCTCTGGGGGCAACGAAGGCGATGGATCAACCATGGTGCAATTTACCTACTACAACGGCGACGGGAAAACTCTGTTTATTATGCCGAGCCATTGCCCCTAGGGGAAACCCCGCTGTTTGTTCGCCTAAAATCAAACCATCCTCACACTGGGCTGGCTGGCCCCCAGTATCCGTGCCGGATTGGGGATACACCCCACGCGCTCTGTCCTTGATTTCTGTCGCTGCTATGACGCTAGATCGCCTATTCTTTGCCCTCACCGCCCTCCTAGGGGGCACCGCCGTTGCCGCCGGAGCGTTTGCCACCCATGCCCTGCGCGGCCAACTTGCCCCCCGCCTGCTAGAGGTGTTTGAGACCGCCGCCCGCTACCAGATGTACCACGCCCTCGCTCTGGGGATCGTCGCCCTGGCTCTGACGACCTCCTTGGGCCATAGCCCTTGGCTGATGATCGGCGGCTGGGCCTTGGTGGTGGGAACGGTGATTTTCTCGGGCAGTCTCTATGCCCTCAGCCTGTCGGGATTAACCCTTCTAGGGGCTGCGGCCCCGGTGGGTGGGGCGGCGCTGATGATGGGCTGGGGTTGCTTGGGTCTAGCGGCCCTTCTGGGGACTAAACCCACACCCTAGAGATCCCACCCATTCAGCCGGATCACTTTTGCCGTCAGGGTGGGTAGCGGAGACTTTGGGATCTTCTGAGGATAGGTCTTTCCCAGATAGGCAGGCTATGATAACCCCCAAGACTTTCGGGCCTACCCCGCCACGTTTCCCCTCGCCTATGTTTGAGTACCTGCGCCCCCGATCCCTAGACACCGCCCAGGAGGTGATTGAGTATTTGGCGCTGCACCAAGCCGCCCAGGACTTTCGGCTGGAGGTGGAATATCGGGAACAGTTTGAGGCCCATTGCCAGTGGTATTACCAAACCGCCGCCGAAAACCGAGCCGACCTAGCCCAAATGCGTCGCGAGGCTAATCTTTTGGGGTGGTTTAGTAGACGGCGGGACGAAGGTAGCCTGCGGTAGGGGGCTTTGTGTAACGCTAGGTAACGCCCATCCTCAGCCGCCCTCACCTCCATCGCTAGGCTCAAGATAGCCTAGATCATCTCTAGCTCGTCGGCCTTCAGGTGAGCCCGGAAAGGTCGCTTACTGCCCTCCACCGTAAACTCCACCTGCACTGGAAAGTTAGGGCTAATGGGGCGGCCTTGGTAGTCCTTGAGCACTCCAACCACGGTTCCCTCTAACCCCTTGGCATCAAAGGCTTCGTTGCGGTGCAGCGGGTGGTGGTAAAAAACAACCGATTCCTTAATACGAACTCGATTTCCAATCTTCATAAACACACACTCGCCTTTTCGGATCCTCCCTGACACCTGAAACCAGCAGGGACTCTCATCTACACAGCTTTATCATCTTGGCACAGGATGGGACTCGGCCTACAGATCTACAGCCTGGGAAGAGACCGATTTTCTGAAGATCCCGTAAACAAACCTAACGGCCCATCAAGAACCCTATCGTTTTCCGTCAACTTCGCCACAATGGTTGCCCCGTTGGGTTGGTCATGGCGTAATGGGAGATGAAGCGTTAGGCAATTATACTCATGATTGACTCTTCAGATATGACCTTCATGGCGTCCCTTCAACAACTCGTAGTCAAGCTCTTGTCTGACCACGCCTACAGCATTTGCGAACTGGCTCAGGAATGCGCCCAACAACTCCATGAGCCCATGTGCGAAATTATGACTCCCTTGGCCGATAGCCTCTGTGAAATGGTGGATGGGGGCCGCATCCACTACGACCGCCAGCAGCATGTTGTGATGCTGGGCTAGGCCAGAGGGCCGTTATGGGCTGGAGACCTCCATAGAATCCAGCAATTCCGCAATTCGTAGCACCATAGCGGCCATTTCGGGATCTCGTTCGGCGGCTAGGGCGCTTCTTTCTTGAAAGGCGTGGCCAATTTCTGTCGTCTGGAGCAGGTGGCGAGCCTCTACCATGAGTTCATTGGCGCGTTCGAGGGGCTGGTGTTTTTTCGCCATCAACACCTCATCTATCTGCACAATGAATTGGGAAATGGGGCGCAGCCAGCTAAATTGCTCGTGACTCAGAACCAGGCGCAGGTACTCGCCCTTGTGGGAAATGGGGCCATAGATGGCTTCGTAGGCATCTTTTTCGGCCTCCATCAGATGTTTGTGGGCCTTCAACAGCAGGGGGCGCAGTTCGCGGAGCGGGGCAAAGGCTGGATCGGAGGCGGGATTTCCAACGGTCATGCGAGAATGGGGTCACATCAACACTGTCTTCACCTTTCCACGAAAGGCCAAGGATTTCAAGGGGCTTAGGGGGTGTTCCCCAGCTTGGGTGCAAGGGTATTTAATGCAACAATGACCCTCAGTATCGAGCAGCGACTATGACCTTCACAACGGTTTCTCCTGGTCAATTGTCGATTATTGCCAGTGGCTTTGATGCGCGGCCCATGAGCTTTCTGCAAGGGGAGGAGCGCCTAGGCTACGAACCAGCGGTAGCCAGGGCGGTATGCAAACAGCTTGCCCTTGAGCCTGTTTGGGTGAACTATCCCATGGATCAGTTCTATACGGCCCTCAGCGGTGGGCAGTACGATGTGGTGTGGTTTAACCAGGCGATTACCCAGGAACGGCGGGCCTGGGCCGATTTCACCCGTCCCTACGGTCGCTTTGATGAGGCCGTTTTGGTGCGGGAGGACAGCCCTGTTCGGGATATCAACGATCTCGCGGGGAAACGCCTAGGCACCTTGGAAACGCGGCCTTCTATCCTGCTCCAGGAGGATTTCCCTGACCTGGAGTGGGTCACCTTTGCCGACCACGCCGCCGCCTTTGGCACGATGATTGCCGCCCTAGAGGCCGGAGAGTTGGACGCCGTGCTAGAGGACGCCGTGCTGCTGCTAGCGGTGGAAGCGGATAACCCTGGGCTGCGGGTGGCCTGCCAACGGCCCACGCAACACCCCTTTGGAGTGGGCGTATTGCCCGGAAACCGAGAACTGCTCGACGCCCTCAACCATGCCCTGAACCAGTTGATTCTAAACGGCACCCTGGCGCGGCTATGGGCACAGTGGATTCCCTACAAGCCCTTTCCCTTCTAAGCGGGCGTTGGAAGCGTGATCGGGGGATCCTCCCTTTTGCTACCCCATAGGACTTTTGCCTAGCTGATCCCAAACCGGGGAAACCATGTCAGGCTAGGGGAGAGGGCTGTGTGATGGCCTCCCCTAGCCTCGCCCCTTTGCTTCCAACCTATGGTTACGGTGTGCCGATGCCTGTTGATTCCTGCCCAGATGTGCCTTTTCTGCCGCCGTGGTATCTGCGATCTGGGTTGCTGATGACCCTCTACATGGCCCTCGTCGCGCCCCACACCTGGACTAAAACGATCCAACTGCCCCCAGTACCCTATCAAGACCATATTTTTGAGGGGCCGGGCCGGGTGCCGCTGTTTGGGCAGTGGGCCACGCCTCCCCAGGCCAAGGGCACCCTGATTGCCACCTACGGCATCACAGGCAGTCTCGAAGATCAGTGGTTTTTGGAAATTCTGGGTCGCAAAGCCTACCATCGGGGCTATGGGGTGCTGCTGTTCGACTGGCGAGCCCACGGCAAAACGGCAGAACTTTCCCCCACCCTCACCTCCGACGGTCTCTACGAAGGGGATGACTATGTGGCCCTCGCGGCCCAGGCCAAGGCGTTGGGTTGTCCGCCGCCCTACTGGTTTGTGGGCTATTCCCTCAGTGGCCAACTGGCGCTGTGGGCGGGTAAGTCGGCCATGCACCTGCCCCAAGAGTCACCGCTCCAGCCGGAGGACATGGGCGGCGTAGCGGTAATCTGTCCCAACCTAGACGCCAATCGTTCTCTGCCCTACCTGATGGCGGCTCCCTTGGGGCAGTATCTAGAGCAGGCCATTGCGAAGGAACTCAAGCGTTTGGCGCTGAAATTGCACCAATACCATCCTCAGGAGTTTGACCTAGCGGCCATCCAGCGGGCGAACAGCATTTGGGGCTTTGACCACGAGTTGGTGATCCCCCGTTTGGGCTTTGCCACCGTAGAAGATTACTATGCCGCCAGTTGCCCCCTGCCCTTTTTGGCCGATCTGACGGTGCCCACCCTCATTCTCTACGCCGCCGATGATCCGCTGTTCAGCCCAGACATTGTGCCTGAGCTAATCGCCCTGGGCAAACAAAGCCCCCATCTGGAGGTCGTCGTCACGGAGTATGGCGGTCACGTTGGCTACTACAGCGGCCCCATGGGGCAACAGCTTGCCAACGACCCAGACCCCTGGTGGGCCTGGAACCGAGTGCTGGATTGGGTAGAGGGCCAGCGGTTAAGCCCCGCTAACGCCACCAGGAACAAGGCCATGGGGATTGACCGCAAGACCTCGTGACCCCCACATGGCATCGGGGCTGGACTGGGGTGGTTGAAGATTTCGGCGGCAAAGCCAGGATTTTTCTCCCAGGATCACCTCCACACCGTTAAGGGGTTCCCCTAGCGCATAAAATTGAGGTTCGACCCTATACCTAACCGCCGATTCTATGAGAGCCTACCGGGCAGCCGCCATCCAAATGACCAGTGTGCCAGACCTCGACAAAAATCTGGCCCAGGCCGAAGAGTTAATTGATTTGGCGGTGCGCCAGGGGGCAGAGCTGGTCACCCTGCCAGAGAACTTTTCCTTTTTGGGGGATGAGGACGCCAAAATTGCCCAGGCCGAGCGGATCTGTCAGGCCAGCGAAACCTTCCTCAAAACCATGGCCCAGCGCTACCAGGTGACGCTGATCGGCGGTGGCTACCCCGTCCCGGCCAAGGAAGGCAAGGTGTTCAACACGGCTCTGTTGGTTTCCCCCGAAGGCCAAGAGTTGCTGCGCTACGAAAAAGTTCACCTGTTCGACGTTAACCTGCCCGACGGTAACACCTACCGCGAATCCAACATTGTCATTTCCGGCCACCTGCTGCCCGATGTCTTCCCGTCTAAGGATTTCGGCATCATCGGCCTATCGGTGTGCTATGACGTGCGCTTCCCCGAACTCTACCGCCACCTCTCCCAGCAGGGGGCAGAAATTTTGGTGGTGCCCGCCGCCTTCACCGAATTCACCGGGAAAGATCACTGGCAGGTGCTCTTGCAGGCCCGCGCCATCGAAAATACCTGCTACGTCATCGCCCCGGCCCAAACCGGGTTCCACAACAACCGTCGCCAATCCCATGGCCACGCCATGATCATCGACCCCTGGGGTATGGTGCTAGCCGATGCCGGGACATCGACCGGGGTGGCCATCGCCGAAATCAACCCCAACCGCCTCGCCCAGGTGCGCCGCCAAATGCCTTCCCTCTCCCACCGCATGTTTGTGTAACCCCGCCCTAAATCTCGATCCCCCTGGGCTACGGCTTAGGAATAGATGGTTCTGATGTCGTCATTCCTGGAGGATCCCCCTAAATCCCCCTGATTAAGGGGGACTTTGAATTTGTTTCGCCCCTTGTTAAGGGGGGCTAGGGGGAATCTTCCCTCGGTTTCTCCGTGGATTTTGGCCTTTTTTGCCGCTTGTGGCGAACTCTTTGCAAACAGAAAACTCATGTACATTGGATAGGTTGAGTTTTGGCGGCCTGAATGGTGGATTGGATCAGCGGCCTAGTCGGCACCGCCCCCCCGTTATTTTCCCAAGATTTGGTTTCCCACGGTTTGGTTTCCCACGGTTTCCTGTCAACCACCACTCCCTCGGTGCCGTGGTTGGCCGAGATTGCCGAAGCCGAAGTTGAACCCCTGGTGTTGGCTAGCGTGTTGCTGAGCCTGATTGTGGTCTATCTAGCGGCCAAGATCGGCGGCGAACTGTGTGCCCGCGTGAACCTGCCGCCTGTGTTAGGCGAACTGCTAGGGGGCGTGGTTGTGGGGGTGTCGGCCCTGCATCTGATTGTGTTCCCCGAAGCAGGGACCAACCCAGACTCGATACTGATGAACTTTGTGAGCTGGGTGACGGGTATTGCCCCCGAAGACGGCCTCTCACGGGTGTTTGCGGGCGAAAGCGAAGCCCTCTCGGTGCTGGCGGAACTGGGGGTGATCATCCTCTTGTTTGAGATTGGCCTAGAGTCTGACCTGAAGGAGTTGATTCGGGTTGGCCCCCAGGCGGCGGTGGTGGCGGTGATTGGCGTTGTCGTCCCCTTCGCAGCAGGGACAGCGGGGCTGATTGGCCTGTTTGGGGTGGATACCATCCCAGCGGTGTTTGCCGGGGCAGCGCTAACGGCCACCAGCATCGGAATTACGGCCAAGGTACTGGCAGAACTGCAAAAGCTGAGCTCCACCGAGGGCCAAATCATCATCGGAGCCGCTGTGCTCGATGACGTACTGGGCATCATTGTCCTAGCGGTGGTGGCCAGCCTCGCCAAAACCGGGGAAATCGAAATCCTCAACGTGGTCTACCTGGTGATTGGGGCCGCTGTTTTCCTGGTGGGTTCGATCTTTCTGGGACGCTTGCTCAGCCCATATTTTGTCGCCCTGGTGGAGAAGCTACGCACCCGTGGCCAGGTGTTGATTAGTTCCCTGATTTTCGCCTTTGTGCTGGCCTACATTGCCTCGGCCATCCATCTAGAGGCGATCCTGGGAGCCTTTGCCGCCGGGTTGATTTTGGCCGAAACCAGCAAGCATAAAGAACTCGAAGAACAAATTAGCCCCATTGCCGATATGCTGGTACCGATTTTCTTCATCACCGTGGGGGCCAGAACCGACATCAGCGTCCTCAACCCCCTCGACCCCAACAACCGTCCTGGCCTGATCATCGCGTCCTTCTTGGTCGTCGTGGCCTTTGTGGGCAAGGTGGTGACGGGCTTTGCGGTGTTTGGCCAACCGGGTATCAACCGCCTCGCCGTGGGCATTGGCATGGTGCCCCGTGGGGAGGTGGGCCTTGTCTTTGCCGGGGTGGGAGCGGCCAGTGGTGTGCTGACAGAATCCCTAGATGCCGCCATCATTGTGATGGTGATCTTGACCACCTTCCTGGCCCCACCGTTGCTGCGCCTGGTATTTGTGGATAAAGATGTCGATGAGCCACCCCTGAAGGAAAGCGACTCCCTCGCCACGGTCACCCAAGCCCCCAACCAGGACTAGGCCCGCCCAACGTGCCGCCGACTCGAACCCTATGGCCAGGGGAAGATCGCTTTTGCCGCCTCACCTGGGGCAGGATTTTTCCCCTAGTTTGATTCAACCGCCTAGACCCGCTACACTCTATGGAATCCTCTGGCGTCTAAATAGGCATAAGTACTTATGAACAACGGGTTCCAACGCCGTCACCTCGCCTCCCCTGGCCCTGCCCGCATCGGCATTTTTGATAGCGGCGTGGGTGGCCTCACGGTGCTGCGGGAAATCTATCGCCAACTGCCCCAGGAGTCGGTGCTGTATTTTGGCGACACGGCCCGCCTGCCCTACGGTTCCCGTTCCCCCGAAGAAATTCTCTACTTTGTGCGCCAGATTCTCACCTGGATGGCCAGCCAGAACGTCAAAATGGTGATGATGGCCTGCAACACCAGCTCCGCCCTGGCCCTGGATATTGTGCAGTCTGAGTATGACTTTCCCATTTTGGGCCTGATTCGCCCCGGTGCCCAAGCCGCTACCCAGGTAGGTCAGCGTATCGGTATCATTGCCACCCAGGCCACCGTCAACAGCCAAGCCTATCCCAGCGCCATCCAAGAGCTTTCCCCCCAGACCCCAGTTTGGCAGGTGGCCTGTCCCCAGTTTGTCACCATCGTGGAGGGCAACCAAATTCAGCAGCCCCACGCTCGCCAAACCGCCGAAGCCTACCTTAGCCCCTTAATGGAAGCCCAGGTAGATACCCTGATCTACGGCTGCACCCACTACCCCCACCTGGCCCCCCTGCTGAAGACCATCCTGCCCGCCAAAACCCAGTACGTTGATCCAGCGGTTTCCATGGTCGCCGCCGCCGCCAAGGAGCTTGATGCCCTCGGCCTCCGCAGCAACACCGCCGCCTGGGCCACGGATTTCTATGTCAGCGGTTCCGCCAAGGACTTTCGGCGGTTGGCGGTGCAGTGGCTCGGTCACCAGCCCCAGGTCAGCCAAATTCGTCTACCCGAACTAGCCCCCCAACCCGTGCCCTCGGTGGATGCCCATCTTTAACCATGGCGTTCTGGCCAAGAACGCCTAAGCGGAAAACTTCGGGTTCAGGGAGGCCCAATGTCGCCTACGGCAACCCGTAGACGGCTCTCACAACGGCCATAAAACCCCACTAAAAAAGAGGTGTCGAATCATCGGCACCTCTTTTTAGCCCATGTCATGACCTACAGATTTCAAGATCCATAGATCCATGGATTTAGTAACACAATCAGTCCGGCTTTAGCGGTAACGCTTTTTGCGGCGAGCCACGGCCTTGCGCTTGCGCTTTTCCTGGGGCGTCTCGAAGTGGCGGCGACGCTTGACTTCAGAAAAAATACCAGCCTTTGACACCTGCCGCTTAAAGCGACGCAGGGCTGATTCAATCCCTTCGTTTTCACCAACAACAACTTGAGTCATACGAACTTGCCTATTTCTCCTGCAATGGTAATGGATACCGAAACAATCACGACAAAACCAATGGTCTAGGAAGCTATCAAGGTAAACCCGATAAACTAGGGCTACCTAACGACCAAGAACCTGGCCAAGGGGAGCCTTGACCAACCAAAATGCTTTTTAGATATGCCTCAGGACGGTCTGTGCCACCTCCCGCAGTCCTAGGCGATCCGTTTAGACAGCAAAACAGGGGCACAATGTCCCTGATCTGTACCTTACCCAGACTACCACAGAGATGCCCACCCACGCCTTTAACCTCGGTAAGGTGGATTGACCAACGGCGGGAAATCCCGCATTCTAGAGTCTGTCAGCTTTTCCCCGATCTCCATCCTCAACAGGAGTCCCCATGAGCTATCGCATGGATCGCCGTGCCTACGCGGAAACCTTTGGCCCTACGGTGGGTGATCGCATCCGTCTGGCCGACACGGAATTGATCATTGAGGTAGAGCAGGACTTCACCACCTACGGAGACGAGGTGAAATTTGGCGGCGGCAAGGTGATCCGCGACGGCATGGGCCAGTCTCCCATTGGGCGCGAGGCCGGGGCCGTGGACATGGTGATCACCAATGCCCTGATTTTGGACTGGTGGGGCATCGTTAAGGCCGACATTGGCATTAAAGACGGCAACATTCACACCATCGGCAAGGCGGGCAACCCCTACATCCAAGACAACGTTGATATCATCCTTGGCCCTGGTACCGAGGTCGTCGCAGGCGAGGGCATGATCGTCACCGCTGGCGGCATTGATACCCACATCCATTTCATTTGCCCTCAGCAGATTGAGACCGCCATTGCCTCCGGTGTTACCACCATGATCGGCGGCGGCACAGGGCCAGCCACAGGAACCAATGCCACCACCTGCACCCCTGGGGCGTGGAATATGTGGCGGATGCTGCAAGCGGCGGAAGCCTTCCCCATGAACCTGGGCTTTATGGGCAAGGGCAACAGTGCCCTACCGGAGGCTCTGGTGGAGCAGGTCAAGGCCGGAGCCATGGGCCTCAAGCTCCATGAGGACTGGGGCACGACCCCCGCCACCATCGACACCTGCTTGGCCGTCGCCGATGAGTACGACATTCAGGTGGCCATCCACACCGACACCCTCAACGAAGCGGGCTTTGTGGAGGACACCATCGCCGCCTTCAAAAATCGGGTGATCCACACCTACCATACCGAGGGGGCTGGGGGTGGCCACGCGCCGGACATCATCAAGGTCTGTGGCGAGGCCAACGTGCTGCCCTCCTCCACCAACCCCACCCGCCCCTACACCCGCAACACCCTGGACGAACACCTGGATATGCTGATGGTCTGCCACCACCTCAGCCCCAGCATTCCCGAAGACATCGCCTTTGCCGAGTCCCGCATTCGCCGGGAAACCATCGCCGCCGAAGACATCCTCCACGACCTGGGGGCCTTTAGTATGATTGCCTCCGACTCCCAGGCCATGGGGCGGGTGGGCGAGGTGATTATCCGCACCTGGCAGACCGCCCACAAAATGAAGGTGCAGCGGGGGCCACTGGCGGAAGATTCTGACCGCAACGACAACCACCGAGCCAAGCGCTACGTGGCCAAATACACCATCAACCCCGCCATCACCCACGGCATTGCCGACCATGTGGGTTCCATCGAAGCGGGTAAGCTGGCGGATATTTGCCTGTGGAAACCCGCCTTCTTTGGGGTGAAACCGGAAATTGTGATCAAGGGCGGGGCCATCGCCTGGGCGCAAATGGGCGACCCCAACGCCAGTATCCCCACCCCCCAGCCCGTCCACATGCGGCCCATGTTCGGTAGCTTTGGCGGCGCGATGGCCGCTACGTCGCTCACCTTTGTCTCCAAAGCGGCCCTGGAACTGGGAATTCCTGCCCAAATTGGTCTGGGCAAAGCTACCCCTGCGGTGGTCAACTGCCGCAACCTCAGCAAGGCCGACATGAAACTCAACACCTACCAACCCCACATGGAGGTGAACCCCGAAACCTACGAAGTCCGCGCCGATGGACAACTGCTCACCTGCGAACCCGCCGACGTGCTGCCCATGGCCCAGCGGTATTTCCTGTTTTAGATCTGCCCTTGGAATCGCTTCCTGGTGGGATGGCGAAGGCTTTTACGCATGTTAGGGATCGTAGGTGGAATGGCGCTGAATTAAGGTTGGTGGGCGGTGTTTATCCTACGGATTACCTCAACTGGTGGGCAGTGCCCATCCTACGAATTACTTAAATACCGTGGTTAAGATAACGGTGATGGTGGCGCTGGCAATCAGGGTAAATGCCAACTGCACCACCCATTGGGTACCTTTTTGGTAGGCATCAAACTTGTCGTTAGAGCGTTCCATCTCGCGGCTGAGCGTATCAAACCGCTGATCCACATCGGCGGTAAGTTTATCAACATCAAGCGTGATCTGATCAAGCTTGTTAGCGAGGTCTCGTAGGGTAGGTTCGGGTTGGGGCTGTGCAGTCATGGCCTAGATGCAGGAAAATCATGCAGTCGGGACTGTCATCCCCTCCATTCTAGGTTGTTCTGTGAGTCTAGGTTGTTCCGTGAGGTTGTCCCATGAGTGCGCTGCCGCCTAATTTCCCAGCAGGTGAGGATGATCTCGACCGCTTTGTGCGGGCTCAACAGGAGGACTATGCCATCGCCCTGGACGAGGTGCGTAACGGCTACAAACAGTCCCACTGGATGTGGTACATCTTCCCGCAGATTCAGGGACTCGGCTTTAGTGAGATGTCCCAAACCTATGCCATTGGGGATGCCGCAGAGGCCAAAGCCTATTTGCAGCATTCTATCCTGGGGCCACGGTTGCTAGAAATTACCGCAGCCGTTCTGGCCTTAGAGGGGCTATCGGCCTACGACATTTTTGGCACACCGGATGATCAAAAGCTGCGTTCCTGCTGCACCCTGTTCGCCAGGGTCTCGCCACCGGGGTCGGTGTTCGAGCAAGTGCTGGCCAAGTACTTTGACAGTCAGCCCGACCCCACGACGCTAGAATACTTTGCCAGTGGGACAGATGCCTTTGCCGTGAGGTCAGACGATGGACAAGACTCTCTACGACCATGATTTTCAGCAATGGCTCAGCCAGACGGTACAGCAACTACAAAATCGGCAGTTTGAGGGGCTAGATATTGAACATTTAATTGAGGAGTTGACAGAGTTGGGCCGATCCGAAAAGAATGCCCTGAAGAGCAACCTCACGATCCTTCTGGCCCATTTGCTGAAACTGCGGGTTCAATCTACGGCTCCAGAAACCATGCAGAGAAGCTGGTATAGCTCCGTCATTGAACATCGTCAGCGGGTGTTGGATAGCTTGGAGGGTACCCCGTCGCTGAAGACTTTTCTAGTGGAAGCGATGGAGCAAGCCTATCCTAATGCTCGCAAGATTGCGATTAAGGAGGGTAAGCTGGCAAAATTTGGAATTTCTACACCATCCGGGGCCGACTATCCGCTGAGTTGCCCTTTTTCTATCCAGGAGATTCTAGACGAAGACTTTTACGGAGGTTAGGGAGCGAGGTGTGATACAAATTATTGCCAATTGATGGGACGAGGGGCGTTTGGCGGAATGTTGAGGATACGGCACGACCGGAGGGAACTCTGCCGGGTCGCTGTCCAACGTGTTTTGGGAATTTTATGGCCACCTCCATCCTGTCTGATGCCAACCGTCGTTTAGAACGTGCCCTGAAGTACGTCACCATTTCTGAGGATGCTGCGGAGCGGCTACGCTATCCCAAGGCCAGCCTCACGGTGTCAATTCCGGTGCGGATGGATGACGGTAGCCTGCGGGTGTTTCAGGGCTATCGGGTGCGCTACGACGATACCCGTGGCCCCGCCAAGGGGGGCATTCGCTACCATCCCAGCGTCACCCTGGATGAGGTGCAATCCCTGGCCTTTTGGATGACGTTTAAATGTGCGGCCTTGAATTTGCCCTTGGGGGGCGGCAAGGGCGGCGTCACCGTCAACCCCAAGGAGCTTTCCAAGTTTGAGCTGGAGCGCCTCAGTCGGGGCTACATCGACGCCATTGCCGATTTCATTGGCCCCGATGTGGACATTCCCGCCCCGGATGTGTACACCAACGCCCTGATTATGGGCTGGATGGTGGATCAGTACAGCATCATTCGGCGCAAGCACAGTCCGGCGGTGATCACGGGCAAACCCCTGAGTATGGGCGGCAGCGAGGGCCGCGATACGGCGACGGGCATGGGTGCGTTCTACGTGATCGAGGCGATGATGGCGAAGGTGGGCAAGCTGCCCCAAATGACCACGGTGGCGGTGCAGGGCTTTGGCAATGCGGGCAGCATTGTGGCGCGGTTGCTGTTTGATGCTGGGTATCGGGTGGTGGCGGTGAGCGACTCCCAGGGCGGCGTATTTTCCCCCCAGGGGCTAGATATTCCCAGCATTCAGCAGTTCAAAACCAGCCACCGTAGCCTGCAAGCGGTTTACTGCGAGGGCACGGTCTGCAACATTATGCAAGATCACACCATCCTCACCAACGAAGACCTGCTGACCCTGGATGTGGACATTTTGATTCCGGCGGCGCTAGAAAACCAAATTACCGCCGAAAACGCCGCCCAAATCCAGGCCCGCTATATTTTTGAGGTGGCCAATGGCCCCATCAGCGCCGATGCCGATCTCATCTTGGAGGACAAGGACATCACCGTTTTCCCGGATATTTTGGTCAATGCCGGGGGCGTCACGGTCAGCTACTTTGAATGGGTGCAAAACCGCAGCGGGCTGTACTGGTCGCGGCAGGAAGTTAACCAGCGGTTGCAGGGCATGATGGTGACCGAAGCCGACCACATTTGGCAAATCGCCCAGGAAAAGACGATCTCTGTCCGCACCGCCGCCTATGTCCATGCCCTGTCTCGCCTGGGGGATGCCCTCAATGCCAAGGGCATCCGCGACGATTATGTGGGCAACCGCTGATCTTGATCCCCCCTAGCCCCCCTTGCCAAGGGGGGAACCGAAGTTAAAGCCCCCCTTAGTAAGGGGAAACCGTCATCAAAGTCCCCCTTACTAAGGGGGATTTAGGGGGATCTCCCAGGCGCTGGCCGATGGCAACCGGATCCGGATACGCCGTCGCCTGGGGCGGTGGTCAGGAGAAAACTGCGGCAAGGGGAAAAGATTGCGGGTAGTCCTATTTCGTACAGGCTAGAGAATAATCAGGCTACCCTAGAGACCTTACAGCAGTAGATTGCTGTTTTTGGCTGTTTTTTCTCTGACCCGTAGATTAATGCACTACCAGATTGCGTTAAGGTTGGGCTGAGGAGTTGTGGCAAAGAGGTGATACCGTGTCTGGGTTGCCCGCTGATGATGACTTTAGTGAGGTGCCACAGGTGCCCGATGGGAAGGTGGCCCTGCAAGTGGGAGAGGTGGCCCTAGCGGCGACGGATCTGCTGCCATGCCTGAGGCGCTATGGTCTATTGCCCGCCTTCCTGCGGGAGGTCGTGATCGACCAAGCCATTGCCCCCTTTACCCTCACGGAGGAGGAAGCCGCCGCCGCCGTCGATCAGTTCAGGCAGGCGAATCAACTGACGGCCCCAGAGCAGTGCAAGACCTATTTAGAACAGCGAGGGTTCGTAGAGGCGGATCTAGCCCCCCTGGCCCAGCGAGAACGGCGACTGCATCAATTTAAGCTAGACACCTGGGGTAACAAGGTCGAATCTTACTTTTTACAGCGCAAAACCCAGATGGATCGGGTGCTGTATTCCCTCATTCGCACCCGCGAGGCGGGGATGGCCCAGGAGCTTTATTTTCGCATTCAAGACGACGGGGAGCCCTTTGCTGACCTGGCCCGCCAGTATTCCGAAGGGCAGGAGGCCCAAACCGGAGGATTGATCGGCCCCGTGGAACTATCGGTGCCCCATGCCGCCCTAGGGCGAATTTTGTCCATTAGCCAGCCCGGCCAACTGTGGCCCCCCACCAAAGTGGGCGATTGGTTTGTGGTCGTTAGGTTAGAAAAGTTCTTACCCGCCAAGCTCGACGAGGTCACTCGTCAACGGTTGTTGGATGAACTGTTCAACCATTGGCTGATCGAACAGGTACAAAAAGGGCTAGCGGAGAATGGCCTGGTGCCAAGCCCAGGGGCCGAGTTGTCCGCAATTGATCGGCTCTAACCCACAGTTTTCAACGGTTTTCGCCTCTGATAGTCTCTATCGAACACGGCCTCAGCCCGGTTGAAGAACCGCCCTAGAACCGGGGGACACGGTTTCTCACTTTACTCACCTGGGAAAGTCAAGGATTTAGCGATACCCTAAAAAATGCAGAATCTGGGGCTTTGCGCTCGGTATTCGCTGGTTCTATGAAAATTCTCCTGGTTGAAGATGATCCCGCCACGCGCCAATTGTTGGCGTTGCATTTAACCGCTGCCCGTTACACGGTAGAACAGGCTACCGATGGCCAAATTGCCCTAGCGCTGGCCCTGGATTGGAACTATGACCTGATTATTCTGGACTTGAACTTGCCCCATCTGGATGGCCTCAGCCTCTGTCGGCACCTGCGACGCCGGGGCACCACCACCCCCATTCTCATCCTGACGGCCAAAACGGGGGATGAACACATCATTACGGGCCTCGATGCCGGGGCCGACGACTACGTGACGAAGCCCTTTGAGGTGCAGAGCGTGATGGCCAGGGTGCGGGCACTGCTGCGGCGGGGAGTGGTGGCCACGGAAATTCCCTCCCTGGTCTGGGGGCGAATGCAGATCGATCCCGGCCTTGCTCAAGTCACCTACGATGGGGCGGTGGTTCCCCTCACCCCCAAGGAATATAGCCTGCTGGAGCTGTTTCTACGCCACCCTCACCGGGTCTTCAGTCGGAGCAATATCCTCGACCACCTGTGGACCATCGACGACTCCCCCACCGAGGGAGCCGTCACCAACCTGGTGAAAGATCTCCGTAACCGCCTGAAGCGTAGCGGCATTGCCGAAACGGTCATCCAAACCGTTTACGGGCTGGGCTACCGCCTGGGAGATCCCACCGAACCTATTGAGGGGGCGGATTCACCAGAGGGCGTAGTCTCGGATCCGCCCAGCGACAACGGTGCATCACCGCCGCCATCACCAAGTTATCTCAACGATACCCAGCCGAGAACCGATCCCCAGAATGATGCCCAGCCCCCGACTAATTCGCCGCCATCGGTCGCTACCGGGATCGCCATCATTGCCCAGCGGTTCCAGGCATCACTGCCCGACCGCCTGGATCGCCTCAATCGGGCCATTCACACCTTGCAAACCATGGGGCTGGCCGACCCAGACCGCCGCGCCGCCATCGCCGAGGCCCACCAGTTGGCGGGGGGGCTGGGCACCTTTGGTTATGGAGGAACAGCCCCCGCCCGTTGCCTAGAAACGCTTTTGGAGCAAGCGGTTGACCCCACCGCCGATCAGGTGGCCCAGATCACCCAGGCCTTCCAGCAACTCCAGCAGGAGATCGCACGGGACGATCCACCGGGAGAACGGGACAACCTAGACTCGGAGACACCCCATTCGGAGACAACCCACTCGGAGACACCCCACTCGGAGATAACCCATGGGGGCAACAGCCATGGGAGCACCAGCGGATCGACCCTGGGCTGTCGGGTGTTGGTGGTCAATGTGGGGGAGGCTATGGCCCAACAACTGCAAGCCTGTTTACCCCAGAGGGGCTATGGGGTGGAGATCTGGGCCTCCCTGCCCGACCTAGATACCACGCCCCTCAATCCCCAGGTGGGGGCCGTGCTGCTGGGGATCGATTCCGCCGCTGCCGCCAAACTGGATCCACTCCAAGCGCTTCGGGGCCACTATCCCCACCTGCCCGTACTGGTCATCACCTCCCAGGAGAGCCTGGAAGAGCGCGTACAGGTGGCCCGCTTGCAGGGGCATCGCTACCTCGTCGCCCCGGTGAGTATCAGCCAGGTGATAGACGCCCTGGATCAGGTTTTGCCCTGCACCCAGCCGCCAGAGTCGCGGGTGCTGGTGGTGGATGACGATCCCCTGACCCTGTCCACCATCCAGGATTTACTGCCGCCCTGGGGGTTACAGGTGTTTGGCCTCAGCGATCCCCGACAATTTTGGGATCAGTTGCGACGGGTGCAGCCCGATCTCTTAATTTTGGCCTTGGATACCCCCACCTTTAGCGGGTTTGATCTGTGCCAGGTGGTGCGCCAAGATCCCACCTACGGCAATTTGCCCACCCTGATGCTGGCCACCTGTCCCGATACGGTGACGGTGAGCCAGGTGTTTGAGGCCGGGGGGGATGACCTGATTGGCAAGCCCATTGTGGGGCCAGAACTGGTGACGCGGGTGCTCAGCCGGGTGGAGCGGTCGCGCCTGCGCCAACAACTCGATCAAATGCATCAGCAGCGAGCCTTGCACTGGGTACAGTCGGGCCATCACGACCCCCTCACCCAGTTGTCCAATGGCAAGCACCTGGACGTTTTTTTGCGGCAACAGTGGGATCGCCATCGCCAAGATCGAGCTCCCCTAGCCCTGGTTCGCTGCACCCTCGACGACTTCGACGCCTATCAGCAGACCTACGGCCAGGGGGCCAGTCATGGGATCCTGCGGCGGGTGGCCCGCACCCTGTACCATACGATTAATCCCCATATTGATCTCGTGGCTCGTTCTGGCGATACCCAATTTAGCCTAGTGCTGCCCAATACCAACCTTGATGGCGCTCTGCGGGTAGCCACCCGAATTCAGCAAACCTTGGATCAACTGTGTATTCCCCATGGCGCTAGCCGCCACCGTCCCCACCTCACCCTCAGCCTGGGCATTAGTGGCACCATTCCCACCGATCCCCTCGATCCGGAACAGTTGATGGTAGCCGCCGATCAAGCCCTCCGGGAGGCCCAGGCGAGGGGCGGCAATACCCTATCCCTCTATCCCATCACGCGGTAGCGAAGGACAGACCCAGGCACCATGGCCATTTCCCTACGTACCCTGCTGATTGTTCCCTTTGTGCTCCAAGTACTGGGGATTACGGGGCTGGTGGGCTATGTGTCCTACCGCAGTGGGCAGCGGGCAGTGCAGGATATGGCCCGCCAACTGATGGTGGAAATGGGGCAGCGGGTGGAGGCTAACCTAGAGACCTACCTTCAGGTACCCAAAACCCTAACCCGAGTCAATGCCCAGGTGATGATCACAGACCAAGGCCAGGGGCCAGCCCTGGATCGCCTGGAGACCGATTTCCTTCAACAGATACAGGGGTTTCCAGAGATTATCCAGTTAACCATGGCCACCCCCGCCGGATCCTTCCTCGGGGTGTCGCGGCTGGGCAACGACCAAACCCTCATCCGTCACCGCAACATGACCCAGCGAGATCATCGCCTCTACCATTACCAGGGGGATGCCAACGGGCAAAACCGCCGCCCGGTGGCGATGCGCCCAGAGGATCATCTCTCCCTGGATGCCCCCGATCCGTCAGGGTACTTGGAAGCGGAGAGCACTACCCAGGGGATTTGGCATCTCAAGGTAACGCTGCACCCCGGCCATGATCACCCCCTCTTGGCGATGGTACGATCCCAGCCCGTCTACAACCGTCGAGGGGAATTAAAAGGGGTCTCCAGGGCTGGGGTGTTGCTGCCAGATCTGAGTCAGGTGTTACAGACGGTGGTGCATCCCCGCGAAGGACAGGTGCTCTTACTCGATGCGAATGGTGCCCTAGTGGCCACCTCCACGGGAGAAGCCGTATTTTTCACCGAGGTGGCGGAGGATCTCCCCCTCCATGCCCCAGCCCAATATCGCCAATTGGCTTGGTACCAAAGTGACCATGCCCTGACCAAGGCGGCGGTGCAGGAGATCGTGAGTCAGTATGACCGTCTGGGCAACCTCAAATCACCCACCTTTTTGACCTTTTGGTTTGAGTCCCAGCCCTATTTCCTCCACGCCAGCCCCATGGATGGGGAACTCGATTGGCTGATGGTGACGGCCATGCCCAGCCGGGAGTTTATGGCCACCCTCTACGCCAACTTCGCCCGCACCCTTCTGTTCTGCGCCCTAGCGCTGATCGGTTCCACGGGCCTCGGCATTTGGACGGCAACCGTCATCACCAAGCCCATCCTGGCCCTTCAGCAAGCCACAGAATCCTTTGCCCAGGGGGCCACCGCCCTACCCCCCAGTCCGCCCAGCCATATCCAAGAGGTCAACGCCCTCCGCCAGCGGTTTGACGAGATGGTTCGGCAGTTGATGAGTTCTCTGCAAGCCCTCCGCCACCGGGAAGATACCCTGGCCATCTTTCTGGATGGGGTGCCCGTCGCCATCAGCGTCCATGACCCCGATGGCCGGATTCTCTTTCTCAACCATAAAGGGCAGCAGATCCTACCCATGGGCATCTTGTCCAGCGACCTCACGGAGTTGCCGCAGGATTACGGTCTCTACCTGGCCGGGAGTCAGGAGCGCTATCCCGTGGAGGATCTTCCCGTGGCCCAGGGGTTGCAGGGCAGAGCGGCCTACGCCGATAACCTAGAAATCGACATCAACGGCCAGCGCATTCCCCTAGAGGTGCATAGCATTCCCGTCTTCGACGACCAGGGGCAGGTGCGCTACTGCATTGCCGCCTTCCAAGACATCACCGAGCGACGACAGGCGGAGATCCTACAGGCCAACTATGAACGGCAACTGGAACAGCAGGTGGCAGAACAAACCGCTTCCATTGCCGAGGGCAATGCAACCAAGCAAGCGCTGATTAATGCCATCCCCGACCTGCTGATGCGCCTGGGGCGAGATGGCGTTCCCCTCGAGATTTATAACCTAGAGACCGCCAACTGGATGGGGGATAAAGGCACCGCCCACCTGCAATCGATCTACGAGGGCCTGCCCTCCACCGTGGCCAACCAGCGCCAACAGTTGATTGACTTGGCCCTAACCACGGGGCGCATCCAGCGGCAGGAATACGAAATTACCGTGGCGGGACAAACCTACTGGGAAGAGGCCCGGATTGTGCCCGTCACCGAGGATGAGGTGCTGGTGGTGGTGCGCGACATGAGCGAACGCCACAGGATTGACCGCCTCAAGGACGAGTTTATCGCCATGGTCAGCCACGAACTCCGCACCCCCCTAACGGCCCTTCGCGGAGCCCTGGGCATTCTGGATTCTGGCGTCCTCCACAGCCGCCCCGACAAGGCCCAGCACATGCTCGATATGTCTCTGGTCAACACCGACCGTCTGATTCGCCTGGTGAATGACATTCTGGATCTAGAGCGGCTGGCCTCCGGCAAGGTCAAGCTAGTACAAGAGCCGTGTCAGATCGCCTCGCTCATCCATCTCGCCATCGAAGGGGTGGAATCCCTTGCCCTTGCCGCCAAGGTCTTCCTCCACCGCGATGTCATCCCGGCCACGGTTTGGGTGGCCCCCGATGCCATCGTCCAAACCCTGGTGAACTTGCTGAGCAATGCCATCAAATTCTCCCCCGCCCACAGCCACATCTGGTTACGGGCGCAATGGCAATCCCCCCACACCGTCCTCTTCTCCGTAACCGACCAGGGGCGCGGCATTCCAGCGGATCAGCACAAGGCCATTTTTGATCGCTTTCAGCAGGTGGATGTCTCCGACTCGCGCCGAGGGGGAGGAACCGGGCTGGGATTAGCGATCTGCAAAAGCATCATTACCCAGCATGGCGGAAACATCTGGGTCGAGAGCGTATTAGGGGAGGGCAGCACCTTCTACTTCACCCTACCGACGAGGCCCGATGGTGAACCCCATGGCTAAGCACATTCTGGTCATCGACGACGAACCCGACATTCGTGATGTGGTCTGCCTCTCCCTAGAGGAATTTGGCCACTGGCACACCACCGGAGCCGGATCGGGCCAAGAGGGGCTGCAACTGGCCAGCCATCACCCCTGGGACGCTATCGTCCTAGATGTGTCCATGCCTGACTTGGATGGCGTTTCCGTCGTCGCAACGCTCCAGGCCAACCCGATCACCCGTCACATTCCGGTGATTCTGCTGACCGCCCGTGTCCTCCCCAGCGACCAAGCCCGCTTTGCCCAACTGGGGGTTGCCGGAGTGATCGCCAAACCCTTCGACCCCCTCCAGGTGTGGCAGCAGGTCGCCGCCATCATCGGCTGGGACACCTCAGGGTGATCCTTGGGCTTAACCTCCAGGGCTAAGGGCAAACCTCCGCTGAGGAGGGCAAAAAAACGATGGGCCGTGGGTAAACCACGGCCCATCCCACAGAAACGATTGGTCTAGGACAACGTTCGCCTAGGCCGGAGTAATCATCAGCACGAGGGCACGTTTATCTAGGGCTTGGACTTTCCCGGCATCGCCAATATCCTGCACAATCCGGTCTAGCAATTCTCCGGCCCGGTCGCGGTGCTGGTGTTCACGGCCCCGCAATCGAATGATAAATTTCACCGAGTCTCCCTTAGACAGCCATTCCACCGTGCGCTTGATGCGAAGCTGGTAGTCCGACTCGCCCACATTAGGCCGCAGCTTCACTTCCTTGAGCGAAGGCTTGGAGCTTTGCTTCTGTCGCTTACTTTGCTGATACTGAAGCTTGCCGTAATCCAGAATTTTGGCGACAGGGGCGTCTTTACCATTGGAAACCACCACCAAATCGAGCCCCTGCTCCTCCGCTAGCCTAAGGGCATCGCGGGTGTCTACAAGGCCCTGATTTTGGTTTTCATGATCGATCAGTAGCACCTGAGGTGCCCGAATTTGCCGATTGACCAGTTGAGTCTTAGAAATAAGTCGTTCCTCCAAGAATTCGACAACGATAGACCGTGGCATCAACCAAGCCTAGGGGCCAAGTTGCGTAAGCCACTATCGCAGATTATCACTAGAATAACCTAGGTTTTGTTCCCTGGTTGTATCCCAGGAATGGGTCTTAACAAAACACTAGACCTCTAGGTTATCCTGCCGTTCTTCGCCGTTGCCCTATGCCCCAGTATTTTGCCACCGTTGCCCACGGGCTAGAGTCTCTGGCGGCGACGGAATTAGCCGCCCTGGGTGGCCAGAACGTGAAGGAGGGCTTTTGTGGGGTGGCGTTTCAGGGCGACTTGGGCCTACTGTATCGGGTGAATTTGTGGTCGCGGCTGGCCTTTCGGGTATTGGTACCGTTGGGGGATGGCCCCTGTGTGGATGCCGAAGACCTCTATCGGGGTATTCAAAGCCTTGATTGGCGACCCTACCTGCCGCCGGATCGCACCCTGGCGGTGGATGTGTCGGGCCAGCACCGCCGTTTAAACCACAGCCATTTCACCGCCCTGCAAGTGAAGAACGCCATTGTCGATCAGCAGCGTGAACACTGGGGCGAACGTTCCAGCGTGGATGCCCACCAGCCCGATGTGCGGGTGAATGTGCACTTAAACCGCGATCACTACACCGTCAGCCTGGATAGCTCTGGCCACAGTCTGCATCGGCGGGGCTATCGGGCGGCGGTGGGGGCGGCTCCACTCAAAGAAACCCTGGCGGCAGCTCTGGTGCAGTGGACGGGCTGGCAGGGTGAAGTCCCGCTGATCGATCCCCTCTGTGGATCGGGGACGTTGCCCCTAGAGGCAAGTTTGATGACCCTAGGGATTGCCCCCGGCCTGTTTCGGGACTCCTTTGGCTTCCAAACCTGGCCCGATTTTGACGCTGAATGGTGGGACGACCTCTGCCAAGAAGCCGACGCCAGCCACGGTGGGGAACTCAAGACCCTCGTCTGGGGCTGTGATCGCTATGAGGCGGTGATTCAGCAAGCCCAGGGCAATGCTGAACGCTGTGGCTTGGCGGATCAGATCCAGTTTTTTGTGCAGGAACTTGAAGACCTTGCTGCCCCCGCCGATCAGGGCTATATTCTCTGCAACCCGCCCTACGGGGAACGGCTAGGCCGGGATGAGGATCTTGCCGCGTTCTATCGTCAGTTGGGAGACGTGCTCAAGCAGCGATTCAAGGGCTGGACAGCCTTCGTCCTCAGCGGCAACAAAGACCTCGCCCGCACCATTGGCCTCAAGTCTGCCCAGCGCTGGGCCGTCCATAATGGTTCCATCCCCTGCCAGTGGATGAAGTACGAATTGTATTAAACACCTCATACCAAATCCTAATTGGATAACCCCGATTCCCAGCCCGGCAAACCGTAGGGGCGAGGAAACCTCGCCCGCTGGTAGCGGGGGCATGGATGGCAATCCCTCAATCAGCAGAAAAATTCGGCATAGGCGGGTAGGGCCGACTCGGTGAGGGGGGCTTGCCCATAGGCCCGCTGAATGTTTTCAAAGGTCATCACCGTCTGGGGTACGTCGTTGGCCAACAGCGTGCGGTTCAGCAGCAGCAGCCGATCATAGCGATTCAGCGCCTCGCCCCATTCGTGGCTGCACACCACGAGGGTTTTGCCTTGGGCCTTGAGTTCGGCAAAAATGCCTAGCATGAGGGCTTCCGTTTTTTTGTCAATTCCGGTAAAAGGTTCATCGAGCAGGAGCAAATCGGCCTCCTGGGCGAGGGCACGGGCCAAAAACACCCGCTGCTGCTGTCCACCGGAGAGTTCGCCGATGGGCCGATCCGCCAAGTGCAGCATATCCACCCGTTCTAGGGCTACGGTGGTTCGCTGTTTGGCCTGCTGACTAGGAGCCTTGAACCATCCCGCCAGGGCCGATTGAGCCATCAAGGCTACATTCCAGGCGGTGATCGGGTAGTCCCAATCAATGCGGGATCGCTGGGGTAGGTAAGCCACGGCCCGCCGTTGCCGCCGCAGGGGCACACCCTGAAATATCACCCGGCCCTGGTACGGCACTAAACCCAACAACGCCTTGATAAAGGTACTCTTTCCGGCCCCGTTCGGCCCCACCAGCCCCACCAACTCGCCGGGAGCCAGGGCTACAGACACCTGGCGCAGCGCCGCTATCCCCCGATAGTGCACGGATAGGTCTTGAACCTCTAGCATAGTCGCCAAAAATGATAACCGTTATCACTATCATACTCGCCATCGGCCTAAAAAATCAGCTTGCCCACCGTGGGAGAGCCCGTCGCCATCCTCCCCAGCCAGATCTATACCAACAATTAAAACGTCAGCGGGGAGGAAAAAGCGTCACAGTGGAAGCTGTGAAAACTACGGAGTCCCGACATAATAGACAGCAGCACAAGCACTCTGACGCGTCTACCTGGCCCTTCGCTATGCCCTCGTTCCAGCTTCTCCTCAGCGTTTTGGGTGTTTCTGGCCTGGTCTACCTAGGGTTGTGTGGGTGGCTACGGCTGATTCAGCGATGGATGATGTATCTCCCCACTGCCCTAGGCCCAGCAACGCCCCAAGACTGGGGACGGCCCTACGAGGAGGTGTGGATTCCGGTGGAGGGGCATGGTGATTCTGGATACCTCCATGGCTGGTGGATACCCACCTCAGAGGCTCCCGGCCTCACAGTGCTCTACTTGCATGGCAACTCTGGCAGTATCGCGAGCAATATCAGCCAAGTGCGGCGTTTGCGAGCCCTAGGGGCCTCCGTACTCACCATTGACTATCGAGGCTATGGCCGTAGTTCTGGCCCCTTTCCCAACGAGTCTCGTCTCTACGCCGATGCCGTCGCCGCCTACCAGTTTTTGGTGACCCACAAAGCCGTTGATCCCCACCACCTGATTGCCTACGGCCACTCCCTCGGTGGAGCCATTGCCATCGAACTTGCCCTGCGGGTTCCTACCCTGGCTGGCCTCGTGGTGGAAGGATCCTTTACCTCCATGGGCGATATGGCGGAACGTTCCACCTACAATGCCTGGTTCCCGGTGCGGCGGATGCTCACCCAGCAGTTTGATTCCCTAGCCAAGGTGCCCCACCTCGCCCTGCCCACACTCTATATTCACGGTCTTGCCGATGCCTCGGTGCCTGCCACCATGGGCCAAACCCTCCACCAAGCTACCCCCGCCCCCGCCGATCTCTGGCTAGTGCCCAAGGCCGACCACAATGATCTCACCACCCTAGCCGGGGCCGACTTCGACCACCGTCTGCGCCAGTTTTTTCAGCACCACATCCTAGCCACCAGTCCCTCACCCTAGCCTCCCTTGCTCGTGGCTGCGTTGGATATCGCACCTAGGGTCATCTCCCAGCATAGCCACAACCATCCTCCGGTAGGCTCCAAAACGTCATCAAACCGCCACTTAGGGTTACCCTAGGGGCAGATTTTTCGCGGAATAGCCAAATTGCCCCATGAAAGTTGCGGTTTTTAGCACCAAGCCCTACGACCAAGTTTCCTTTGAACAGGCCAACGGCCCCCACGGCCACGACTTCACCTTCCTGGAAGCCCGCCTGACCCCGTCCACGGTATCCCTGGCCCACGAAGCTGAGGCCGAGGCCGTCTGTGTGTTTATCAACGACGAGGTGAACCGCAAGGTGCTAGAAAAGCTGGCCAAGTTGGGAATTCGGCTGGTGGCCCTGCGCTGTGCCGGGTTCAACAATGTGGATTTAGCCGCCGCCAAGGAGTTGGGCATTACCGTGGTGCGGGTGCCCGCCTACTCGCCCTATGCCGTGGCCGAGCACGCTGTAGGGCTGATTTTGATGCTGAACCGTCGCCTCTACCGGGCCTACAACCGAGTGCGCGACGACAACTTTGCCCTCAACGGTCTGCTGGGGTTTGACCTGCATGGCAAAACCGTCGGCATCGTCGGCACCGGGAAAATTGGTCAATGCTTCGCCCAAATTATGAAGGGTTTTGGCTGTCGGCTGCTGGCCTACGATGTTTACCCCAATCAAGCTTGTATCGATCTCGGTGTGAGCTACGTTGACCTGCCTGACCTTTTCGCCCAATCGGACGTAATTTCCCTACACTGTCCGCTCCTGCCCGCCACCTACCACCTAATTAACGACGAAACTATCCAACATATGAAGCCGGGGGTAATGCTGATCAACACCAGTCGTGGCGCGTTGATGGATACCAAAGCGGTGATTGAGGGGATTAAATCCGGCCAAATTGGCTACCTGGGCACCGATGTTTACGAAGAGGAAGAAGACCTGTTCTTTGAAGACCTCTCAGGCACCATCATTCAAGACGATACCTTCCAACTGTTGCAGTCCTTCTCCAACGTGGTGATCACTGCCCACCAAGCCTTTTTTACCCAAGAAGCCCTTGGCAACATCGCCGATACCACCCTGTCCAACATCAGCACCTTTGCCAAGGGCGAACCCTGCCCCAACGAGGTAAAGTAACACCCAATCCGAAGCAGAAAAAACGATTCCCAGTCCAGCACCCCGTAGGGCGCGGTCTCCTCGCCCACGGATGCCGGGGATAAACGAGCCAGGTTTGGCATGAACCCTTAGGCTGTAGGCCATAAATAGGCCATAAATAAAAAAGAGGCGATCCGGTGATCGCCCCTTGCTGAGTGGGGTTTGGGTAAGATCGGTTAAACCTGCCCCAAACGCCCGAATAGGTTGGGTTTCCCTTACAGAGCGTTGCCGCGAGGCAGCACTTCTTCGGGGAATACAAACTTCTCGTGGGGTTGGTCGGTGGGAGCCATCCAAGCCCGGATACCTTCGTTCAGCAGAATGTTCTTGGTGTAGAAGGTTTCAAATTCAGG
>NZ_JACJRS010000100.1 GCF_014697375.1 Phormidium sp. FACHB-1136
GTTCTAAGTGAAGCCATAAGGCAACGCTGATAAATTCATTTGAGTCACAACTGACACAGTGCGATGGAAGGGAAATTCCTGTCTCACTGTGTTCTTTTTTGAGACGGCAATTCCCTGAATGCTCGATTAATCGAGGTGCCCATATGTCAATGATAAAAGGCCAGAATATTTGACTTTGGGTGTCTTGGTAGATGCTCTAGGTGATGGGATATTCGTCTAAGAACGTTAACGCAGGCTTAATCAAAGCCTTACGGCAAACTTAACCCAAACCGCTTTCGTTGGGGTTGAGCTAAAGACCGTCAACAGGTCTGGATTTATTTCGATTACACTGGATTGTCTAGGGGGTATCTACCCCTGTGAATTGCAAGGAGAAGCAACAGAAATGACGGCACAGCGCGTACTAATCATCGGGGCGGGCGGCGTAGGCAACGTGGTGGCCCACAAGTGTGTGCAGAATGAGGCGGTATTTTCTGAGGTGATGTTGGCCTCGCGTACCAAGGCCAAGGCCGATGCCATTGCGGCGCGGATTAACTCGCCCCGGCTTTCGACGGCGGCGGTGGATGCGGATAACGTGGCGGAAACCGTTGAGTTGATTCGGGCCTTTAAGCCTGCCATTGTGATTAACGTGGCCCTGCCCTACCAGGATTTGCACCTGATGGAGGCTTGCCTAGAAACGGGGGTGCATTACCTGGATACCGCCAACTACGAGCCCCCCGATGTGGCCAAGTTTGAATATAGCTGGCAGTGGGCCTACCAAGATCGCTTTAAGGAACGGGGGCTGACCGCTGTGCTGGGTTGCGGGTTTGATCCCGGCGTGACGGGGGTGTTCACGGCCTACGCCGCCAAGCACCACTTTGATGAAATCCATACCCTCGACATTGTGGACTGCAATGCGGGCGACCACGGCAAAGCCTTTGCAACTAATTTCAACCCCGAAATCAACATTCGCGAAATTACCCAGCGGGGCCGCTACTGGGAAAATGGCCAGTGGCACGAAACCGATCCGCTCTCGGTGCATCGCCCCGTGACCTATCCCGAAGTTGGCCCCCGCGAATCCTATTTGTTGTTCCATGAAGAATTGGAATCCCTGGTCAAGAACTTCCCCACCCTGCGGCGGGCACGGTTCTGGATGACCTTTTCGGAAACCTACATCACCCACCTGCGGGTGCTAGAAAATGTCGGCATGACCCGCATTGACCCGGTGATCTACGAAGGCCGCGAAATTGTGCCGCTCCAGTTTCTCAAGGCGGTGCTGCCAGAACCCGCTTCCCTGGGCGAGGGCTATTCGGGCCAAACCTCCATCGGCTGCCAAATTCGCGGCATCAAAGACGGCCAGGAACGCACCTATTTCATCCACAACAACTGCGACCACGCCGCCTGTTATCGGGAAACCGGAGCCCAGGGCGTCTCCTACACCACCGGGGTTCCGGCCATGCTGGGGGCGGCCATGGTGCTGAGCGGCCAGTGGGGCGGTGCCGGGGTGTGGAACGTAGAGCAGTTTGACCCCGATCCCTTCCTGGCCCAGCTTGGCGAATTTGGCCTGCCCTGGGTGGAGCAGGTGGGCTACCCGATTGAGTTTGAGCCCGCCTAGGGACTTGGGTAGTCAACCCTGGGGTCACTAAACACATCGGCGGCTTCGGCGGCGTGAACCCGGCCTAGGTCGGGTAGGGCTTGGCTGACCACCTCTGGGGACTGGGTGAGCAGGTCGAGCAATTCATAGCCGCTGGTAGGTTGCCCGGTGGCCTGGGAAAAGCGATGGGCGTAGTAGTTGACCTGGGCCATAATGCGGGGTTCGGCCTGTCGCAGATACATGCACAGGCAAGCCCTAGCCTGGGAATCGACATCTCGCCCTAGGAAGTAGGCTAGGGCCGTGAGCAGCCGTTGTTCGTAGTCGGGGAGGGATTGGGGCAGGGAGTCCATGACGGTGCCGGGGGATTGTGCCTATGCTGGGAGGTAGGACGCAGTTGCCCTAGACTCTCCCCATATTCTCTTTTTTTGGTGCCATGCTCACCCTGGAAGCCCTGCAAAGCCAGATTCACAGCATTGAAGACCTTCAGTCGGTGGTGCGAACCATGAAGGCTCTGGCCATGGTGAGCCTGCGCCAGTACGAAAAGGCGCGTTTGTCCCTGGCGGACTACCAGGGGACGGTGGAACTGGGGTTGCAAGGGTTGTTATCCCATCGGCGGTTTGAGGAGGAGGGGGCGGGGCCGCTGCCGTTGGAGAATCCGGGCTCTGAACTGGGGCAGGTGGGCGTGGTGATTCTCGGCTCTGACCATGGCCTCTGTGGCCCCTTTAACGAGCAAATTGTTACCTATGCCCTGGATCATCTGCGTCACCAGGGCATCGATCCCCAGCAATGCCGCATCGCCGCCGTGGGGGCGCGGCTGCTTCCCCACCTCGCAGCGGCCCAATACCCGGTGGATCACGCCCTTTCCCTACCCAGTTCCCTAGCTGGAATGGCCCCCCTCCTGCAAGACCTCTGGGCCGTGCTAGAAACCTGGCGCTTTCCCACCCACTCTCCTCCATCCGCCGCCCCTGGGGCGATTAGCCGCATCCTATTGTTCTACCACCAGTCCCTCTCCACCACGATGTTTCGGCCCTTTAGCCTGCAACTATTGCCCCTCGAACCCACCTGGCTGCAAGACCTAGAGCAACGCCCATGGCCCTCTCCGGGTTGGCCCATGGTGGCGGAACCCTGGACAGGATCCCTCACGGCCTGTTTGCGGCAATACCTGTTAATTGCCCTGTATCGGGCCACGGTGGAATCCTTGGCCAGCGAAAATGCCGCCCGTCTGTCCTCCATGCAAGCCGCCGAAAAAAACATCGAAGAACGCCTCGACGGCCTCAATGCCGACTATCGCCAACAGCGCCAAAATGCCATCACCGGGGAACTGCTGGACATCGTGGGCGGCTTTGAAGCCCTGAATAAAACGCCCTAAGAGTGTTCCATAGAAATAACTATCCATTTGCTATGGCCCTTCGCCCTCACCCCTGCCCCTCTCCCCGAAGGAAGAGGGGTTCTGAATCTGGCTCCCCTTCTCCCCGATGAAGAAGGGGGTGGGGGATGAGGGCTGAGCTTGGATGCTTTATGAGTTGGCATACTCTAAGCCAATCCGAATCAGAACCCCCCATTCCCAAACCGTCCAACCGTAGGGGCGAGGTCTCCTCGCCCACGAATGCCGGGGGCCAGTCATCAGGCTTGTGCCTTAAAGCAGCCGCTGAATTAGGGTATCGAGGCCATCGAGGGGCAGGGGTTTGGCCAGGTAGGCGTTGGCTCCGGCCTTGAGGCAGCGCTCCCGATCTCCCGGCATGACCAGGGCAGTGAGGGCCACAATGGGCATCTGGCCGAGGGCGGGGTGGGCGCGAATGTGGCGCATGGCTTCTAATCCATCCATGACGGGCATTTGCACATCCATCAGAATCAGGTCGGGGGGATGGGCGAGAGCCTGCTGAATGGCATCGTAGCCATCTTGGGCGGTGGTGACCTGGTAGCCCAGGGAATGAAGCATATCCACCAGGAGATTGCGATTGGCCGGGTTATCTTCGGCCACCAGAATTGATCCCTTGGGGGGGCGCAGGGTGGGGGGTGGGGCCACTTGGGGGAGAAGGTCGATGACGCCCTGGGCAGGGGATAGGGCCACCGTGGGACAGGGAATATGCAGGCTAAACTGACTGCCCCGGCCCAACTGGCTTTCCACGCTCACCCGTCCGCCATGCATTTCGGCAATGCGCTTCACCAGGGCTAACCCCAGCCCCGTGCCGCCATGTTCGCGGGTAAGGCTACTGTCGAGCTGCACAAAGGACTCGAACATGCGGCTATAGTCGGCGGGGGCAATTCCTGGCCCGGTATCAGCCACGGTGAAGCGGAGCATGGCAATGGGGCCGGGGGTCGGATCGGCTTCTACGGTGAGGCAGACCTGACCTCCGGCGGGGGTGAACTTCACGGCATTGTCCAGCAGGTTCACGAGGGCCTGTTTCAGCCGCAGTTCGTCGGCTTCAATCTGGGCCGGAAGCGGGTTGAGGTGAAGGCTGATCTGAATCTGCTTTTGGCGGGCCTGCGGCTGCACTAGGGAAAGGCTGTTGTCGCAGAGGTCGCGCAGGGTGAGGGGGGCGAGGCGCAAGTCCATCTTACCCGCCTCAATTTTGGCCAGATCCAGCACGTCGTTGATCAAGGCTAGGAGATGGCGGCCACTGCGCTCGATGATGCCAATAGCGTGGTGCTGACGCTCACTCAGCGCACCGTAGATCTCATGGCGAAGCGCCTGGGCCATACCCAAAATCGAACTGAGGGGGGTGCGCAGCTCGTGGCTCATGGTGGCCATAAACTCGTCCTTCAGCCGAGTGGCGCGAGACAGTTCGCGGTTGGCCTCGGCGAGGCGGTCGTTGCTGGCCCGCAGTTGGGCCTCCATTTGTTTGTGGTCGGTTATGTCGCGGGCTTCGGGAATCAGCAGCACCACCTGTCCGGTCAAATCTTGCAGGGGCCGGATCGAGAAGTCCACCGTGACAACGCTGTCCTGCCGACCGCGAAAATCTAATTCGTAGCGCATAAATTTGCCCTGGGCGGCCTGGGCCACCGCTGCCTGAAGCCGCTGCTGTTCCGCCACCGACAGCGACCACCAGTGGGACTGCCACAGGGGCTTGTGCAGCACATCCTGGGGCCGTAATCCGGCAAAATCTAGGGCGGTTTGGTTGGCCTCCAGCAAAATGCCGTCCGGGGTCATCAGCCCCGTGAACTGGAAGGTGTTGTTAAAAATGGCGCGGAACTTTTGCTCGCTGGCCTGGAGTTCGGCGGTGCGCTGGCGGATGCGATCCTCCAGCTCCTGGTTAAGCTGGGCCAGGGCTTCGGTGGCCGCCTGTCGTTCTTGGTTCATGCGCTGAAGCAGGCCCATTTCTCGGCCCACGGTACCAATGCCGATGGGCTCACCCGTCTGGGGATGGCGCACCAGGGTGGAGTTGAAAAACAGCGGGATAGGATCTCCGGTCTGGAAATGCCGAATATCCATCACCCCCTGCCAACTGCCCCGCTCCACCACCGCCGGAACCACTTCCTGGTGCAGACAGGCCACCATCGCCTCGTCAAAGTAGTCCGCAATGGTGGTCTGGCGCACCGCCTCCAAATCGGGCAACCCCACTAGGGCCCGCCCCGCCGAGTTCATAAAGGTCATGCGCTGGTCGAGGCTACTGAGCGCCACCAGATCGGTGCTGCTTTCCACCAGGGCCATCACCCCAGCCTGCAACAACCGCAGTTCCTGAGTATCGTCCGAGGGGACGACCGGATCCGCTGGATCGGCCCTCAGGTTCGCGTCTGCAATTCGGTGCCCCTTTGTTGCCTTAGTCATCCATGGGAGTTATCCGCCGTGATAACTTGTAGTGAATTTTGGGATAAGGGATAGACCACCCTGCCTGGCCATTCCTTGGCTACGGGGACAACGAGGTTGCGAAAACAGGCATACATGACGGACTCCATCATCCACGGCAGAATGAGTCAGAAGGGGGCATTCTGGCACAGTCAACCGTCAATCTACTAGTAGACTAGCGAATCCCTGGGCAGAGACCATCAATGTTTGCAGTTGTCGGTAAATTCTTAACCCTTCTCAAGGGGGGCTTAACCCTTCTCAAGGAGGTGCGCCCCAGCCCGTTTAAACAGCCGCAACCAGTTTAAACAATGGTCTAGATCCTAGCCCGAACCTCGGCTATGCCCCTTACCCTATAGGCATAGACCATAGCCATAGCGCCAGTGCTTCCCCCAGCCAGCCCTTCATCACCATTTACCTCATTAAGGGAGCCTCACCATGAATCGCCCCATTGTTGCTAGCCTGCTGCTGTTAACCCTGCTGGGCTTAGGGGCCTGCAATGGCACCGCCGCCACCAAGGTTGATGCTCCCAATACCGTGGTTGAAGCGCCCCACCTTTCCGAGGCCGGGGCCAAAGATGCTTCAGACGCCGTAGCCGAAGATGCCGTGACCGAAGATGCCGTGGCCGAAGACTATACCGTGGTGCCGGGGCAGCGGGTGGGCCAAGTCACGTCTACCACCAGCCGCCAACAACTAGCCGAGATCTATGGCGAAGCCAACCTAAGCGACACCGAAGTCCATGTCGGGGAAGGCTTTATGGAACCGGGTACCGTGGTCAGCCTTGGCAACCAGCCCCAGTTTGCCGTGGTGTGGCTAGACGACAGCCGCAGCCGTCCCCTGATGGCCAAGGACTTTAGCCCCGACTGGAAAACCCCCGAAGGAATTGGCGTTGGCACCCCCTACGCCACGCTTCAGCAGACATTGGGATCCTTCCAACTCTACGGTTTTGGCTGGGACTACGGCGGCACCCTCTCCCTGGAGGGCAGTCAGATCGATCAGTACTACGGCTTGTTGTTGCTGCGGCTGGAACCCTCGACAAGTGCCATGGATGCCAATCCTGAAGCACTCCAGGCCACCATGGGAGATCGTCTTATCCCCAGCACCGACCCCAACCTGGCCCAGCTCGACATCAGCGTATCCAGCATGATGGTCTACCTTAATGAGCCCGTGGAATAGAAACCTACCCTCGGTTCGTAGGTCTGCCTCCCGCTTGGCGGATTCAGCCTCAATCCAGGTCAGATCCAGGCGGTCGAAAAGAATACCCTAGGCCAGACAGTCACCATGGGCGGCCCGCCTGACAATGCCTATTGGATGTGGTATTAACTTGGATCCACTTCGTTGACGGCCTCTGGTTTGGGGGCAGTGGGCCACTGGATGCGGTTATCCTCGGCTAGAAGGCGGGCGATTTCGCGGGCACCATAGCGGTTAATGTGGCTGGGATCGGCAAAAAAGTGGGACTGCCAGCGCCACAGTTCTAGTAGGTCTACGACGGTCATGGTGCCCCGGTCGGCGTAGGTTTGCAAAAAACGCTGAAATTGGCGTTCATAGACCATCCGCACCGGGTCGAGATAGTCGTCGCTGAGGGGCAAATTGACAAAGGCGATGGGAATGCCCCGACTGCGGAAGGATTGAATCACGGCATCTAGGGAGAGGGTTTGCACCCCATCGAGGCGAAAGGCGCGGTAAGTGTCGTCGTATTGGCCGCGCACCCTAGGGAAAGAACGGTAGTACACCGATGGGTTGAACTGGTCATTCACGGCCAAGAAGCCCTGGCTATTGATGGGGCTGATGGGAATGGGATCGCTGGGAATGACCAAATCGGGCGAGGGATTCGCGAGACTCAGTTGAGCCCCATGGCGCACGGCGGCATAGCCCGGAGACTCTAAAATGGCGGCAAAGGTGCGGTCAAAGCGGCCACTATTAAAACCCCTCGCCCCCTCTGCCCAAATCACCAGTTGGGGGTGCATATCCTCGGCTAAAAGCTGTCGGGTAACGAAGCTCAACACCTGGGCAGTGGCTCCGTTCACGCTAAAGTTATACACCCGCAGGTTAGGGCGTCCCTGGGCCGCAAGAGACTGTTGCAAGACCTGGGGATCAATGCCCTGCAAGGCCCGCGAACTCCCCATGATCAATACATCTGGCACGCCTAGGGTGGCCACGTAGGAATGGTAGAGGCTGATCTGTTCATCCAAGACCGTGCTGCCCAGGGAGGGGAACACTCGCGGCACTCCAGCCTGTTGGGTCTGCGCTTGGGCTTGGGCTTGGGCCACCGCTAGGTTGTTCAGATAGTCCGCTGCCCGCCGTTGACCAAAGGCATAGCGAGGATCCTCCACGGGCATTCCCTTCAACCACAGAACCGACTGCCCCCAGGTGGTCGCTACTTGCTGCCACTCCTCTGCCGTGGCGGCGGTTTGGGCCAGTTGGGCCGCTTGGTTGGCCTCTTGCACCGCTAAATACCAGCGATCCGTCGCCGCAGGGGTCTCTGGCAAGGGGGCCGCCGCTGCCATGGGTTCCCGGTGATCCGGCGTTCCGGCTTCTATCCCGCCATCGGGAGACGCCACCGTACTGCCACAGCCCACCACCAGCACCCCAACGATGCCCATGCCCCAAACACCTGACCTGAGCCAGGGGGGCAGCAGCGGAGAGGGGCGGGAGAAAGGCATTGCGGTAGGGGGCGTCACCCTTTCCCCTTGCCAAAACGGTACAAACGGGCGGATAAACGCATTGGGGAACATCGGCTAGAGCCCTCTATGCACACTCCCTCCCATCTTAGCGATAAGTAGGCGGGTGAAATTAAATGGAAGATGGCAGGGTAGCTAGGGCGATGCCCATATGCTGCGGTTGAATGCCCAAGGCTTAAACGTTCCGGCCATGGCGAACCTCTGCCAACGTCATCAGACAGCAATTCTCAGTATGACTAGGCTGGCGAATAAAATACCGCTCAGGCTGAGCTGTGAGCCTGTCGAACAGTCGAAGCCTTTTCACCCTTCGACAGGCTCAGGGCGAACGGCCAATTTGCCAAAATGAGAATTGCTGGTCATCAGATGCGAAGCTATACAGCAGCACCAGCCATGGATTACGCTAAAATCGTCGCATCGAGCGCCAGGGTAGAGCCGTTGCCCTTTCCAGCGATGGAGGGTGGCTATCACTAAGGGCACATACCAGCGTTTGATCCGTACCCGGCAATGGCTCACAAAAACACTGCCACCGTCATTCGTGGCTTTGCGTCTGACGAGCGCGACTCGGCACGTTAGGATTGGATACCCCCATGCCCGTTGATACCTGGTTTCCCCTAGCGATTTACTACGAAGATTTGCCCGATGCGCCCCAGCATCAAGCGGCGTTGATTGAGGCAGTGCTTGACCTGGAAAAATCGGGCTACGAGCCGCGCAACTTCCCCGAAATGGCCTGGACAGGCGACCTGCACGGGGTAGAGCAAATTCATCTCGATCCGCGCTTTGCCTGGATTGTGGGCCAGGTGGAAACCCACACGCGGCAATACCTGGATGCCCTAGGACTAGATTTGAGCCAGGTGGATTTGTATATTCAGCGGGCTTGGCCCGTGGTGTCGCGCCATCAGCAGGAGGTGGGCACCCACTGCCACAACACCGCCAACATCAGCGCCGTGTACTATGTGGCGGTGCCCGAATCCGGCAGCGATGAATCGGGCTGTTTAGCCTTTTTTGACGACGCCCGCCAAAACGAAGTCAGTCCCGGCATTGGCAGCGAAAACACCGATATCATCGCCCAGTGGAACTACCTCAACCAAGACCAAGCCCTCTACCTGCCCACGGAAGGCCGTCTGATTCTCTTCCCCGCCAAGCAGCGCCACGGCGTTACCATGAACCACACCGAGGGGATGCGAATTTCTCTGTCCTTTGACATTGTGATCACCGCTGCACCGGGGCAGGCCGCTGGTTCCTACGAGTTTCTGACCCCGCCCCCCAGTCAGTGGAAACGGTTTAGTGAGCCGCTTGCGCCATCGTGACCTGTTCGATGATGTTAGCCGCCTTCACCACACCGCCCGATTGCTGGATACTCCGCTGCATAGCCCTCGCCTTTTCTCGATAGGTGGGGTTATTCAGAACCTCGGTTACGGCCTTTCGTAGCCCTGCAACGGTGAGCTTGGCGAGGGGAATCACCTGTCCGGCCCCGGTGTAGGCGATGCGGGCAGCAATACCGGGCTGTTCATTGGTGATGGGAATGGCCACCATGGGTACCCCGCTGCTGAGGGTCGCAATTACCGTATTCAGCCCCGCGTGGGTAATCACCAGGCTAGATCGCTGGATGATCTGCTGATTGGGCGCGTAGGACACCACCAGAGGCGATCCGGGCAGCTTCACCTGGGAAGCGTCCTGCTTGGGGTTGCCCAGGGAAATCACCAGTTGGGCGTCTAGGTCTTGGCAGGCGGTGGCAATCTTCTCAAACACTGCCCAGTTGCGGTTTTGCAGCGTTCCTAGGGAGGCGTAGATCAAGGGTTTGCCCGAAAGTTGCTCAAAGGGGAAAGGCGGCTGGTCAAACTGTACAGGTTCGGTGCCGGAGGGATCGATCAGCGGGCCAGTGTAATGAAAACAGGGGGTAAGGCGCTGGCGGGGAAAGTCAAAGCCTTCGGGAAGCTGGGCGATTTGGGCTAGCTGAGAATAGGACGCCTCCCGATTACGATGGGGCGGCAGGCTCCAAGTTTGCCGCTGCTTCACCACGGTTTTCCAGATGGGCAGGGTGAGGTATTGAAGCAGGTTATTGCCCAGTTGGTTCCGCAGTTTTGCCCAGGGGGTGTCTTGGTAGAGCTTGTGGGTGAAATAGGGCGGCACACCGGGTTCTCGGTTAATCGGCAGCGCATTACATACGGTGATGAAGGGCAGCTTGAGGAAATCGGCTATGGTACCCCCGGCAGTGGTTACCTGATCGATCAGCAATACCTCAACCCCGGCGGATTGGATAGCGATGGGGGCACGGCGAAAGAGCATTTCCGCCTCTTTCTGAAAATAGGCCAGGGTGAATTTGAAGCCCGCCAGTCCGTCCATCTCGCCCAGTTGGGTGTAGATTTGGTCGAGATCGCCGGGGGGAAACTCCTGTGCCCCGATTTCAAAAAACGTCAGCCCCGATTGAGTCACCTTGGCTTTCACATCGGGCACCCCAAACAGCGTCACCTGGTGCCCCCGCCGCATCAACTCTCGGCCCAGGCTGGCCATGGGGTTGAGGTGACCAACGGAACCGGGGCAAAGGATTCCAAAGTGAGTCATCGCAGGAGGCTCCTGGCCGAAATTTGGATGGCCTTATCCTACCGGAGTTGGAGCAAACTGAGTCAGCCGCTAGGCTTCTATGATGAACGTTAGGTGACTGCCAAGATCTGTCGCCGTGCTCCGCCCATCGCCGTTTAGATGGCTACCCCAACCCCTGAGTCTGGAAGGCTGCTATGGTTCAAACCCAACCCCGCCCATACACCCCGGAAGAATACCTGGAACTGGAAGCCAGCGCCGATTACAAAAGCGAATATCGCAATGGAGAAATCGTACCCATGACCGGGGGAACCACCAACCACAATGAGCTGGCCCTCACCCTTGCCGCCACCTTAAAGCTTTCTCTCCGAGGTCAAGGCTACAAGGTTTATATGGGAGATGTGCGTCTGTGGATCCCGGCTCACCGCCAATATATTTATCCTGATGTCATGGTAATTCGAGGTCAGCCCGTCTATGCCGACTCCAGCAAAACCACCGTCATGAATCCCAGCCTAATTGTGGAAGTGCTGTCAAAATCGACGCAAAACTATGATCAGGGCGATAAGTTTATGTACTATCGCGCCATTCCTGACATGGAGGAGTACCTTCTGGTCGATCAGAAGCAACCCTACGTGATTCAGCACACTAGAACCGAAACGGGACAATGGTTGCTGACCGAATATCGTGGGCAAAATGCCAGCCTGTCCCTCCAGGGAATCCCGTTTGAGTTGGGGCTGATGGAACTTTACGAAGGGGTAGACTTGGACGAACCATCCTCTGGAGCCGAATAACTCGCTAAGATTCCCTAACAATTCCCCGTTTAGAATACAGATCCAAGGGGAGGCCAGCCCCAGATCTGCTAATGTCGTATTTTCCTCCGTTAGAGCAGTGATACGCCCCATGCCATCGTTACGCGGACGCGATCTTCTTAGCCTTAGCGACCTCAGTGCCGACGAACTTGCCGGACTGCTGGAATTTGCCGCCGATCTAAAGGCGGGCCGGAGCAATCCTCTGTTTCCTAACAAGGTGCTGGGCCTGCTGTTCCGAAAAGCCTCCACCCGTACCCGTGTGAGTTTTTCCGTGGCCATGTACCAACTGGGGGGTCAGGTGCTCGATCTCCACGCCGGAGTGACCCAGGTGGGGCGAGGCGAACCCACCAGCGACACCGCCCGCGTATTAGATCGCTACCTAGATGTGGTGGCTATCCGCACCTTCGACCAGTCGGAAATTGAGGAATTCGCCGACTACGCCAGCATCCCCGTCATCAACGCCCTCACCGATTTAGAGCATCCCTGCCAGATTTTGGCCGATTTGCTCACCATCCAAGAGGAATTTGGCGATTTGCAGGGGCTCACCCTCACCTACCTCGGCGACGGCAACAACGTGGCCCATTCCCTACTGCTGGGCTGCGCCATGGTGGGCATGAACGTCCACATTGCTTCCCCCGACGGCTATGCCCCCGACCCCACCATTGCGGCTAAGGCCGAGGCGCTAATGCCCCAGGGCGGCAAGGTGCTGATTACCCAAGACCCCGAAGCCGCCGTACAGGGAGCCCAGGTGCTCTACACCGACGTGTGGGCCAGCATGGGGCAAGAGGATTTGGCCGACCAGCGGCTTCCCCTGTTCCAGGACTACCAGGTGAACGACGCCCTGCTCAGCCAAGCCAGCCCCGACGCCATTGTGCTCCACTGCTTGCCCGCCCACCGAGGTGAAGAAATTACCCACGAGGTGATCGAAGGCACTGCCTCGCGGGTGTGGGATCAAGCCGAGAACCGGATGCACGCCCAAAAAGCCCTCCTAGCCAGCGTTCTCGGTTAGTCTCACCACCTCAATACAGGCAACCCAAAAACCGTAGGGGTGGGGTCTCCCCACCCACCATCGACCTTGGGGGTGACCATCCAGACAGAGTGCCCGGTTAGATCAGGTTGAGGAAATGCAGAATGCCTTCGCCACTGAGGCGTTCGATCAAAACAGAGAGGGCAAAGCCCAGCATGGCAAGGCGGCCATTGAGGTTTTCGGCGTCGCGGGTGAAGCCCCAGATGGTGGGTTCGATCTTGGTGGCGTTGGATAGCTGGTTCATAATCCTCCCTCTTTGTAACGCTTTGTTAAGAACAATAACAATTTAGCCGTAAAAATGCCATGGCGCTACCCTCGTCCTTGGGAAGGGGCGGCAGCAGGACGGGCTGTAGGACGGGCTTGGTGGCGACGGCCTTGGGTCTGAGGTCGTCGCTCGGCTGTCTTGACGCCCCTGAAAAGTTACGCGACACTACATCTAATCGAGAGCCTATCTCTCGCTATCCAATGCGGGTCAATACAAGTTATTGACTTTTGCAATGTCCAACCACGGGTGAAAGCCTTAATCCTTAGTAGGATAAAATTGCGCGAACTCCGTAACCGTCCAGAAAAACGCCTCAGCATCTCCATGCTTTTTGGCCCTTTGTGACAACAGAAATTAACATCCACCTATGGAAACCCTAGAGTTCATTATTTATCCCGACGGTCGGGTCAAGGAGATGGTGACGGGCATCGTGGGAGCCTCCTGCGCCGAAGTCACCGCCGCCATTGAAGCGCAATTGGGAACGGTGGTGTCTCAGCAGCCCACGTCGGAATACTACGCCCAAGCCCAGGAGCAAACCATCCAAGCACAGGCTTCGGCTCAAGTTTCCCATAGCCAGTGGTAGACCGTTGTTTTTAGGTTTTGTTCTCAATACCCCGTAAGGAAATATGTCACACTTTAGCCAAATTAAAACCAAACTTCGCAACCTCGCTTCCCTCCAGTCGGCCCTCACCGACCTGGGTACCGAGTGGAAAGCTGGCCCCTACCCCGTGCGCGGCTACCAAGGCCAAACCCAGCAGGCGGATCTGGTGATCCCCCAAGACAACGGCTACGACATCGGCTTCCGTCGCAATACCGACACCCAGGACTACGAACTGGTGGCCGACCTGCAATATTGGCAGCAACCCCTCACAGTAGAGGGTTTCCTGCGTCAGGTCACCCAACGCTACGCCTACAATACCGTTTTGGCCGAAAGCAGTCGCCAAGGCTTCCAACTCGCCGAAGAGCAAGTGCAGCAGGATGGCTCTGTGCGCCTAGTGGTACAGCGCTGGAACGGCTAAATTCAGCTTCAACAAGCGATGGATAGGGGGCGTTCAGCCCCTTTTTACTCGGTTAGTCCATCCTCTAGCTTTAGCCCTAAACATGTCGGTGGGGCTGAACAACGGTAATGCTGTCGGTACGGAGTCGGCCCCATGTTCGATGCGGATGCTTCCTTTGACTTGTCTCCTCGGATGCCCCAACCCACCGGGTTTGAGCCAGAACTGGGGGGCCACCTGCGACAGGCCGACAGTCGCACCGGGTTTGAGCCAGAACTGGGCGGGCAACTGCGGCAGAAGGGGGTCTACGTCGATGAAATTACCTGCATCGGCTGTAAGCACTGCGCCCATGTGGCCCGAAACACCTTCTACATCGAGCCCGACTATGGTCGTTCGCGGGTCTACCGTCAGGATGGCGACTCCGAAGACATCATCCAGGAGGCCATCGACACCTGCCCCGTAGACTGCATCCACTGGGTAGACTACACGGAACTCAAGCAGCTTGAGGCCGACCGTAAGCACCAGGTGATTCCCATTGCCGGGTTTCCGGTAGACAAGGCCACCGCCATTCTGCAAATGCGCCGAGCCAAGCTCAAGGCCAGACAGTCCAGACCCCATGCCTAAGCCCGCTCAACGCCAGGGAGCCTCCAGCGCCGAGCGCATCGGCAGCGTTGTCATCGGGATTTTATTTGTCGCCATAGCCCTATGGCTGGGGGTGATGACGTGGCCTCAGCCATCCAGAGGAGAGGTTCTGGTTGTGCTGGTGGTCGGGAGCTTGGGCATAGACGCCATTCTCAGCGCCCTGCAACGGCGACGATCTTTCTTATCTCGGATTGGGCCACTGCCATAAAGCATCTAGGTAGATCACAAAGTCCTCGAAGCCCTCACCCCCAGCCCCTCTCCCACGAGGAGAGGGGAGCTAGAACAGATCAAAGTCCCTGAGAGGGATTTAGGGTGAGGTCTAAAGCGCAAGCTGGCAGCAGGTTTCTCAAGATTGCAGCGGCTGGCTTATCTCGACCTCAGGTTAATTAAGAATTCTCTCGCTGCGATCCAATCTTCCAGGTCATTGCTGACAATAGAACCCATGCCAACGGTTGATGGATCTGGCCAGTTCAGGGTGTTTCGGCAAACTCACGCTGACCACTGCCACCCAGGAGACTCACGGTATGAAACTGGCCTATTGGATGTACGCTGGCCCCGCCCACATTGGCACCCTGCGTATCGCCAGTTCCTTCAAAAATGTGCATGCCATCATGCACGCCCCCCTTGGGGACGACTACTTTAATGTGATGCGTTCCATGCTAGAGCGGGAGCGGGACTTTACCCCCGTCACCGCCAGCATCGTGGATCGCAACGTGTTGGCGCGAGGCTCCCAGGAAAAGGTGGTCGAGAACATCGTCCGCAAAGACCAGGAGGAACGCCCCGACCTAATCGTGCTGACCCCCACCTGCACCTCCAGCATTTTGCAGGAGGACTTGGCCAACTTTGTGCAGCGGGCCAGCCTAGAGGCCAAGGGCGACGTACTGCTGGCGGATGTGAACCACTACCGCGTCAACGAACTGCAAGCGGCGGATCGCACCCTGCAACAGATCGTCCAGTTTTATACCGAAAAGGCACGCAAACAGGGCACCCTACCCCAGGGCAAAACCGAAAAGCCCTCGGTCAACATCATCGGCCTCACGACGCTGGGCTTCCACAACAACCACGACTGCCGCGAACTACGCACCCTAATGGCGCAGCTCGGCATTGAGGTCAACCTAGTGATGCCCGATGGTGCGTCCGTCCACGACATCCAAACCATGTCTCGCGCCTGGTTTAACCTGGTGCCCTACCGAGAAGTGGGCGGCCTCACGGCGGAATACCTGCACACCGAATTCGGGATGCCCTGCGTCAACATCACCCCCATGGGCATTGTGGAAACCGCCCGCTGCATTCGCGCCATCCAAGCCGTCCTCAACCAACAGGGGGCCGAGGTGGATTACGAAGGCTTTATTGACGAGCAAACCCGCTTTGTCTCCCAAGCGGCCTGGTTCTCCCGCTCCATCGACTGCCAAAACCTCACCGGAAAGCGGGCCGTCGTCTTTGGGGACAGCACCCACGCCGCCGCCATGACCAAAATTCTGGCGCGGGAAATGGGCATCAAAGTCGTCCTCGCTGGCACCTACTGCAAATACGACGCCGACTGGTTCACCGAGCAGGTGGGCGACTTCTGCGATGAAATTCTGGTCAGCGAAGACAATGGAGCCATCGCCGACCGCATCGCCCAACTGGAACCCGCCGCCATCTTTGGCACCCAAATGGAACGCCATGTGGGCAAACGGCTGGATATTCCCTGCGGCGTCATTGCGGCCCCCATCCACATCCAAAACTTCCCGGTGGGCTATCGGCCTTTCCTCGGCTACGAAGGGGCCAATCAAATTGTGGATTTGGTCTACAACTCCTTCACCCTCGGCATGGAAGACCATCTGCTAGAGTTCTTCGGCGGCCACGACACCAAGGAAGTGCTCACCGCCACCCTCTCCGCCAGCGATGAACTAGGCTGGAGTGCCGATGGCATGGCGGAACTGCAAAAGATCCCCGGTTTTGTGCGCGGCAAGGTGAAACGCAACACCGAAAAGTTTGCCCGCGAACAGGGCATCGGCCAAATTACCGCCGAAGTGCTCTATGCCGCCAAGGAGGCGGTGGGGGCTTAGGGGTTGCCTAGGGTTGGGGCGCACTGCGGTGCGCCCGTACCGGGAGAAGCTAAATTTTTCTGGAAGGTTTCTGCATAGCTGTTTTCTTTAGGCGTATTATGCAAACATTTTTAGTAAAGTAAGTCGTTAGTCTCCGAGAAAAACTGGGTATGCTTCGACTGGCAGGTAGTTTGCTTCATCTCTCTTAAACATTTTTAGATCTACTGATTCCTATCTCTATCACGCAAGCAACATGAGACAACTAGAAATCGTCACTGTACTTGTATTCCTAGTGGCAATCATCATCAATTATATGGTTTTTAGCGATTCAACATTCAACGTTGGACTTGCACCAATATTGACTATATTTTTTCTCTGCTTATCTATTGGGGCACTTTATTGGGTGTTTTTCACCTCGAACGGGAAGGCTTTTGCTCGAAAATACAATGACAAGCAAAAAAAGTTAATAGAAAAACAAGTTAAAGAATTGAAAGAGAATTACATAAGCAAAGAGCAGGCGTTTAGTGAGCTAGAAAACTTTTCTCCATCACAATCAATATTTTCAAGCGACAATAAATCAGCTATCTCAATTGATGAAAATTCAAATAATATTTGTCTTCTTAGCAACCCTAGTGGGCAATCATTAAAGTTTTTTGACAAAAGATCTATTCAAAGATCAGTTATTTCATATAGAGATATTCTTGAAGTTGCAATTTTTGAGGACGGCAATTCTATTACAGCTACGTCAAGGACAAGTCAAGTAGCAGGGGCTATCATTGGAAATATCATGCTAGGTGGTGCTGGCTTAGTTATTGGTGCCCTTACTGGGTCGAAAAAAACGTCAGCAACAGTGAGCCGCCTTGAAATTAGGTTGATTATAAACAATACTAAATCACCAACATGGTCGATTGCCTTTATTCACTCCGAAACTTCTAAGAAGAGTCCATCCTATCAAAAAGCTGCGAATCAGGCTAATAATCTGCTCGGGTTAATCAAAGTTCTAATCAAGCAAGCAGACGACGAGGATAAAGCTACAGAATCTCAAAGGGTTAATCCAGCCCCCTCTGGAGAACAGAATGTCGATCTTTCAGAGCTAGCTAAAAGCGGCGATCCTGGAGCCATCACATTGTTGCTAAACCGTTCTCTTAAGAAAAGAGGCATTATAGCCAAAGTTAGAATGCAAGGAAATACGTTAAAAATCGCCCTTGCATCAGAAAATCCTCCAAATCCAGATGATTTAGTTCCGATGATTCATAAAGGAATGATGGGGCTAAATATTGATGCTGTTGAGAATGTTGAGATCTTAGGCTATCGATTGGGAGAATCATCACCAAGCTGGTCTAGAATCTTACAAATGTAGTTTGTAGGGTAGGCATTGCCTACTATTCGTCCCTTATTGACGATAACGATTCTGGCAGAACTGAAATCGCTTAACTCATGAGCGGAATTGACCGAGACATCATCCCTGATCCCCGCCCAAGCTTAGTTGATCGTCACTTGCCCAATACCCCTCAAGTCCAACGACTACTCCGAAAAGAAGGCAGAGCGCATGTCTTCAAGAATCTCGAAACCCTAAAACGAGTCACGCAGGCGATCATTGAGGGCGGAGAGCGAACCGGAATCGAGGATGAGGACGACGATTACGAACGATATGGCCTCTACTTCTCAGAACCCATCGGATACATAATTAGAATAGACGGGAGTCAAACGCCTCTTTACTACGGTGAGATCAAAATTATAAAGTCAACAGGTGAGTATCATGCAATCCCACGCACTAGCCCTCGCAGAACAGGCTAAAACATGGAAATTCCTGGAACTTTGGGTTGATCCATTTATTTTTCCACCCAAAATTCTAATGCTAGTGGGTAATCAGGACGGTACTTGTCATATTTTTAACCCTGCGCTGAACTACAAACTTGTCGTCACCCACTCTAACTATGCAGCCGCCCAAGATTGGCTTCTTGAAGATGAATATGAACGAGTGAAGGGGCAAGTTTTGGCTGAAGAGGTTGTGTAAGTTCGTAGGGTGATCGACACCCACCATTTTCGTCCCTGTAGTAGGATAGGCATTGCCCACCATGATTCCTATAGGATAGACAGCAACCCTAGTCCACCATTACAGGCCATGTCGCAAGTCCTTCTCAACCAGATCCTTAATCAGTTGCCCTCGCTAGAGCCATCTGAACTCCAGCAGCTTAGCCAAGCGGTTCAAAATCGCTTGAAAGATAGCGAAGTGCTGGCCAAGCGTGCAGCCTTCCATCAAGCCTTAGTAGAATCTGGATTAGTTCGGCAAATTAAAACAACAAATTTGGAAGGAAGAACACATCGCCACTTTATCCAAGTTCAAGGAGAGCCGATTTCCCAAACCATTATTGGAGAACGTCGCTAGATGGCCATCTACTTTTTAGACAGTAGCGCCCTAGTCAAGCGATATATCAACGAAACTGGCTCAGCCTGGGTATCAGAGCTATTTACTCCAACACCAGGCCATGACTTCTTTGTTGCAGCCATCACAGGAGTCGAAATTGTTGCAGCCATTACACGAAGGGCACGTAGCGGCAGTATCTCCGCAGCAGATGCCGCATTCGTTTGTAATCAGTTGAAGAGCGATTTGCAAACAGACTATCAAGTCATCGAAATCACAGAAGAGATTATTAACTCCGCAATGACCCTAGCAGAGAAACAAGGATTGCGAGGTTATGATGCTGTTCAACTAGCCGCAGGATATGCCATCAATGAACTTTGTATTACGAACGGATTATCACCGATCTTTTTTGTTTCCGCAGATAAAGAGCTAAATCTAGCGGCTAACAAAGAAGGTCTCCTAATCGAGAATCCAAACCACTATCCGTAGTCCGTAAGGTGGACAATGCCCACCATTCTTTCTATGTGGGTCTACTATTTTGCTGTGTAAACCATGTCCATACTACTCACTAGATTTATTGGTTGTATCCAGGCCGATGAAAACCTATCAACCAACTATAAGCCAATTGTTCGAGATACTAGAAAATCAAGTCATCCTAGGGCTAAACGCTGACTCCAAAGCTTGCAGCCGTGATCTGCTTGTTTTTCCGTATCCCACAGGATACAGTTAGAGCATGATTGAAATCCGCGAAACTGAAATCTATTCTCAATGGTTTAAGTCACTGCGTGATCGCCAAGCAAAAGCGCGTATAGACATTCGTATTCGCCGCCTATCTATGGGCAACCCAGGAGATGTTAAACCAGTAGGGCAAGGCGTTTCGGAACTGCGGATTGATTATGGCCCAGGCTATCGGGTGTATTTCGTTCAGCGAGGTGAGATCTTGATCATCCTCTTGGCAGGAGGGGATAAACGGACTCAGGAAAGAGACATCAAAACAGCGCTAGAGTTAGCACAAGACGTATAGGAGGTTTTTATGGCTACTATCCAAACCTACCCTTGGGATGCGGCAGAACATCTAGAAACACAAGAAGATATAGCTGCCTATCTTGAAGCCGCCCTTGAAGATGGCGATCCAAGCTTAGTCGTAGCAGTATTAGGTGATATTGCTCGATCTAAAGGAATGACAAACATTGCCCGTGAAACAGGATTGGGGCGTGAAAGCCTCTATAAAGCTTTGTCAATCGAAGGTAATCCAGAGTTTGCCACGGTTCTTAAGGTTATCCAATCGCTTGGATTACGCCTCCAAGTTGTACCAATTGCCTAACACTGCATTGGTGCGGACGGTATAAAACCTATCGATGGGCGTTCAGAGCCATCTACCGTCGCGAAACTTCACCGCTAGTCCGTAGGGTGGGTATTGCCCACCATTCTTCCTGCTCAGGGTTTTACAATAAAGCCATTTATGTCGCGAGTGGCCTATGCTGAACTCATCGGATACGCGGGAACAGATTTATCGCTATGTTGAGCAACTGTCCCAGGAGCGGTTGGCGGTGGTGCTAGATTTCTTGGCTTATCTAGTAGAACGTGACAATAAGCTGATATGCATTTAAATTGCATTGATTGTGTTTCCTTTGTTTTTGATCTTGCGATCCCATTTGATGACAAGCTGCCCTTCGTTCAACAGGTTATGAACAAGCGCTTCTAGATCCTCAATCGACTCAAATAGACGATTGGCAATGAATTCCTTTGCAGAGTGCCAAACTAACTCGATTAAATTATAGTCCGGACTGTAGGGTGGCAGAAATTCTAAAACAATGTTGGGCATCTCCTTCGCTATCTTCTCTAGAATCTCTGCCTTTTTATGAATACTTGCATTGTCTAAAATGATAAGAATCTTAGGGCCATCCTGCTCAAAGTCTTCAA